>NZ_JBQFUV010000005.1:0-192870 GCF_056539365.1 Ruegeria sp. BB7 | reverse complement strand
CCAAAGGATACTGAACAGGCATCTCCCAACCAGCAAAATCAACCATCTTACCACCCAACTCAACGTGGAGTGAATAAAGAGGCGTGCGTTTCGGTGTGGTCATTATTAAGGCCTTTCAAATGCCGTTTTCATAGATCACCGCATTGTCTGCATTCGCAGCTCTGCCCGACTTCTATTAGACACCAAAGTTCCCGGGACGCTATTGCGAGTCAACAGGATATGCTTGGACGCCAGCTCTCAGAGGGCAAGATCAATTGCAGCAATTTTGTATCGTATAAGAAACTTATCCCTGTTGGGCAACAAAAGAGATGCATGCGTCCACATTCAGAATTGGACAGGTTAAATCATTACCAATGGCTGATTTCTGAACGCAGCCAGAGAAAACACCACTGGCCCCTGCCGAAAACCTGCCCTAAGACTTCGCCCAAGAGGGACCGCAATGTCGCATATTACACTGGTGCGTCACGGCCAGGCCAATACCGCCGCACGTGACGAAGAAAGCTATGACAAGCTCAGCGATCTGGGCCACCAGCAAGCCCGCTGGCTGGGGGCACATCTGCAGGATACACATGCGCATTATCCGCGCGTCTATTGCGGCACACTGCAGCGGCACGTTGAAACCGCAGCCAGCATGAAACTGCCTGATCCCATTCAAGATCCGCGCCTGAACGAGATCGAGTATTTTAACATCGCCCGCTTATACGAACAGCAACATGGTGTGACGGTTCCAACGGATCGCGAAGGGTTCGTCGAACACCTGCCCCGCACTTTCGCCGCCTGGGCCAAAGGCGAGATCGAAGGTACGCCCGAAACATTCGACGCCTTCGAAACCCGTGTCTCGGACGCCCTGCGAGAGATCGGAACCGAGGGTGGTCCGGCCATCGTAGTGACCTCGGGCGCGTTAATCTCGATGGTGGTGCGGCAAGCGATGGGACTGGATATCCCAGCGATGGCACGGGTGGCTTTGGCCATCATGAATACATCGCTACATCGGCTGCATCCTATCGGCACCCAGCTGAGCCCAGTTCTGTTCAATGCAGTTCCTCATCTGGAAGCGCCGGACAGGCAATTCGCACAGACCCACCTATAACCAGATCGGAGACCCCTGATGCAGCTTTACTATGCGCCCCGCACGATCTCGGTCGCTGTTGCGATTGCTTTGGAAGAGTCTGGGTTGGAATACGAAGCGATCAAACTGGATTTCGCCGAGGGCGAACAGACGAAACCTGCCTACAAACAGATCAATCCAAAGGGACGTGTTCCGGCGCTGGTTGTCGAAGGCGGTATCCTGACCGAAACCGGGGCATTGCTGGAATATATCGCAGCCAAAGCACCCAAAGCGGGTTTGGTACCCACTGATCCGGTTATGGCCGCACGGATGCGCGAGGTGATGTTCTACCTCGCCTCGACCATGCATGTGAACCACGCGCACAAGTTGCGTGGGCCTCGTTGGGCCGACAAGAAATCCAGTTGGAAAGACATGAAAGACAAGGTCGCACAGACGATGACCGCTTCCTGCGACTATATCTCTTCAAACGGGCTGCGCGGACCGTATGTTCTGGGCGCGGCATTCTCGCTGGCCGACGCTTATCTCTATGTGGTTTGCAGTTGGTTGGAAGGTGATGGCGTTGATGCCTCGGCCTTTCCCAAGATCGTCGCCTTCCGTGAGGCGATGGAGGCACGCCCTTCGGTTCAGGCGGTACGCGCCGCCGGAATGCTCTGACAAAAGGAATTACGATGACACATCTCTGGGTCCGGGCAGAACAGCGCCCGAATGAGGAACGGGTCGGGTTGACCCCCGAAGGTGCCGCAGCGCTGATCGCGGCAGGTATCCGCGTAACGGTCGAGGAAAGCCATGTTCGCGCCATCCCGATAAAAGGCTACAAAGACGCGGGATGCGAAATCGCGCCTGAAAATTCCTGGCCCGAGGCACCGCAGGATGCGATCATATTTGGCCTGAAAGAACTGCCCGAGGATGGCACGCCCTTGCCCCATCGCCACATCATGTTCGGCCACGCCTATAAGGGCCAGCATTCGGGTCGTGCACTGCTGGATCGGTTCAAGGCTGGCGGCGGCACGCTATACGATCTGGAATATCTGGTCGATGAGGATGGGCGCCGAGTCGCGGCCTTCGGCTATTGGGCGGGTTACGCCGGGGCGGCGGTGACACTGAAAACATGGGCGGCACAGCAACGCGGACAGGAATGCCCGCCTGTCGGCGTCTATCCCAGCAAGGATGCGCTGAACGCGGAATTGCTGGCCGAGCTGGACGCCACCGGAGCCGACCGCCCCAGCGCCATCGTCATTGGAGCGCTTGGCCGAGTGGGCACCGGAGCAGCGGACCTGTGCGAGGCTATGGGCGTTACAGTCACCAAATGGGACATGGCCGAAACTGCCAGCGGTGGCCCTTTCCCGGAAATACTGGATCACGACCTGTTCCTGAACTGCATCTTCGCCCGTCCCGGCACCCCGGTCTTTGTTCCGCAAGAGGCACTGACCGCCCCGCGCAAGCTGATGGCCATCGGCGACGTGGCCTGCGACCCGGACAGCGATTACAACCCGGTTCCCGTCTATGACCGCGCTACCACTTGGGAGGTCCCTGCTCTGCGCGTGGCCACCGATCCGGTGATGGACGTGATGGCGATCGACAACCTGCCCTCGATGCTGCCGGTCGAAAGCTCGGAAGACTACGCAGCGCAACTGCTGCCTTCTCTGCTTACACTGACCGATCTGGACAGCGGTGTCTGGGGCCGGGCAGAAGCGACATATAAAACACATATCGAAGGGATCTGAGAGATGACGATTCACTGGTGTGGCACGGGCCTGTCGGCCATTCCCGGCCTGCGCCGCCTGATCGAAGGCGGGCACAAGGTCACCGTCTGGAACCGGACTGTCGACAAGGCCAAAGCCGAGGTCGGAGACCTGACTGACGACATCCGCGCCTTCGACATCGACGCACTTGGCGCGGTTCTGGAAAAAGGCGACGTGATCGTTTCGATGTTACCCGGCGATTGGCACGTGCCGTTGGCAGAGCTGGCGATCTCAAAACAAGCCAATTTCGTCTCGTCCTCCTACATCGCGCCCGAAATGCGCCGGCTGGACGACAAGGCTCGCGATGCTGGTGTAGCACTGGTCAACGAGGTCGGGTTGGACCCGGGCATTGACCACCTGATGGCACATGCACTAGTCGATGACTACCGCGCCTCTGACGCGTTCGATCCGCAAAACCACCTGAGCTTCATCTCGTATTGCGGTGGCATCCCCAAGAACCCGAACCCGTTTCGCTATAAGTTCAGTTGGTCGCCGCTGGGTGTGCTCAAGGCGCTGCGCTCGCCCTCCAAATCGATCCGCGACTATGCTCCTCTGGACGTCGCTCGCCCGTGGGATGCGATCAGCAGCTATATCGCACCACTGCCGACGCCGGAAAGTTTCGAGGTCTATCCGAACCGCGACTCGATTCCGTTCATAGCGCAGTACCATTTCGAGGATCACTGGCCGGTTAAGGAATTCGTCCGTGGCACCCTGCGCCTGAACGGTTGGGCTGACGCCTGGTCTGATGTGTTCACCGAGATCGAAACCCTATCCGGCCCCGAAGGCGATGCGCGTCTGAAAGAGATGTCGGACCAGTTCTGGGACGAAAACGCCTATGACGAAGGTGAGCCTGATCGCGTAGTTCTATGCGTGGGGCTAAAGGCAGAAAAAGACGGCGTTCCCGTCTGGCATAAGACCTATGTCATGGACGCCTGGGGCGATGCGCGCGGCACAGCAATGGCGCGTCTGGTCTCTATCCCGGTGTCGCTGGCCATCGAGGCGGTTCTAAACCGCGCCATCCCGGCGGGCGTTCACGCCGCCCCCAATGATCCGAAGCTGGTTCAAGGATGGATGGCCGAGATCGACAAATTGGCCCAGCATCTTCAAGTGGTGGACCACACGGCCTGAAAATGAAAAAGCCATTCCGGGGGATCGGAATGGCTTTAACGGTGCCCGTGTTCACTCTGGTCTAGCATCTTCGTCTTTCAGATGTAGCGTTCAATCGTTTGGTCGATATCGCTGCGGTTGATGCCAAGGTCGGCCAACTCTTGATCAGATAGGCGATTCAAATCCTGCGCCGCACGAACAATGCTTGATCTGATTGCGTGCAACCGCATAGCCCGATCAAACAACATGACGGTGCTGGAATTGACTGGCGTCTTACGAGGCGGGTTTGAATCCAACATTTTCTACTCCATTTTTCCTGCCACACCCTTGGCGGCATACAGATCAGTGAACCGGGCGCTTGTAGGGCTGCTTGTGATAGACGCTCTGATAGGCGCGCTCTTTGATCTCGTCGCGCGGCATTCCGATGTCTGCTAACTGCTTGTCGCTGAGGTTTTCCAGCTCGCGAACGGTATTTGCTAAGATTCCACGGCGGAAATGTTCCACCCGTGCTTCGGCGTAATTCGAGAACATACCGAAGAAGAGCCCCTTCTGAGGGGTAACTGTTTGTGCGTATCCCATGACTTTCTCCTTTAGCTCTGAGTTGCGTTTGTCGTTGCTGAAACAGATTAAGGAAGCCCGCGTTAACGCAGCCGGAGGGAAAGATTAAAACGGGTTAATGTGACGGATCAGGGCGAGGTTTTGGCGGTGTTCTGTATGGCGTAAGCGAGATCAACCAGATTGCGGCGGAGCTCCGGGCCATAGTAAATTTCAGCTTCTTCCCTTGGATCAGTTGGTTCGAAACCTTTGATCTGGTGGCGCTCGGGCAACGCAAACTCGCCGCCGGATACACAATATAACATTCGATCATGAAGCAGAAGGTGTTCTGCATTTTTAGCTGTCGCTTCATTCTCAAAGACTACAGTTGCAGCTATGTAGCGCGCCTGTACGAGCACCGTTGCCCCGACAGGTTCGTCCGCAAGCAGTTTGAGCAGGTCTTTTGGTCGACCGCTCTTTTCGACATTCTCCATGAATTCTGGATATTTAACGTCGAAAACTGCGATCGTCTGATCGCAGATATATTTCGGATAACTATTGCGTCGTTCTGGATACAAAGGTGGGCAACTTGAAGGGGCTACTCGGCAATAAACAAAGAACTCATAGCGTAGTTTATCGTCAGTCGGGCTGGCAGCCAATTGATCACGTGTATCAAGTGCAAAGTCTCGGAAAACGGCTTGCAAGAGTGGATACTGAGACGGGTTTCGTAGCAGAAGAATAAGCTCTAAGTCCGGCTCAGTTGGCAACCAGTGTACTTCTCCGTCATCGCGCAGTCTCTCGCTCACGAACTCATCGACGGCTGCATGTCTGTCGAGGCTGACCAACAGCTTGTACTTGCCCCGTAAAGCATCGGGGTTATCCGGTTGCAGGTTGAAGGCCGTTAGCTGCGCTTCCACCATCCCATCAGTATCGCCCACCGCTTCCAGAACCCGGGCCATCCACTCCCAAGGAATGTGGCTACCCGGGTCCGCTTCAACCGCCAGATCGGCCTCACGCTTTGCGGCCTCCCAATCCTCTTGCGCCATCATGATCTGCACCTTGTTCAGGTGGATCACAGACCGGGTCGCCGGTTCGAAGGCGGCCCAGTTCAACAGCGTATCGCATGCTGCCAAAATTTCTTGCGCGTCGCCCGTGGTCGTGTTGCAGGTATCAATCAGCGTGTCGCGTTTTTTGCCCAAGGCCAGAACCGCGATGATGGACAGCACGACCACAACAATGGCAACGCGAACAAAAGTCACTTTGTGCTTCGGAGACTTGGCAAGACTATCAGATGTCATTCAATCAACCAAAAGTATATCTGGCCGGACTGAAACAAACCTGCTGATGTTTGTAAACTGGCCCTGCGCCTACATCAGATCGTTTTCCACATCCTCGGCCGAAATCCCCAGCGCATCCAGACCGTTTTCCAGATGATCCGACAAGTGCGGCGTGCCGATCAGGTAATCGGCGCAAGGAGTCGAGGCCTCGGATTTGGCAGTTGCGATAGCTTCGGCAAGATCCTCGGCAAAGAAACTCTCGCGCCCGATCCACATGACAGCGACCAACTCGGCCTGCTCGTCTTCGCCCATGCGGTCAATAAAAGCACGCAGCTCGCCCTCGGCCCGGTTCAATTCACGCCCCATCATGGCAACCTGAGCGATCTTTCTTGCCGAGATTTCCAACATGACCCAACTCCTCGTGTTCGCGGTTTCTATCCTAGCACAACCACCCCGCGACGCATGAGTCTTTGATCTTACGCAAACAAAGTGACCTTAAGGCTCGCGAATGCGGGAAACCGGGTGTTTGGGGACTGGGGATGTGCGAAAGGGGCGGAACGTGGCCTTCTTCAACCACAGTTTAAGCGCCTGCCACAGGATCAGGACAAACGCCCGACGTGCGCCAAAGGGGCGGCGCAGCAGCGACCAAAGAATTGTGCCATTCGTCAGCGGTGCCCGCTGTCCGGTCAGCGTGGCGATCAGACCGCCACCTTCGCGCCCGTAGTCGATCCATGCGCCCACCCGGTCCGGGCGGTAGTCGAACCGAAACGTGTACGTGCCTTCGATCTTTTGAAACGGTGAAACATGCATCAGCTTGTCTGCAATGATCCGGTCCGAAGCCCGGATCGGTTCAAAACCGGGATTGTGGCACAGATAGCTGTGGCGCGTGCCGTAAGTGTTCGTGACCTCAGCCACCACTGCGTAAAGCCTGTGTTCAGCGTCGAAGCAAAACCAGAAACTGACTGGGTTGAACACATGCCCTAGAACACGCGGCTGGGTCAGCAGCGTGATGTGATCGGGTTGAGGCACATTCATCTGGTCGAACTGCTCGCGTAGCCATGTTGCGCCCCGTCCCTTCCCCGGTTCACCGCCGTGGTCGCTAACTCGCCAGTTGGTGACATTGGCGCGATTCATGGAAAACAGGACGGGTGTCTTTGGCACGCTTTCAGGGTCAAGCAGGATGTAGTCGACAGAGTATCGAAAAGCGTTTTGAACAGTCCCTTTGCGCCCATGAAAAGTATGGCCTGCAATGTGATCGACCCTGTTCAAGTACATTCCCCTTATCTGCCTGCAAACCGTTTAACTGGCATTCTTTTGCTCATTTGTGTGTACCATACGATACGGATTTTGGCGCAGCGCGGATCAAAAACTGCGCACAAAGTGATCCATCTTGGGTCAGCTCGCGTAATGTGGTTATGTTTACCGAGATTGAAACCGTGACCTTGGATGATCCGACGGCCGTTGGGCCCGCGGTCAAACCTTGGCGCGCGAAGAAACGCACCAGGGACAAGCCGGTGAACAAAGCAGATGGCAGTAGCAAAACCAGAACGGAGTGGGTGAGCCACGTCAGGCGCATTCGGGATGCGCAGGATCAGGCCGCATTTGCCGAGCTGTTCCAGCATTTCGCGCCTCGGATCAAGGCATTCCTGATAAAATCGGGGTCGGATGCTGCTTTGGCCGAGGAATGCGCGCAAGAGGTGATGGCGACCTTGTGGCACAAGGCACATCTGTTCGACCCTACCCGCGCAACCGTAGCCACCTGGGTGTTCACGATCGCGCGGAACAAACGCATCGACGTGCTGCGCAAACAACGCCGCCCCGAGCCCGAAGATCTTGGCTGGGGACCCGAGGCAGAGCCGGAACAAGAGGACGTTGTGGCGCTGCAACAGGAAACTGCGCAATTGCGCGATGCCATGGCGGCGCTGCCCGGAGCGCAAAGAGAGTTGATCGAAAAGGCCTATTTTGGGGACTTGAGCCACCGAGAGATTGCATCTCAGACCGGTTTACCCCTGGGAACGATCAAATCGCGGATAAGGCTGGCGCTGGACCGCTTGCGCCACGCGATGAATTGAGATGATGAAGATGAGCAACGATATCAAACATCACCTGACAGACGACCTGCTGATGGCCTATGCAGCCGGCAGCCTGCCCGAAGCGTTCGACCTGATGGTCGCAACGCATCTTTCCCTGTGCGACCACTGCCGCGCGCGGGCTGAAAGCTTTGACGCTGTTGGCGGCTGTGTACTGCAGGATCAGGACGCCTCTGCCAGCATGAGTAAGGACTCTTTGGCCGCAACGATGGCGCTGATCGCCAAAGGTGCCCCGATCACCAAACCAGCGCGTCCCAGCTGCTCGGTTCTCCCCGCCCCCTTACAGGATTACGTTGGCGGAGATGTAAACGACATTAAATGGCGGCCTGTCGGCATGGGCGTGAAGCAGGCGATCCTACCGACCACGCGCGAGGCAACCGCCCGCCTTCTATTTATTCCTGCGGGCGCCGCCGTGCCAGATCACAGCCATAATGGCATGGAACTGACGATGGTCTTGCAAGGTGCGTTCTCGGATGAGGTTGACTATTTTGCCCGTGGCGATGTCGAAATTGCTGACGAAGACCTGCACCACACGCCAACAGCCGATATCTCGGAGGATTGCATCTGTCTGGCGGTCACGGACGCACCTCTGAAGTTCAGCAAATTGATGCCGCGCCTGTTCCAGCCGTTCTTGCGCATCTGAAGCGCCGGGGCGGTTCGTTCCACACTGAACCTTTGATTTGGTTGGGGAGGGATTTCATGCGAAATCATCTTATTCTGAGTGCTTTGGTCTTGGCACTTGCAAGCGCAGCCTGGGCGCAGCGCGCGGCAGATGTGAAATTCAACCCCGGTGATTTCGGTACGATGGTGAGCGGGACAATCACCGGCAATGAGTATTTTGACTACAAGCTGGGCGCGCAAGCGGGTCAGGAAATTTTCGCCGAACTTAAAGTCAGCGATACCAATGGTAGCGGCGTAATCTACTTCAATATCCTGCCGCCCGGCAGTGATGGCGAAGCGATCTACAACGGCTCGATCAATGGCAACACCGCCCGCATCGACCTGCCCGAAGACGGAGATTATACGATCCGCGTCTATCTGATGGGCAATGATCGGGACACCGATAAGACAGTCGGCTACAATCTAGATTTGTCTATCCAGTAAATCTCAGCCTTCGGACTTGCCCAGCGGCACAACGTTCGTGTGATCGTCCGGGGCAAGCTCTTCGAAATCGAAATTGTCCAGCCGCTGTGCCCGACGCCCGGCTTTCTCAGCGCTGATCTTGATCTCTGAGATATCCTTGGCGGCCTGACCGAAGTGGCGATCCAGATTGGATACACGATCCCCCAAACGTTCCACGTCCTTATGCAGCATCCCCAGTTCCTTGCGGATGGCGCCCGCCTGTTCCCGCATCCGCGCGTCCTTGAGGATCGCGCGCATCGTGTTCAGCGTCGCCATGCAGGTGGTGGGCGAGACGATCCAGACGCGTTTGCTGAAACTCTCCTGCACCAGTTCTGGGAATTTGGCGTGCAGTTCGGCATAAACCGCCTCGGACGGCAGGAACATCAGCGCGCCATCGGCGGTTTCTCCGTCCAGAATGTATTTCTCGGCGATATCGTTGATATGCGTGCGCACCGTGCTGCGGAACATCTGCACGGCGGCTTTCAGTTCGGCATCGTTGGTCGAGCCAATCAGTGCCTCATATGCTTCCAGTGGAAACTTGCTGTCGATCACAATCGGCCCCGGAGGGTTCGGCAAGTGAATTAGACAATCTGCGCGCCGTCCGTTCGACAGCGTCGCCTGCAGTTGGAAACTGTCCGAGGGCAGCGCCTTAGAGACGATATCGTTCAACTGAATTTCCCCAAACGCGCCGCGGGTCTGCTTGTTCGACAGGATATCCTGCAACGACAATACGTCGCCCGACAGTTTGGTGATATTGTCCTGCGCCCTGTCGATGGCGGCCAGACGTTCCTGCAACTGCGTCAGCGAGGTCGCGGTCTGTTTCGACGACCCATGCAGCGATTCCTTCATCCGCTCCTGCATTTCTGCCAAAGCCCGGGCCGACTTCATCGCGTTATCCGCCAATCGGTCATTCATCTGCTGCTGTACCGAGGACAAGCGGGATTCAACCGTCTGGATCACCTGAACCTGCGCATTGGCCTGTGTGTCCGACACGTGCTGCAGTCCACCGCGCAGTTGCTCTTGTCCCTGCCCTAACTGTTGTACGTTTTGGCCCAGATGCGCCATCTGCCGCGCCAGCGGCTCCGCCATCCGGGCCGAACGGTTCGCTGCGCGCAAGGACAGGAACAACAAAACCAAGATCAATACGATGACGCCGCCCGCTATCAGTATCGCGGGGTCGTTCAATGCAACTTGGGTGCCAGCAATCTCGATCATGTCGCCTCAAATGTTCTTGTTTTATTCTTCTTAGCCCGACCGGGCCACGGGATCAACTGCGCCCGAACAGGCGCTCGATGTCGCTCAGCTTCAGTTCCACGTAAGTTGGCCGCCCGTGGTTGCACTGGCCAGAATGAGGCGTTGCTTCCATCTCGCGCAGCAGGGCGTTCATTTCCTCGGCCCGCATCCGGCGGCCCGACCGGACCGAACCATGACAGGCCACGCGGCTGAGGATCGCCTCGATCCGCGCCTGCACCGTTTGGCTTTCGCCCTGATCGGCCAACTCGTCGAGGATATCCAGGATCATCGCGCGGGCATCAACCTCACCCAGAATGGCAGGTGTTTCGCGCACAGCGATTGCACCACCGCCGAAGGGCTCCAACGTCAAACCAAGGCGCGACAGGTCGTCGGCAACGGCCATCAGGCGCGCGCAGTCACCTTCCGAAAGTTCTACAATTTCCGGAATCAGCAGCGCCTGCGCAGCGACACCGTTCTCGGCCATCTGAGTTTTCAGCTTTTCATAGACCAGCCGTTCATGCGCGGCGTGCTGGTCGACGATCACCATCCCATCAGCGGTTTGGGCGATGATATAATTCTCATGCACCTGCCCGCGCGCAGCGCCCAAAGGCAGGTCTTGCGGTGCGGGTTCTTCAACAGGCGCCGGAGCCACCACCGGGGTCGGTTCAACGATGCTGCCGCTATAATCATTTGCCAACTCGGCAAAACCCGGTGACTGCGCCCGAAACGCTGCCTGCCGCGCCGCCTGAGAAGGTCGGTCCATCTGATAGACGCGCGCCGGAGCGATTTGCGCAGTCTCTGGTCGCATCGCCCCAAGGGTCGCGTTCGCTACGGTCGAGGATGCGCGATGCCCAGCCTCAGCTAGCGCATGACGCAGAGCTGAGACAATCAGCCCCCGCGCCACACCGGGATCGCGGAATCGGACCTCGGATTTCGCTGGGTGGACATTCACATCCACCAGCGTCGGGTCACAGTCGATGAACAATGCCGCCGCCGGGTGACGGTCGCGGCTGAGGAAATCGAAATAGGCCGCCCTCAGCGCCCCGGTCAGCATCTTGTCGCGAACGGGGCGGCCGTTGACGAACAGATACTGCGCAACAGCCGCACCGCGCGAATAAGTCGGCAGCGCGGCATATCCATACAATCGGATACCCTCACGTGTGGCGTCGATCTGAAGGGCATTTTCCGCAAACTCTCGCCCGATCACGCGGGCCAAACGGGCATGCAGCGCGTCGAAGAGATCGCCATTCTCACGGTCGGCCCGGAAGGTCACGCGGCCTTCGCCCCCGCCCGAAACATCGCGCAGCGTGAAAGTGATCGCCGGTTCTGCCATCGCGAGGCGTTTGACGGTGTCGGTAATCGCCTGAGCCTCGGCCCGATCCGTGCGCATGAATTTCAGTCGCGCAGGGGTCGCAAAGAACAGATCGCGCAGCTCTACGACTGTCCCTGAGCGCAGGGCCGCTGGTTTCACGGTCTCCATCGTGCCGCCGGCCACATGGATTTGTGCTGCATCTGCCCCAGGTACTCGGCTGGTGATGGTCAGCCGCCCGACCGCCCCAAGTGAGGGCAACGCCTCACCCCGGAAACCGAACGTATGGATGTTCAGCAGGTCCGAGCCGTCGATCTTTGACGTCGCGTGCCGCGATAGGGCCAGCGGCAGATCATCCGCCGATATCCCACACCCATCGTCGGTGACGCGAATCAACGTCTTACCCCCGTCGGCGATGTCGATGGCAATCCGGCCGGCCCCGGCATCGATCGCGTTTTCCACCAGTTCCTTGACTGCCGAGGCCGGGCGTTCGACCACCTCACCCGCAGCGATGCGGTTGATCGCAGCGTCGTCGAGCTGCCGGATTACGGGGCGATTTTCGCTGATATTGGGGTTTGCCTGCACCATACCACCAGACCTAGCACACACGCGCGCGATTCTGCCACTGGTTTGGCGGGCCTATTTTTCGAGGGAGGGGCGTTCGAACAATCGCAACGCGCCGGAGTTTCTTTACGGCGATCCGGATCGCGATTGTCCGAACGATCCGAAGTGAGTGGTGGTCATTCAGAATTTAATAGCGGGGGTCGTAGCATGAAAACCATGATCGCGGTGATTAACTCTGAAGGTGCCTAATTTCTGAGCAATTTTCAGCCGACGAGTCATGTGCGGCACAAGCGGGATCACGCCCTATCAAGCCGCGCTGGGTGCTCCGGTCCGATGTCGACACGGCCCCCGAAACGCAGCACAGGCCAGAATCAGACCTGACATGGTCGCGATCATTCCTGCCGCGCTGACGGCGTCCGAGCCGCCCAACCAAAGCGGCCCATAGCCCGCCAGCACATAGCCAGAAACCGAGGACATGATGGCGAAGACAACGCTCCAGGTGATTTGCGCTTCTAACCGGTTGGCCATCATTCGCGCAGCTGCAGGCGGGCAGATGAACATTGCGATCACGATGATCGATCCCACAGCGTCAAAAGCAGCGACTGCGGCGATGGCGGCTGTGATGACCAAAGCCATGCCTAACGCACCTGTGCGAATTCCGATGGTGCGCGCAAAACCTTCGTCAAAGGTGGAAATCTTCAACGGTCGCCAGAACAGCCAGATGAACAGGATCACACCCACCAACGTCATCGCAATGCGAGGCAGTTCCGGGGGCAGCCCGGCCAAGGCCGTCAGGTCCAGCAATGACGACCACCCCACAGCATCCAGCCAGATCAGGCTTTCCAGATTGCCGTACAGGGCGTGTTCCACATCCAGATGCACGGTCGAAGTATCGGTTTGCTCCAGCAACAGCACACCGCCTGCGAACATGGTGGTGAAGACCACACCCATCGCCGCGCCGGGCTCGATCTGGCCCAGTCGACGGATCGCTTCGATCATCACCACGGCAACAATCGCCGCGCCCGCCGCGCCCAGCATCATCGGCCAGGTCGAGATCGCTCCGGTCAGAATAAAGGCCACCACGATGCCCGGCAGCACCACGTGGCTAATCGCGTCCCCGATCAGGGCCTGCTTGCGCAGAACCAGAAAATTCCCCGGCAACGCGCAGGCGATGGCCGCGAACGTTCCGATCAGCAAGGGCGTCAGCGACAAGGGGACGAATTCTTCACCGCTCATGAAGGTACCCCCTGCGGGCCGCCGATCTGGCGGTCAATTTCGGCGATCTGATCGCGGGTCAGGACGGTTTCGATATCGCGCAGCCCGTCATAAAGCGCCGCCGTCGCCTCATGCGTTTGATCGGCACGGACAACCTCCCATCGTTTTTCATCTCGCAGGGCTTTGGCGGCACGGGCCTTCCCGGCCTCGGTGGCGACACCGTCGGCGCGGGCCAACCCGGCGCGTTTCAGCAGACGCAGGGTCAAAGGTTCATAGATTGTCTGATCTTGCGCCAGGGCCAGAAGACCTTGCCGGATATGCACCCGGCGTTGAAACTTCAGATGTTGCAATACCGCTGCCAGAACACCCCGGTCAGGCGCAAACAGCAAGGACAGTGCGAAAAAACCAAAGCTGACCAAAACGATGATCGGACCGGTTGGCAGGTTCGGGGCCGAGGCCGACAGTGCCGCCCCCAAATACCCGGCCAGACCGCCCGCCAGACCAGCCAGCAGCACAACCCGGTCCGAGCGGTCAGTCCAGAACCGAGCCGTGACCGCAGGAATGATCAACAGGGCAACGATCAGGATCAGCCCGACAATTTTCAGGCCGACAACGGTGACGGCCATCACCAATCCCATCATCGCAAGGTCGATCCGATGCACCGGCAGTCCCCGCGCTGCAGCATATTCTGGGTCAAAGGCGACCATCGTCATCGGGCGACGAATGATCATCACCAATGCCAGCGTCGCCGCCCCCCCAATCGCAATGATTAAGGCATCAGCCCAAAGCATTCCAGCCGTTGAACCCAGAAGGAACCCTTCCAGCCCCGCTTGCCTGCCAACGCCCATGGTCTGAATGATTGTCAGCAGGACAATGCCAAACCCGAAGAAGACCGAAAGGACCGCTCCGATAGCCGCGTCCTCGGCCAGCCGCGTGCGGCGCGTCAGCCAGTTCATACACAGCAATCCAATCCAGGCGGATATTGCCGACCCGGACAGCAGGCCAATCAGGTTTCGCCCATCTCCGCCGAAGGCGACGAGCACCATAAAAGCCAGACACACACCCGGCAGGGTCGCATGGCTGATTGCGTCGCTAACCAGCGCGCGTTTGCGTAGAAACAGAAAAGTTCCAGTGACCCCGGCAGAAATACCCAGCAACGTCGCACCAATCGCAACCAGCGTGGCGTTATAGCCCAGCTGCAGGGTCAGAGCGTCCCATAGCATGGATCACCCCAACGCGCGCGATATCTGGTCGATCTGCGCGGTTGCCAAACGGCCTCCGTACGCAGACTGCAGGGTTTCGGCAGTAAATGCCTCGGCCACTGGGCCTTCGGCCACTTTGCGTGTGTTGATCAGGAACACGTGGTCGAAATAATCGGTGACGGTCGCCAGATCGTGATGCACGACCACGACGGTCTTGCCCGCCTCTTTCAACGATTTCAGCACGGCGATGATGGCTTTTTCAGTCGCCGCGTCAACGCCGGCAAAAGGTTCGTCCAGAAGGTACAGATCAGCCTCTTGCGCCAAAGCGCGGGCCAGGAAAACGCGTTGCTGCTGACCACCGGAAAGCTGGCCGATCTGACGGTCCGCGAAATCATGCATACCGACGCGGTTCAGGCAGTCCATCGCCTGTGCCATGTGCCGGGCGCGGATTCGGCCCAGCAGACCAAGTTGCCGTGACAGTCCCATCAGCACCACGTCGATCACGCGTGTCGGGAAATCCCAATCCACACTGGCGCGTTGTGGCACATAGGCAATCCGGGCACGTTGCTGATCCAGCGGTTTGCCATAGACGGTGACTTTCCCAGATAACGGCGACACAATCCCTAAAGCGGCCTTGAGCAAGGTCGATTTCCCCGCCCCGTTGGGGCCGATGATCGCCGTCATCGCGCCGGTCTGTACCGTCATGTCCACTGAGAATACTGCCGGTTTCTGACCGTAAGATACGGTCAGACCACGAATGGCCAAGGGACTGTCGTCCAAGCTGTGCTCGGAAATTGAAACACCTTGATCAGCGGCCAGTTCCAGCATCACTCAAAACCCCGCCGACAATCTGCCATTCATACCGCGATCTGGCACGTCTGCACCCAATGCACCGGCGATGACGGTAATGTTGTGATCCAGCATACCGATATAGGTTCCTTCATAGGTGCCGGGTTCTCCCATGGCATCCGAATACAGCTCACCACCGACGCCTACTTCATGGCCCTTGGCTGCGGCCCCTTCGATCAGCGCCCGCATCGAGCGGTCGGAAACCGAGCTTTCTACGAACACGGCTTTCAACTGCTTGTCGACCAGCGTGTCCACCAGCTCTCCGATCCGATTAAGACCGGCTTCGGACTGGGTCGAGATGCCCTGGATACCCATCACCTCATAGCCGTAATCCGCACCAAAATAGCCAAAGGCATCATGCGCCGTTACCAGAACGCGATTGTTTTCAGGAACGGCGACCAGCGCCTGATTGGCATAATCTTCCAACTGGTTGATTTCGGTCAGATGTGCTTGCGCGTTGGCTTTAAAGACGTCGGCGGACTCGGGGCGCGCTTCGGTCAATGCGTCCTGCACTTCGACTACTACATCGCGCCACAGGGCGGGACTCATCCAGACGTGCGGGTCGAATTTGTCAGCATAATCGTCATGCGCGCGCAGCTTGGATGTGTCGATCCCTTCGGCCACGGCCACAACGTTACGCTTGCGGCCAAGATCATGGAAGAAATCTTCCATCTGCGCCTCAAGGTACAGGCCATGCCACAGGATCAGATCGGCGCGGGTCATAGCCACGATGTCGCTGCGGGTCTGACGATATGCATGCGGGTCGACACCGGGCCCCATCAGGCCCTTTACCTCAACCTGGTCGCCACCGACCTGCCGCGCAGCGTCGGCGATCATACCGGTTGTGGCGACCACTTTCAGTGGCGCCTCGGCCCAGGCCATCAATGGCAAAGCAGCGGCGAAAGCCAGTGCTGCAAGAAAGCTGCGACGAATCATCTTAGACCCCGAATTGGTACTCTGCTGAGAATGAATATGCGAACCATTCGCAACTAAGTCAACGCAATTGCGAATTATTCGCAAGAAAGCGCTTATTTTGTCCATTTGGTCAAAAAATGACTTGCTCACCCGCGCTATGCCTTCCATTTACGCGTAACCCGTGCGATTTTGGCGCAAACCTCCCAAAGGACGTGACTATGGATACGCAGAGCTCAGAAAGCCCCGTGCGCACCGCGCATCTGCCGCAAGTGACCGAACCCCGAAACCCGGGCATGGAGCTGGACCTCGACTGGGTGCGCGCCGTGCAGGCCAACACCTCAGCCATTGAACGCCGTGCGGCGACCCTGCCCGGTCGACGGTCGGTGAAGAAAGAGTATCAGGCGGCCTGGCTACTGAAGGCTATCACCATGATCGACCTGACTACCCTGTCAGGCGACGATACCGTGGGCCGCGTGCGCCGCTTGTGCGCCAAGGCACGCCAGCCGGTTGCGTCTGCAACCTTGCAGGCGTTGGACATGCCTCCGATCACCACTGGAGCCGTTTGTGTCTATCACGACATGATTGAGACCGCTGTAAACGCGCTTGAAGGCACTGGTATCCCGGTGGCTGCCGTGTCGACCGGCTTCCCTGCTGGTTTGTCCCCCTTCCACCTGCGTGTGGCCGAGATCGAGGAAAGCGTGAAAGCCGGGGCCGAAGAGATCGACATCGTGATCTCACGTCGTCATGTGCTGTCGGGTGACTGGCAGGCTTTGTATGACGAAATGAAGGCCTTTCGCGTGGCCTGCGGCGATGCCCATGTCAAAGCCATCCTCGCCACCGGAGAGCTGGGCAGCCTGCGCAATGTCGCGCGTGCCTCGCTGGTTTGCATGATGGCGGGGGCAGATTTCATCAAAACCTCGACCGGCAAGGAAAGCGTCAATGCCACATTGCCCGTGTCGCTGGTGATGATCCGAGCGATCCGCGATTATTATGACCGCACCGGATATCGCGTCGGCTATAAGCCCGCCGGCGGCATCTCAAAGGCCAAGGACGCGCTGGTCTACCTGTCGCTGATCAAGGATGAACTGGGCGACCGTTGGCTGGAGCCGGACTTGTTCCGCTTTGGCGCTTCGTCGCTACTGGGCGATATCGAGCGGCAATTGGAACATTATGTGACTGGGGCTTACTCGGCTGGGTACAGGCATTCGATGGGTTGAGCCCGTGGATATGTCTGGACAGTGAGTATTTGGGAAAAGATGAAGTTATGACAGTCAAAGAGATCTTCGAGACCATGGATTACGGCCCTGCCCCCGAAAGCGCTGCCGAGGCGTTGGCCTGGCTGGTCGATCAAGGCGACAAATTCGGCCACTATATTGATGGCACTTTCACAAAGCCGGGCAAAGGGTTTGACAGCCGCAATCCTGCAACCGGAGAAGTTCTGGCAAACCTGACGCAGGCCAAACAGGTCGACGTAGACGCAGCCGTCGCTGCAGCCCGCAAGGCGCAGCCGAAATGGGAAAAATTGGGCGGCGCAGGCCGTGCGCGGTATCTCTATGCGATTGCACGTCTGCTGCAGAAGCATGCGCGCTTGGCTGCGGTGCTGGAAAGCCTCGATAACGGCAAGCCGATCCGTGAATCGCGCGACATCGACATCCCTCTGGCGCAGAGGCATTTCTATTACCACGCAGGCATGGCGCAGTTGATGGAAAGCGAATTGCCTGACGTAGAGGCGTTGGGGGTATGCGGACAAATCATCCCGTGGAATTTCCCGCTGCTGATGCTGGCATGGAAAATCGCGCCGGCGATCGCGATGGGCAACACGGTGGTTCTGAAACCGGCCGAGTACACTTCTCTGACAGCGCTGCTGTTTGCTGACATCTGCTTGCAGGCCGGGCTGCCGAAGGGCGTGGTCAATATCGTCACGGGCGACGGTGCGGTGGGTGAGATGATCGTAGCCGCAAACGTGGACAAGATCGCCTTTACCGGCTCGACCGTTGTGGGGCGGCGTATACGTGAGGCGACCGCAGGCTCGGGCAAAGAACTGACCTTGGAGCTGGGCGGCAAGTCCGCTTACATCGTCTTTGACGACGCCGATATCGACAGCGCTATCGAGGGCCTAGTGGATGCGATCTGGTTCAATCAGGGTCAGGTCTGCTGTGCGGGCTCACGTTTGCTGGTTCAAGAGGGCATCGCCAACCGTTTCCACGAAAAACTGCGTGCACGAATGGACAATCTGCGCATCGGTGATCCGCTGGACAAGTGTATTGATGTGGGCGCGGTTGTGGACCCGGTTCAGCTGCAGACCATCAAGGCTATGGTCGAAAGCAACACGGTTGGTCACGTCCATCAGGCCGCCTGTGAGCTGCCCGAAAACGGTTGCTATTATCCGCCTACACTGATCTCGGGCCTCGAAACATCCGATCCGCTGATGCAGGAAGAGATCTTCGGCCCGGTTCTTGTGTCTTCGACCTTCCGCACGCCTTCTGAGGCGGTCGAACTGGCCAACAACACCCGTTACGGGCTGGCTGCGACGGTCTGGACCGAGAATGTGAACCTCGCGCTGGACATAGCGCCCAAGCTGGTTGCGGGCGTGGTCTGGGTCAACGCTACCAACTTGTTCGACGCAGCCGCCGGGTTCGGTGGCGTGCGCGAAAGCGGCTTTGGCCGTGAAGGCGGTTGGGAAGGGCTGGCTGCCTATACCAAGCCCAAAGGCAAGGCAAAGCCCCTGGCCAAGGTCGAGGCGATCATGGGCGAAGGTGCTCCGGCCGATCCCATTGACCGCACAGCCAAGATGTATGTCGGCGGCAAGCAGGCGCGGCCCGACGGTGGCTATTCGAAACCCGTCTGGGGCAAGTCTGGCCTGCTGGGCCATGTGGGTCTGGCCAACCGCAAGGATGTCCGCAACGCGGTCGAGGCTGCGGCGGGCGCAAAAGGCTGGTCCAGAACCACCGGTCACCTGCGCGCGCAGATCCTGTATTACATCGGCGAAAACCTCTCGGCCCGCGCCGACGAATTCGCCGCACGCATCGACGCCATGACAGGCCGAAAAGACGGCGCGAAAGAGGTCGAAGCCTCAATCCAGCGTCTGTTCACCGCCGCTGCCTGGGCCGACAAGTATGATGGTCAGGTGCATGGCGTGCCGATCCGCGGCGTTGCCATTGCGATGAAGGAACCGGTCGGCGTGATTGGCGCGCTCTGCGCGGATGAGGCACCGCTGCTGGGGCTGGTTTCCGCCATGGCCTCGGCGATTGCGATGGGCAACCGGGTGGTGTTGGCGGCGTCCGAGCCGTACCCGCTGGCGGCAACCGATTTCTACCAGATCCTGGAAACCTCGGACGTGCCCGCCGGCGTGGTCAACATCCTGACCGGCAGCCATGCGGAACTGGCGAAGCCTCTGGCCTCGCACCTGAACGTCGATGCGGTCTGGTCCTTCTCATCCACCGATCTGTCGAAGGAGATCGAGGTCGTTTCGGCCGGGAACCTGAAACGGACCTGGGTGAATAACGCGACGGCATTTGATTGGGGCGTGGACCATTCGCGCCGCTTCCTGCAGGCTGCGACCGAAGTGAAAAACATCTGGGTGCCCTACGGCGAGTAGGGCTCCCGTCAAGGGAGACCTACATGGATTTTTCAGGACAAACCGTCATCGTCATTGGCGGCACCAGCGGTATCAACCGGGGCATCGCCGAGGCCTTTGCGGCCTCGGGGGCTAAACTGGCCGTTGCCAGCCGGTCGCAGGACAAGGTGGACGACACGCTTGCCGCGCTGAAAGATGCAGGCGCAGCGGAAGTGATCGGCGCGGCCTTTGACGTCCGCGATGCACAAGCCGTGGAGAACGGGCTGAAAAAGTTCCACGACGCGTTTGGCGATTTCGACGTTCTGGTCTCGGGTGCCGCGGGCAACTTTCCGGCGCTGACATCCGAGATGTCGGTCAATGCGTTCAAGACTGTGGTGGATATCGATCTGATGGGTACAGTCCATGTGATGAAAGGGGCTTATCCTTACCTGAAACGCCCCGGAGCCAGCATCATTAACATCTCGGCCCCGCAGGCGTTTCTACCTTACGAAGGGCAGGCCCATGTCTGCGCGGCCAAAGCAGGTGTCGATCAGATCACCCGCACCTTGTCGATGGAATGGGGGGTCGAGGGTATCCGTGTGAACTCGGTCGTGCCGGGTTTTATCGAAGGGACCGAAGGCGCACGGCGTCTGGCCCCGACGGAAAACGCTCATGAGGAGTTGCGCCGCGACGTGCCGCTGGGGCGCTGGGGGAACACACAGGACGTAGCCAATGCCTGCCTGTTCCTCAGCTCGGGTATGGCAAGCTATATCAGCGGTACGGTTCTGTCCGTGGATGGCGCGCTGTATCAGCGCGGCTCGGGCAAATTTGGCCAGATGATGGGGCAGATGCTACGCAGCGCAGAGGGAAAAAAGGGCTGAGGCGCGCTCAGCCCCCTTTGATCAGTTTGTGGTTTCCAGACCTTCGGGTTTGCCGACAACGGTGAAATGCAACCCCTCGGGGTCCAGCAATTCGCTGGCCACACGGTTCACCTCGTCCAGAGTCACCGCGTTCACCTTGTCATTGCGGGTGGCGATGTAGTCGATCGGCAAATTCTCCATCTGCATCCCGACCATGATCCCGGCGATCTGACCATTGCCATCAAAGCGCAACGGATAGGCTCCGGTCAGGTAGGTCTTGGCGTCGTCCAACTCTTTCTGCGTAACGCCTTCGGTCGCTGCGCGGGCCCATTCGTCTCGGATCACCTCGACCGCTTCCGCAATGCGGTCATTTGCCGATGAGACCGACCCAAGATAGACCGACGCCAAATCCTTGGGCACCAGATAGGTGGCGACGCCGTAAGTCAGGCCACGTTTCTCGCGCACTTCCTGCATCAGGCGGCTTTCGAAACCTCCACCACCAATAATGTGGTTCAGAATGTAGGCGGCGAAAAAGTCCGGGTCGTCGCGGTCGATACCGGCATGCCCGAACAAGGCCACCGATTGCGGCGTGTCGAACTCAACCACGCTGACACCACCAGATATGGTCACATCGGCACGGTCCGGAATCGGTTTGCCTGTCTCAGGCAGATCGGCCAACAGCCTGTCCAACAGCACACCCAGCTCGTCGGCGGTGATATCACCCACGGCGCCGACATAGAGACGATCCATCGCAAACACATTGTCATAGGCGGTGACCACATCATCGCGGGTCAGCGCAGAGACACTTTCGATCGAGCCTTTGCCTTCGGTCCCGTAAGGGTGATCGCCATAGGCCATCCGTGCAAAGTTTCGCCCGGCGATGTCATTGGGGTTGGTCTCGTCCGAGCGCAAGCCGGACAGAACCTGCGCCTTCACGCGCTCTACAGCGTCCTCATCGAATCTGGGCTCATGGATCGTTGTGCGAAGCAGGTCGATCACTTCATCGCGGTTTTCGGTCAGGAATTGCGCTGAAATCGAAACCGAGTCATCGGACGCATTGTACCGGAACGACGCCGCCAGCGATTCCAGTTCGCGTGCATAGGTGCGCGCATCCATCTCTCCCGCGCCTTCTTCGATCAGCCCGCTCATCAGATAGACAGCCCCGCGTTTGCCGGGTTCATCCAGAGAAGTGCCGCCGCGAAACCGCAGCTCCAACGCCGTGAAGGGGATCGCGTGATCTTCAACCAGCCACGCAGTGATGCCTCCGGGCGAGGTGACCTCTTTGATTTCGATCTCGGCCCAGGCGGGCAGCGCGATAACAAAGGCGATCAGGGTTGCGAAGATGCGTTTCATTGCGTCACCTCATCGTCTTTCATCAACCAGCCAGTGACGGATGCCTCGGGTTGCAGAACTTCACGAGCGGCGGCAATGATCTCATCCCCCGTGACGGCTTGCACGATATCGGGCCAGGCCTGTACATCCTCGACCGTCAAACCGCTGGTCAGAGCGCGGCCATAGCGATTGCCGATCCCATCCACGTTATCGCGGGCATAGGTCTGGGCAGCGCGCAACTGCATCTTGATCCGATCGAGGTCTTCTTCGTTCACACCCTCGGCGATGAAATCTGCGACCGCCTGATCCATTGCACCCTCGGCCTCTTGCAGGGACACGCCCTGCGCCGGAACGACCAGCAGATCAAAGGTTGTGTCGTCCAGCGACACTCCGCGATAGAAAGCCCCGGCATAGACGACCTTTTGCTGCTCGAACTGCAGCTTTTCGTTCAAATAAGACGTCGTACTGCCCCCCAGCAATTCGGCCAGCAGGTACAGTGCGGCGGCCTTTTCCTGCGCACCTGCGTCCCGTTCGGGCGCCAGATAGCTGCGCTGCACATAGGGTTGTGAAACACGCGGGTCTTTGAAGGTCAGACGGCGTTCAGCCGACTGCGGCGGCTCTTGCGAGCGGATTCGCTCGGGCAGGTCCGCGTTGGCCGGGATGACGCCATAATACTGTTCCGCCAGTGTTTTGACTTCATCGGGCTCAACATCTCCGGTCACCACCAGAATGGCGTTATTGGGCGCATAGTGGGTCTGGTAGAACGACAGCGCATCCTCCATATCCAATGTCTCCATCTCGTGCCGCCAACCGATAATGGGCACGCCATAACGATGGTTGAGGTACTGCGCCGCGCTCATCTGTTCACCGAACAGGGCACGGGGGCTGTTTTCCGTGCGCTGATTGCGTTCTTCGAGGATCACGTCGCGTTCGGTGGCGATATCCTCTTCGGTCAGGCGGATATTGCGCATACGATCCGCTTCCATCCGCATCATCAGCTCCAACCGATCGGCGGCGACGCGTTGAAAGTAAGCGGTGTAGTCGTAGGAGGTGAATGCGTTGTCATTGCCGCCATTGGCCGCAACAGTGGCCGAGAACTCCCCCGGTGCCAGCGTATCCGTACCCTTGAACAACAGATGCTCCAGGAAATGCGCAACACCGGACGACCCCACAGGCTCATCCGCCGATCCAGCGCGATACCAGACCATGTGCTGCACGACCGGTGCGCGGTGATCCTCGATCACGACGACATCCATGCCATTGTCCAGCGTGAAAGTCGTAACTGCCTCATGCCCTTCTTTGGCCATCAAAGGGGCGGCGGCGAACAGGGCGGCAGATAATGCCAGGGCCCGAACCATGGGGCATCCTCCGTTTCATTTGATATTGTTCAAATTACGGTGGTGCGGCGCAGGTTCAAGGCCAATGACGGAAAGTTAAGATTTATTCATTTCCCGGAGGCGCAGATGGCGTTTCCAGCCCCACGCGCCGCGCCGCCTGGTTCTGAGCGTCAGCGTCCAGCGCCTGGCGCTGATAGACCTGCTCATACCGGTCGACCTTGAACAGGCGCAACCTTGTCCAACGGCCCTGCTTTCTACGGAATTCGGCATCCTCGGTATCAACGACCTGACGTGTATTGCTGGGCACACCATAGCGGCTGGAGGCCGTCACCAATGCTGCATCACCAGATGGGACAGCGGTATTGGGGTTCAAAGCTGCCTCATTTCCGCCCAGCGCAACAACTGCGTCAGCCTTGGGGTTCGGATCGGTCAGGTTGGCACCGCCCGGTGTGGGCGCGGGCAGGAATTTGTAATCCTTGGGCTGGGTCAACGGTTTCACCGGCATGACCGAGAACTCATCCGGACCATCACCGGGGGCTTCCAGATGGCGCAGACCGATATCCGAACACCCTGCAACCGCAAAGGCCAATGTCACAGCAAGTATGGAACGCGGCAACCGCATCAGAGTCTCCAGCCAGTTTCAGGCGCTTTTATCCCATTTCCCCGGGCAGGTCACGAGGGCTTTTTGCCATCAAAGAACACAAGTCCGAAAGCGCCTGCAAAGATGAACACATCTGCCAGATTGAACACAAACGGGTTGTTGATGCCGCAGCAGGACATGTTGAGGAAGTCCAGAACATAGCCATAGAGAACCCTGTCCACCACATTGGCCAGCGCACCACCAATCAGCAACCCGCCGCAGAACAGCATCAGTTTCGATGGCATGGAGCGCATCAGCCAGACCAGAACTCCGATCGAGATCGCCAGCGAAATGCCGATCAACACCCAGCGCGCTGCTTCTGAATTGCCCTGAAACAGGCCGAAATTAATGCCGCGATTCTCGCCATACTTGAACACCAGCAGGGGCGGCAACACGTCGATATTCCCCTCGGCCACGCGCATCACGTGAACGACCAGATATTTGCTGATCTGGTCGATCAGAAACGCGGCCAGCGCGGCCCAGAGCAGAAGGCGCTTGCGCATCAGTGGCGGAAGTGGCGCATGCCGGTGAAGACCATGGCAAGACCCGCTTCATCCGCCGCCGCGATCACCTCGTCGTCGCGCATCGAGCCGCCGGGCTGGATAACACAGGTCGCGCCCGCCTCGGCTGCTTCCATCAGACCGTCAGGGAAAGGGAAGAACGCGTCCGAGGCCACCGCCGAGCCGATGGTCAGCGGCTGCGGCAAGCCAAGCACATCGGCCATGCGCTCGGCTTTCTTGGCGGCGATCAGGGCCGAATCGACGCGACTCATCTGACCGGCACCCACCCCAACGGTCGCGCCATCCTTGACGTAGACAATCGCATTGGATTTGACGTGCTTGGCCACTTTCCAGGCAAACAGCAGGTCGCGCATTTGCTCCTCGGTCGGGGCTTTCTTGGTGACGACTTTCAGGTCATCCATACCGACAAAACCGTTATCCTTGTCCTGCACCAGCAGGCCACCGGCGACCTGACGCACGGTTTTTCCGCCTGCGGTCACATCCGGCAGAGCCTCGGTCGTCAGCAGGCGGAGGTTCTTCTTGGCGGCAAAGATGGCCTTGGCCTCATCCGAGGCGCCGGGGGCAATCACAACCTCGGTAAAGATGCCGGTGATTTCTTGCGCGGTTTCGGCATCAAGCGGTTGGTTCAGCGCCACGATGCCGCCAAAGGCCGAGGTGCGATCGCAATCAAACGCGGCCTTGTAGGCCTCGATCAGCGTTGCGCCCGTGGCTACACCGCAGGGGTTGGCGTGCTTGATGATGGCGCAAGCTGCGGTGTTGGCCGGATCGAATTCGGCCACCAGCTCGAACGCCGCGTCGGTGTCGTTGATGTTGTTATAGCTCAGTTCCTTGCCCTGATGCTGAACAGCGGTCGCAACACCGGGACGGTTGGTGCCATCAGTGTAAAACGCAGCCTGCTGGTGGCTGTTTTCACCGTAACGCAGGGTCTGCTTCAGCTCACCCGCAAAGGCGCGACGCTTGGGGGCCTCAAGCTGCAGCGCATCGGCCATCCAGTTCGACACGGCGGTGTCATAGGCGGCGGTGCGGGCATAAGCCTTCTGCGCCAGCCACTGACGGAAACCATAGGACGTTTTACCGTAATTCTCTTCCAGTTGATCCAACAGCGACGAGTAATCCTCGACATCCACCACCACGTTTACAAAGGAATGGTTTTTCGAAGCCGCACGGATCATCGCCGGACCACCGATATCGATGTTCTCGATGCACTCGTCATAGCCTGCGCCTTTGGCCACGGTCGCCTCGAAGGGATAGAGGTTTACCACCAGCAGATCGATTGCGCCGATGCCATGTTCCTCCATCGCGGCGACATGGGTGTCGTTGTCGCGCAGAGCCAAAAGGCCGCCATGCACCATCGGGTGCAGAGTCTTGACCCGGCCATCCATCATCTCCGGAAAACCGGTTACATCGCTGACATCCTTCACCTCAAGCCCTGCATCACGCAGTGCCTTGGCCGTACCGCCGGTCGACAGCAGTTCAACGCCGCGCTCGGACAGCGCCTTGCCCAGCTCGATCAGCCCGGTCTTGTCGGAAACGGAAAGCAACGCGCGGCGCACGGGGTGAAGATCGGTCATGGGTCCAAAGGTCCTTTTGGCGTCAGTCAAACTCGGGCTCGTCCCGGTGCAGATCACGCACGGCATAGGCAGTGTCCTGTGCCTTGCTTAGCGTCCACCGGATGCGCGTCGCATACTCCATTGCGCGCCCGGATAGAACGATCTGTTTTGTCGCGCGTGGCTTTAAACGGCCTTTTTCAAGATAAACGCTTGGTTCAACTGTTAATTTTCCCACGCCATCATGACGGAAAACCCAGATCTCTCCGCTTTTGAGCGCCATCGACACCGCCGCGCCCCCCAAATCAATGGCTGCATCGACGTCGGGATGCAGGTGAAATCGTATATCGAAGCCAATGCCCTTCAACCCCGAGGCATCCATCGCTTTGTCGAACCGCCGCTTAGCCTTGTCGGTTACGGTCAGCAAAATATCTTCGCCAATTAGCTCGCGCCCATCAAACCGCAGCTCAAAGGTACGGGCATGGGTCAGGCCAAAGGTTTTGGTATACCCGTCATGCCCGACCATAAAGCGGGTGCCTTCGTGCGCATCCTCCTCATCGACAGGAACGTCCTGCGGTGCATCAACCAGCGCTTCAAGATCGGTACCGGCAGCTACGGTCGCCAAACGACCGCTGGAATAGCCGTCCAGGCATAGCGTCGAATGGGACGGAGTCGCCCGTCCGGCCCGCCGCCATTCCATGCCGAAACTTTCACCCGAACCGCAATTCACGATCAGTGGCCGCCGCCCCGAGGTCAATTCGAACGCAAGGGTCGAGGCATGGGCATTATAAGACGCCGCGCCCTTTGGCGGTGCGCTGGCATCCACGATCACGCTGGTGCGCGCGGCATAAAGCCGGGCATAACCCATCGCCAGGCCCTTGGCGTGATGTGGCCGAACTCCGCTTTGAACAAGCGCCTGATCCAGACGGCCTTCAACGCCGCGCCCGCCACCATGGAACCGCGCAAGCGCACCGTCAGAATGGCGCAGGCTGCGCAAGGTCGGCGCCATACGCTTAATGGCATCTGCCTGCGCTCCGGGCGTCCCTCGCCCCAAGTCGCCCAACGCAGATGAGGTCCATGACAGCAAAGTAAAAACCTCAAGCAATTCTTCCGGGTTGCGGGTCGGAATCCCACCTTGCGCGTCGATCTGCCTTTCGCATTCCTTAGCCAGTGCACGCAGCGCCGGATCAGCCATCTGCTCTAGCCCCTCCAGCGCTAATCCGGCCTGAACCAGACCGGCCAGAGCTTCGAACCGAGGCAGTCCCGGCGTGGCCGCATGCCAGCGCTTGGACAGGAACCATGCCTGCTGCGCCAATGCACGAAAGAATGCCTGCCGTTGATTTTCATCCGCGCCGCGCAGCAGAAAGACGGCATGATTGATCCAGCGCATGACGCGCCGACCGGTCAGATCCGGAGCCCAACCAGGCCCCTGCCCGCGACCATGCGCATCTATCCAACCCCAGACCCAACGTTGGGCCTTTTCCCGCGCCCGCATGTCTCCGACCGCGGCAAGGTCGTCCAACCAGGCAAAGCCGTGGCGTTCATTATCAAAGCCAACGCTGGGCGCCGCTACATCCCACAGTTCGGTGTCCTGCGCCTCGACCAGATATCCAGCGAACAAAAGGTTACCCGCCACCAACTGCCGCCCGCGCGCGAACGATCCAACCGTGCGTGGCTCAGGCTCGGAGACAAATCCGGTAACTGCCTTGCGCCGCTGGCTGAGCCGCGCATAAAGGCGGTTCTGAAACCGCGTCCACCGGTTGGTCATGGTATCTGGGTTCGACATGACGCTCGTTACTCTGCCTCTCGCGCTCTGCTGGCGCCTGAGACCCAACGATAGACCGCGTTGATCGTCAAGTCACCGAAAAGCGTGTTGTCACGCGGATTTGTTCAGACAGGCAACATAGAACCCGTCCATACCACCAAGATCCGCCCAATAATCGGGTCGCAAGCGCAAGCCGCCCTCTTCGGTGATCCAGCTTTCTTCGACCCCAGTCACAAGCAACGCATCGCGGTTGATACTCATATCCGGAAACTGGTCCAGCGCCTCTTCGATCTGCACCTCACCCTCATCTGGCAGCAACGAGCACGTGCAATATACTAACCGCCCGCCGGGTTTCAGAAGGTTCCATGCATGGGCCAGCATCTGCGCCTGTAACTCGATCAGCCCGCCGAATTCCGAACCGTCCTTGGCAAACGGCAGATCGGGGTGGCGGCGGATGGTGCCGGTGGCGGAACAAGGCGCGTCCAACAGGACCGCGTCATACATACCCTGATGCTCGAGCGCGTCGCCCGCTATGACATTTGCCTTCAGACCGGTGCGCTTGAGGTTCTCGCGCACCCGCTCCAGCCGAGAGTCGGAGATATCCAGAGCGGTGACCTTGGCCCCGGCGGCGGCCAGTTGCAGAGTCTTCCCTCCCGGCGCGGCGCAGAGGTCCAGCACGGTTTCACCGGTTTGCGGCGCCAGCACCTGCACCGGCAAAGCCGCTGCCGCATCCTGCACCCACCAGTCGCCCTTGTCATAGCCGGGCAAGGCCGACACCTGCCCAGCATCCCGCACCCGCGTCGATCCGGTTGGCAACGCCTCACCCGGACCCGTTGCGCCCGGTTTCAGCGTAAGATCAAGCGGGGCGCCTGTGAAATGAGCCTGCTCCATTCCTGCAACAGCCTCTTTGCCCCAGGCCATGATCAGCGGGTCACGCAACCATTCAGGCAGGCGCGGAATGCGCATCTTTGGCCATGCCTCTGGCCCTTCTGCCGCCACCTTGCGCAGCACCGCGTTCACTAACCCCTTGAGGCGGCTATGCTTGCGCGAGCGGCCCACGATCTCGACCATGGAGTTAACCACGCCATGTGCTGCCTCACCGTGGCACAACTCAACCGCGCCCAGACGCAGCGCATTATGAACGGTCAGCGCAGGTGTTCTATTCAGATGATTTGCCAGCAGACGGTCGGCGCGCTCTAGCCCGCGCAGGGTTTCCAACGTCAGACGTTGCGCCCGCGCCCGGTCCTCTGGTCCAAGACGATCCAATGCGCCTGCGGCCAGACATTCGGACAAAAGCCGTCCTTCACCCAGTATCTGATCCAGCAGATAAATCGCGCTGCGTCGGGCCGCCGTTGCGTTGTCGGACATGGAATCGCCTTTGAATAAATCCTCGCCCGCATTGCCAACAGCGGACGCGGGCGTATATCAAGCCCCTGCACGGAAAGGAACCCGAAGTCATGAGTGACGACCGCAAAGACCTGCCCCCTGCCGCCCTGCGCGCCTTGGCCGAGGCTGAAGAACGCCGCAAAAAAGCCAAGGCAGAAGCCAAGGATCTACCAAAGGAATTGGGTGGCCGCGACGGACCTGATCCAGCCCGCTATGGCGATTGGGAGAAGAAGGGTATCGCGATCGATTTCTGATCGCTTAGCCCTGCAATGCCTGCAGAAAGTCAGCAATCAGGGCACGCTGCTTTTTCGATTTGGCCCTGTCCTCGGGCCATGTCAGCCAATAACCATCCTTGGTCTGCAACGCGGGCAGATCCAACCGACGCAACTGCCCGGATTGTAAGTCCGCATTGGCCAGAGGCACCGATCCCAGCACCACCCCCATCCCCTTCCGCGCTGCCGAGATCGCGTGTTCCATCGAATCGAAGCTGAGTTTCGACGACCCGGGTAATTCGCCCTGATCCGTCTTGCGCGCCCAGTCCCGCCATGCGGGCCGTTCTCCACGCAGATCAATCAGTGGCGCGCCCCATTCCACTCCCGGCGCGGCCATGGGTACCAGAACCTCGCGCGCGATAAGGGCAGCGTCGCGGCCAGGCCAGGCCCCGCGACCATAGCGGATTTGCAGCCATGTCCGCTCTTCGTCCAGTGACGATCGCCGCGCGACGGAATCCGTCATTACCTGTACCTTGGGCCGCAACTCCTGAAACCGAGCGAGGCCGGGCAGTACCAGTGCATGAATGTTCGACGACAACCCCGCGACACGCAGTTCTCGGGGCGATTTGCCGAACAGATCCTCGGTGTTGCGCTCAAGCGCCTGCAGGCTGTCCTGAACCAGCGGCAGATAACTTTCGCCCTCGACCGTCAGTGACACCCCCCGCGCCTCTCGCACAAACAGTGTCCGGCCCAGCCATGCCTCAAGGTTGCCGATCCGCTGGCTGACCGCCGCCTGCGTCAGCCCGAATTCCCGCGCCGCGGCCGAGAACCCGCCAAGCCGCCCGGCGGCTTCGAACACACGCAGCCAGTCCAAGGGCGGCAATCCGATCTTTTTCTTAGCCATAAGATTATCCAACCCTCAGCCGAAAGAAGCATTAATTGTCGTAATGCCATGAAAGACGTATCTGCTCAACCAAAGACGCGCCGAACAGGAGACCCCCCATGCTGCGCAACGTCACTCATGAATCTTCGGTTGTGACCGTAGAATTCGATACCGGCACCCAGGCCCGCTTTCACGCCATCTGGCTGCGTGACAACGCGCTGGATTCCGACACCCGCGCGCCCGGCAACGGCCAGCGCCTGATCACTATCGGCGACATTCCCACTAATATCGCAGTCAGCGCGGCCGAGGTGGTGAATGGCGACCTGCAGGTCACCTTTCAGCCCGAAGACAAGTGCGTAACCTTCCCCGCCACTTGGCTGGCCGATCACGTCTATGATCGCGATGCGCCGGTCGAGTTTGGCCGCACCGCCCCCGGCATCACCACTTGGGAACGCGGCATTGACGCGCCCAGCGGTGACTGGAATGAGGTTCACGCCTCTCCCGCCGCCAAGCGTGACTGGCTGGCTGCTGTCGCCGAGTTCGGCTTTGCCAAGCTGACCTGCTGCCCGACCGAGCCGGAATCGCTGCTGAAAGTGGCCGATCTGTTCGGCTATGTGCGCGAGACCAACTATGGCCCCTATTTCGAGGTCCGGACCGAGGTGAACCCGACCAACCTCGCCTATACCGGGTTGGGTTTGCAGGCCCATACCGACAACCCCTATCGCGACCCGGTACCGACGCTGCAGATCCTTTACTGTCTGGAAAACAGCGCCGAAGGCGGCGATTCCATCGTCGTCGACGGATTCCGCGCGGCGGAAAAGCTGCGCGCACAGAACCCCGAGAGCTTTGCCCTGCTGGCGGGCTACCCGGCGCGGTTCGAATACAAAGGCTCCGACGGGGTTTGCCTGCGCTCGCGCCGCCCGATGATCGAACTGTCGCCGGATGGAGAGCTGGTCGGCATCCGCTTCAACAACCGGTCCTCGGCCCCGTTTGTGGATGTGCCCTTCGACAAGATGGAGGCATATTATGCCGCCTATCGGCAACTGGGCGAAATCATCGATGACCCAGCCATGGGTGTGTCGTTCAAACTGGAACCGGGCGAAAGTTTCATCGTCGACAACACCCGCGTTCTACACGCGCGCCTGGGTTATTCCGGTGCCGGTTCGCGCTGGCTGCAGGGTTGCTATGCCGACAAGGATGGTTTGCTGTCGACTTTGGCCGCGATGGAAATGGCCCAACCGGAGGCGGCGGAATGAAACCCGATTTTTCTACCCTGAACCGGGACAATATCGTGGCTTTCATCGGCGATATCTTCGAGCGCCGCGGCGGTGAGGAATATCTGGGCGAGCCGGTCACCATGGCCGAACACATGCTGCAAGGCGCGACTATCGCCGAGCAGAACGGCCAGCCAGAAGAGATCATCGTCGGCGCGTTGCTGCATGACATTGGCCATTTTACCTCGGAATTTGGCACCTACCACCCCGACGATACCGAAGACCGCCACCACGAGGATGCCGGCGCCGAGGTGCTGGAGCAGTTCTTCCCTTCGGTGATCACCGATTGCTGTCGCTATCACGTCGCGGCCAAGCGCTATCTCTGCGCCACCAAGCCGGAGTATTTCAACCGCTTGTCCCCCGCCTCGGTTCATACTTTGGAACTACAGGGCGGCCCGATGAGCGCCGAAGAGGTCGCCGAGTTTGAGGCCAACCCCAACCTGAAAGAGATCATCCAGGTGCGGTATCTGGACGAGGCCGGTAAACGCGCCGATATGGAAACGCCGGATTTCGCCCATTTCGCCCCCATGGTGCAGCGCATGGTCGACAGGCATCTGGGGGCGGCATGAACGCGCCGGAATATATCTTTGAAGCCAGCTCGAAACCCTCGCTGCCTTGGCACGAAGTGCCTTTGATCCGGGCCACTGACGAGTCGGTCAAAGGTTATGGCTGTCTGGTGGATGACCCCGAAAGTTTCGAAATCGAGATCGTGCGCTGGCCTCAGCAAGGCTGGCGCCCCATCGATGAGGGCACCGGCGATGAAGCGGGCTGGGTCGAAGGCACGTTCAAGTGCGATTGGCAGGGCGATGTTCTCTATGGCGAGAACGAAGCGGTCAAGGGGCACTATGTCCTCGGCTGGTCCGCCGACCCGCAACAGGCCCGGACCGAGCAGCAGACCGCGCCGCGTGATCAGGTGCTGCTGTGGCATATGAACTATCACCCGGACGGCGGACAGATGTTCTGGCCACTGGACAATAAGCCCTTCATCGTCCCCGCAGCCCTACCCGGTGATAATCTGACGCCCGAGAAAGTGGTGGCGTTTTGGTGTGACGGCTCGCGCGGGCTCTATATCCACCCCGGCATCTGGCACGAGGGGATTTTCCCGGTTGAGGACAATCAACGTTTCCTTGACCGCCAAGGGCGGGTTCATGCCCGCGTCAGCGCCGATATCGGCCAAGAGTTCGGCGTCTACCTCGCCTGCCCCTTACGCGCGGACAAGGTCAAAGACCTGTAACCAACGCACCCTAATGCACGGAACGGTTGCGCATGATCCAGATTTGCACCGCCAGCAAGTAGGGTAAGAAAAAAGCAAAATTCTGCACAAGATCGAAAGGGCCCGAGAAATCGGACTTTGATCCAACCCCTCCGGTCAACAGGTACCAAACCGTGTAATGCACCCGGTAGAGCCACGACCCCAATGCCAGCCAGAACAGCCGCAAGCCCCAGGCCCAATGCCCTTCACGGTTCCTGGTCCGCGCCATACGCGCCAGCATCAGCGCCGAGGTGAAAAGGCACAGCCCATAGAGGAAAAACGCCGCAGACATCACCGGCCCGCCAATGGTTCCGCGCAGAGGGATGTAGGTCATTCCGGCCAGCCCAGTGATCAGCCCCAGCGCAATCAACACCCCGCCCAGCGCACGATGAAACCCGTTGAACCTCTGCCGCAGGGCGCGGATCAGTTGCAGAGGCACCAGCGCCACCAGAATTGTCCCGGTCAGGATATGCAGCATCATAGCCGCGTTTCCGACACTTTGGCCATCGGCGAATAAATAGCTGTTCCGGGCGGCATCATCAGACAATCCTATGCCGATCATGCCGAACCCATGCACCACAAAAGGCAACAGCGTCAGATAGAACACTATCAGCAACAGGCTGAACGCCACACGAGATCTCAGGGTCCGCATAAGCAGAGCTTAGCGCCCCGAGGTGATACGTCTACGGCTTACAACCCCAGCACATCCACCATGTCGTACTGACCCGGTGCTTTGCCCTGACCCCAAAGCGCCGCCTTCAACGCGCCGCGGGCAAAGATGGCTCGGTCGGTGGCCAGATGTCTCAGGACGATGCGTTCTCCGGGGGCGGCGAACAGAACGTCATGTTCGCCGACGATGTCGCCTCCGCGAATGGCGTGGAAACCGATATTGCCGCGTTGGCGTGCACCGGTGATGCCGTCGCGGCCGCGGTCGGACACATCCGCTAGATTGACCCCCCGCCCCTCGGCGGCGGCCTCACCCAGCATCAGCGCGGTCCCCGAGGGCGCATCGACCTTGTGGTGATGGTGGCCTTCGATCACCTCGATGTCGAAATCCTCATCCAGCGCAGCGGCGACCTTTTTGGTCAGTTGCACCAGCAGGTTGACGCCGAGGCTCATATTCCCGGCCCGCACGATCACCGCATGGCGCGAGGCAGGCTCCAGCGCCGCGATCTGTTCATCACTCATGCCGGTGGTGCCAATCACGTGGACACACCGCGCCTGTGCCGCCAGCGCGGCAAATTCCAGCGTTGCTTCGGGCGCGGTAAAGTCGATCACGGCCTGCGCCTGTGCAAAGGCTTCCAGCGGGTCGTCGGTCACGGTAACGCCCAGCGCCTGACCGCCCATCGCTTCGCCCACATCCTGACCGATCCAGTCATGGCCCGCACGTTCAACCACGCCGACCAGACGGGCTTGGTCACTGTCCGTCACGGTTTTGATCAGCATCTGCCCCATACGGCCCGAAGCCCCTGTGATGACGATCCCCGGAATATGGGTCATTGCGCTGGTCCTTTTCGAATTAGTCGGCTCAATGCCTCCTACCCGGTTCGCGCCCGCTTGGCAAAGGCCGGATTTGGGCTTAGATCGGGGATATGGCAAAGAACAAATTCCACGATGGCCCCGGCCCGTCCCAACGACAGCTGCGCGTCGGCGAACTGATCCGCCGCACCCTGTCTGAGGTTCTGGCACGCGGAGATGTCCACGACCCCGACCTGAACCGCATGTCGATCACCGTGGGCGAGGTGCGCACCTCGCCCGATTTGAAGATCGCAACTGCCTATGTGCTGCCTTTGGGCGGTAAGGGGCAGGAGGACGTGATCGAACTGCTCGCCCGCAACAAGGGAGAGCTGCGGCGCGCGGTGGGCAAGAAGGTCGGGCTGAAATTCTCGCCCGATCTGCGGTTCCGACTGGATGACACGTTTGACCGTCTCGACGACACCCGCCGCATGTTCAGCCAGGACGCGGTGCGCCGCGATCTGGACGAGTGATCCGAGCACTTGCCACGCTGGGCGCGGTCCTGTGGGCCGCGCAGGCCGGGGCGGTGACCTGCGAAAAGATAACTCATGAGGACAAACGGTATACTATCTGCGAAGTGGATGCCGCCAATGAGCAGTTGCGGCTGTTCCTCAATGATGAGGAAGGCAACCTGCTGGGTCACTTTTCGTCAGTGAATGAGGCGCTTGAACCCGATGGAAAGCGCCTCGCCTTTGCGATGAATGCGGGCATGTATCACGACGATCGCTCACCGGTCGGCCATTATGTCGAAGAAGGTCAGGAGCATATGCGCGTGATCCCCAACGCTGGCCCCGGCAATTTCGGCCTGTTGCCCAATGGTGTGTTCTGCATCCGCGATGGCCGTGCTGATGTGTTCGAGACGCTTGATTTCGTCGATCAGCAGCCCCAGTGCCGCTTTGCCACCCAATCCGGCCCGATGCTGGTCATTGATGGCGAATTGCACCCGCGTTTCTTGCCCGATTCGACCTCGCTTTATGTACGCAATGGCGTGGGCACCAGCGCTGATGGCACGCGCGCAGTGTTTGCGATTTCCGAGGATTACGTCACCTTCCACGAATTCGGAAGCCTGTTTCGCGACGTGCTGAAGACCCCGAACGCGCTGTTCTTTGATGGCAATATCTCGCGAATGTATGAGCGTGCCAGCAACCGGTCGGATATCGGGTTCTCGCTAGGACCGATCGTGGGTGTGGTCGAAGACGCGCCCAGAAATTGACAGCGCTGAGGCGATCCGCTAACTCGCGCGCCTTAGCAAGAATTCAGGTGAGATATGGGACGCAAACGCAAGGGTCGCGACATTTCCGGTTGGCTGGTGGTGGACAAACCCGCGGGCATGACCTCAACCGCGGTGGTCAACAAGGTGCGTTGGGCGATGGACGCCAAGAAAGCGGGCCATGCGGGCACGCTGGACCCCGAAGCGACGGGCGTTCTGGCCGTGGCGCTGGGAGAAGCGACCAAAACTGTTCCCTACATCACCGATGCGCTCAAGGCATACACCTTCACCGTGCGACTGGGTCAGGCCACTAACACCGACGACGCCGAAGGCGAAGTGATTGCCGAAAGCGACGCGCGCCCATCGGACGACGACATCAAACAGGCGCTAACCCCGTTTCTGGGGGACATCATGCAGGTGCCGCCCAAGTTCTCGGCTGTGAAGATCGACGGCCAGCGCGCCTATAAGCTAGCCCGCGATGGCGAGGACGTTGAACTGTCGGCCCGCCCGCTATGGGTCGAGGAGTTGATTCTGGTCGACCGTCCCGACGAAGATCACGTTGTGCTGGAAATGACCTGCGGAAAGGGTGGCTATGTTCGCTCTATCGCGCGCGATCTGGGCGCGGCGCTGGGGTGTCATGGCCACGTTAAAGAGCTGCGTCGCATCTGGTCCGGCCCGTTTGAGGTCGAAGACGGGTTGAACGTCGAACAGATCGACGAGATGGCCAAGACCACCGCACTGGACGAATACCTGCATCCGCTGGAAACCGGCCTCGCCGACCTGCCTGAATTGAAATGCACCCCCGAAGGTGCCACTCGCCTGCGCAATGGCAATCCGGGTATGGTTCTGGCGTCGGACGTCGAATACGGCGATGAGGCCTGGGCTTCGCTGGATGGCAAGGCTGTGGCCGTGGGTATCTACAAATCCGGCGAATTGCATCCCAGCCGGGTTTTCGTTGCCTAAACAGCGTGCTAGGCCGGTGGCATGATCACCCGTTCCCACACCAAGGGCGACGCGCCCTCGACCGCCATCTATTCCGATTGCGAGAAGTATCGATACAGCCTGACCCGCATCTGGGATCCGGATGGGCGCAAGGCGTTATTCGTGATGCTGAACCCATCCACTGCGACCGAAGTGCAGAACGACCCAACGGTCGAACGTTGCGAGCGTCGCGCGCGGGCCTTAGGGTTCGGCGCGTTTCAGGTGACCAACATCTTTGCCTGGCGCGACACCGACCCACGCAAGATGCGCGCCGCCGCTGATCCGGTGGGGCCAGAGAATGACACGGCCATTCTGGACGGGGTTCAATGGGCCGATCAGGTCATCGCCGCATGGGGAACCCATGGCGCACACTTGGAGCGCGGTCCGGCGGTTGAAACACTGCTGCGCGGCACCGGTCAACCTCTGTTTCATCTGGGCCTGACCAAAGCAGGGCATCCGAAGCACCCGCTGTATATAGCTTATACCCAACAACCCGAACCGTGGTAACAAAGGATTAACCATTTGATCAGCTTGGCTTTGACCAAACTGTTGAATGTATAAGACATTTACCCTCGGAGCAGCGCGTTGACGGAGGGTTCCCATGTTTCTGATCGGTGTCCTGAGTCTGGCCGCTGTCGGCGGTGCCGCCTACGCGATCAGCGACGCATTCATCCCCGAGGACGATTCCAAGGATGACGACAACATCGAAGATCAGCCAGATGAAATCTCTGAGGGCGAGTTTCTGGAGATCGACGAAGACCAGAGCGCGCCGGAAGATACCACTGAACCTAAGGAACCTTCGACCGGCACCATTCTGTCCGAATTCGAAGGCGATCTTGTCATTACTGGAACGGATCAAAACGATGTCCTGACTGGTCAGGACGGAAACGATCAGATCAACGGTTACGGCGCGGATGACGCCATAGACGGCGGCGCGGGTCATGATGTCCTGCATGGGGGCAAGGGCGCGGATACAATCGCGGGTGGTGAAGGCAACGATACCCTGCACGGGGAACATGGTGATGATCTGCTGCTGGGGGGTAAGGGCGACGACGCGCTATACGGCCATTTCGGCGCGGATCAGATGGATGGGGGTGAGGGCGCAGATACGCTCTATGGCGGGCAGGATGATGATATTCTGGCCGGGGGTGCGGGTGACGACGCCCTGCATGGCGGGTTTGGCGACGACGTGCTGAATGGTGGCACAGGTGAGGATGTTCTGTTCGGAGGTGATGGCGACGATATTCTGAATGGCCAAGATGGCGACGGCGAGCAAGCCCCCGACTTCCTGAATGGCGGTGCCGGAGGGGATACGATCCTAGCCGACAGCGGCGATATCGTCACCGGCGGCGACGATGCGGATGACATTATCCTCGCTCCCGAACCTGAAGAGGAACCCATCACCGTTATGGATTTTCAGCCCGGCCAGGACAAATTGTTCATCACCTGGGACGGTCCCGAAGACCCCGACATCCAGATTGAACAAGACGCCACCAATGAAAATCTGACCCATGTTCAGATCAACGGACTCGACGTGGCGCGATTGCTGGGCGCCGAGGGGTTGACCGCAGACGATATACAGCTGATTACCGAAGTAGAACTGGCCCGGCTAAGCGCTTTGGGCTGATCCGGTAGAATCCCTTTGCCATTTACTCAAAATGCGCTTATACGCGCCCATCCGCATCGGAATCGGTGCGGTTTTCTCCATGGGCCTGTGCTGGACGACATCCCGGCCTGCGCCATCAACTCTAACCTTTGAAGGAGACCCCGATGTCGATTACTGCCGCTGAAAAAGCACGCGTCATGAAAGAATTCGGCACCAAAGAGGGCGACACCGGCTCGCCTGAAGTACAGGTTGCCATCCTGACCTCGCGTATCACCACCCTGACCGAGCACTTCAAGACCCACAAGAAAGACAACCACGGTCGTCGCGGTCTGCTGAAAATGGTCGCCCAGCGCCGTAAGCTGCTGGACTATCTGAAGGGCAAAGAAGAAGCGCGCTACCAGGACCTGATCAAAAAGCTGGGCATCCGTCGCTAAGCACTTTTCGTACTTTTTGTACGGGATCTGAGATCCGGATTTTCTAATATAAACGCCCGCCGTTTTGGCGGGCGTTTTTTTGTGCCCACCGGAAACCGTTCAACGGAACATCGCCAAGTTCATCGTCAGACCTAATATTAGGGTCTATACCTAGAGCCGATTTTTTGACGCAACCTAAGAGAGATTTTGTCCACATTGACAAATCTCTTAGTAGTTTGAAACATATCAGCATATTTTCAAACGGACTTGAGGCTCATGAAATTCACGAAACTGCTTTTCGCTTCTCTCTTGGCAAGTTGTATTGGGCAAGTTGGCGCGGCGCAAACTGAGGTCAAGGAATATCCAAATATCCAGTTATCTCAAAAGGTTCTGAAACAGATTAGGACTGACCCAAACGGGTTTACTGAAAATGCGATCCGGCGACTGCTTGATATTGCGCCAAACGGGGAACTGACCAAGGAGGCCTTACACATCCGCGCCGAGACAAAAATCGCGCAGCATCGGGCAGCGCGTCTCACCGGGTATCTGGCCTTCGATCTGGATGGTGATCTGGAGATAACGGCATCCGAAATTGAACGGCAATTGCCCTATTTGAATACAAACCACGCAACTGTTCTCAGGACCGTTCTCGCTACGTCGGATCGTGATCGCGACGGGAACCTGACGTTGCAGGAACTCTGGCAGGCTGCGATGGAAGCATCAGCACCTAGTCAGAGACACCGTAACAGCAGTGAAGAGCTGATGCGGTTCGATGCCAACAAGGACGGTACCGTTACCCCTGAAGAAATTGCGACGACCGTCGATCAGATCGCAAGCGCAAAGATTTCTCCAGATGTCGTGCGCCCCAAGCCCGTCCGGCTAGACCGGTTCGACCCCGAGTTGCACTGCGACCTTCCGAAGCCTTCGACCAGGGCAAAAATTGTTCTTCTGGGAGGTTATGAAGGGTACGCGATATCGAACGTGGCCCTCTCGGGGCAGGACCGCGAAACCTCCGCCGCGATCATTGACATCGAAAAGGGCGATGAGCCGCTGTACATCATTGCGACCGCGCAAGATTCTATCGTGTGGCGGCTGACCGGTGAGACCAACCGGGTCGAGCGTTTTGTGGCCCCCGCAATGTCACGTGGCGTCGGCGTCGTCGGGCTGGACAGGAGCAAAATTCATTTTCAACCGGGTCGGGAGTGCCTGCCGAAATACTTCACAGACGTGGATTCGGGCGAAACTCTGATCGCCAAAGGTCAGCTCGCCTCTCGGCTCAATCGCAATGTCGACAAAGTGGTGGGAGCCTACAAACTTGGTGAAATCCAGCTTCCGTCCGGGCGCCAATCGGCCAACTCAAGCAGTTCGACTAAGGCAAGCGGGCTGACTATACTCAAAGGCGACAAGCGCTACCTGGTGACAGAGGACGGTGTTGAACTGTTGGATTCTCCGGCAACAGATCAAACCGGCGGCCTTGAGCGCAAACTGGAGAACCTGCTGCTCCGGTACAATCGAGGCGGCGTACTGGAATTCAATCTTGATGATGTCGTCGCCTCTAACGAAGCGGTACTGTATGATGTGCTGCCACAGCAGGCCGGATTGCTGCAACTAGCGCGCGAAGGAGCCATATCTCAGACCCCGGATGGCTATTTCAGGATCAATAAACCTATTCCGAGGTTCCCTGCCGGGCTGAACGGCGGCCATAGTGTCAAGTTCATCATCTCTACCGGCGTTCCGATACCAGAGGGGTCAGCGGGCCATTCCGTAGTAATTCTGGAGGAAACCGGCGCCTGCATTTCCGGAAGCATGTGCCGCTAAATTCGCAAATAACAACCGCAACTAAGAACGCCCGCTAATTCGGCGGGCGTTCTGCATTTTTACGGTGGGGCAGAGCCCTACATCTTCGCCTTTTCCGATTTCAGCGCCAGCCACAGACAATAGCACATGATCAGAACCACCAGCGTGAAGGGGATGCCGGTCGACACCGCAGCACCCTGCAGGGCCGAGAGGCCTCCGCCCAACAGCAATGCGATGGCCACCAGACCTTCCAGTGTGCACCAGAACACCCGCTGCACCACAGGGGCGTCCATCTTGCCGCCTGCCGTGATCGTGTCGATCACCAGCGATCCAGAATCGGACGAGGTGACAAAGAATATCACGATCAAAACCAGCGCGATGGGGGCCACTATACCGTAGAGAGGCAGCTCTTTCAGGAAACCGAACAACGCGCCTTCAGGGGCATAGCTGTCGATTACCGTGGCACGGACACCTTCGGCTCCGCCGGTGTTCAGCATATCAATTGCGGCACCGCCAAAGGTGGACATCCAAAGGGCGCAGACCGCTGTCGGCGCCAACAGGGCACAGATCACAAACTCCCGAACCGTGCGGCCCTTGGAGATGCGGGCAATGAACATGCCGACAAAGGGCGACCATGCAATCCACCAAGCCCAATAGAAGGTGGTCCAGCCGTGGAAGAAACTGGTGTCTTCGCGTCCGAACGGATTGGACAGGGCCGGCAAATGCCGCACATAGTCGGCCATCACACTGAAATAGCGCGAGATCGCTGTTCCAACCCCTGTGACCACGATCACAAAGAGGAACAGGCCGACAGCCATGATCATGTTGATCTCACTCAACCGTTTCACACCTGCATCCATACCCATCAGGACCGATCCCAATGCGATCATCGTGATCCCGATTATCAGCAGCACGACAACTGTTGGCGAAGGTTCGATGCCAAAGACTTCATTCAGCCCGGCGGCAACCTGTTGCGCGCCCAACCCCAGCGACGTTGTCAGGCCGAATAATGTGGCAAAAACCGCAAGCGTGTCGATGAGGTGACCCCACCAGCCCCAGACGCGTTCGCCTAGGATCGGATAGAAGGCTGACCGCAAGGTCAGCGGAAGTCCTAGGTTATAAGCGAAGATCGCCAAACTCAGACCAACAGCGGCGTAGACCGCCCATGCTTCGAGACCCCAATGGTGAATCGTACCAACGACGCCGATATATTCGTTGCCCGGAACCGCAATATCCAGATCCAGAGGACGCGCGCCGCCACTCTCGGCGAAGTTATAGTAGACCGGTTCGAGAACTCCGAAAAACAGCAGCCCGATCCCGATACCGGCTGCGAACATCATCGCAATCCAGCCAGCATACGAGTAATCCGGCTTGGCATCCTTGCCGCCAATCCTGACTTTCCCAACGGGCAATATGATCAGGGCCAGACAAAACAAGGTGATCGCATTGACCGACAAAACCAAGAACCAGTCAAAGGTGCTGGTGAGCCACGGCCTGAGCCAACCAAAGAACGTCGCTGCGGCCTCTTGGTTGGCCAATGCGATCAGAACGAACGCAAAGATCAGGATACTCGAGATCAAAAAGACCGGGTTGTGTATGTCCAGACCGAACGGCCGGACATTGTCTTGCCCCAGCTCGTATTCGGTCTCAAAATCATAGATCCGGGGATCCGGATCCAACATTTTCTTGGATTGTGCCATTCGACTTTCCCTCAGTTTGCTGCTGCAAACGCCAAGGTCTTCGGTCGGTGGACGGAGATAAATTCGGTTTCCCCTTGGCGCGTTTCCCGTCATTTCGACCGCGGGTCTTATGGTAAGAGCTTACACCGTAATCAAAAATTTCGCAAAGCGCGGTCAGATTTCAGTTTGCCTGCCCCAAAAATGCGCAGGCAGACTGCTCAATCCGACACGTGCGCCCCGCCGGTTTTACGGCTGCCTGCCGCGCGCAACCGATCCTTGAGCGTTGGTGACCATGAGGTCTGCCCATCCCTTGTTTCCAACGTCTCGACAATCTCAGCATCCATTCGGAAGGTAGCGCGCATCGGCATCAGACCGTCGACCACGTTCATCTCATAGTCCGTGGGTGCAATGACAAGGTGTCCGGTAAGGCGCACCGGCTCGTGCGCATATGCGGGCGTCCATCCGTTGCGGAGTTTCACTCGGATCATCTGGTTCGGAGCAGGGGGCGGCAGGTGGCTGCACATACCGGCCTGAGGCACCAGATAGGCGACCGAATGCCCATCCTCATCCGGTGGTGCGGGAAGGGCAAAACCCGTCAGAGTCACCGTTTGACCATTCAGGCTGGGATTTCCGCTGGTATTGGCCTTTTCCCGTCGCTCAATCACGATCTCGCGTTGGGACAACAACCAATCGACATCAATCTGGTCGGCTGCAAGAGCATCTTCAGTTTCGATCAGAAGCTCCTGCCATTTCTGGCGCTCATCCGCACTGCCAACATCCTGATGCAATCGGCCGCGGAGACGGATCGCAAACAGCAGATCATCGAATTGCTCGGGGGAGAGCGCGCGAAACGGATCGTCGTAATTCTGCACTGCCGGGTCTGGCAATGCGCCCCAATCCAGCGGCGAACCGGGCGCAGCAGCAGCCGGACCCGTCAGGCCCAGCAACGTCAGCAATGCAATCTTCAGCCAGGACTTCATCCGCTTTTCCCGCCAGAAACCCACGATACGCCCGCATCTTAACGGCCCGCAGCGCCCAACGTCCATGCCGAGAGGATCACAATCTCAACAAAGCACAAGCCCGCCCACCCGGTTCGGTTTCGCTTTCCTTTAGGTGCAATCTCATGTATGCGCGCGAGTATCTGAGACGTTGTGCCCTGACCCCGGCACTCGAACGGAAGATAAATGGGGTCGGCGGCAATGGGGCCGCCATGCAAAACCGGAGACCCGCAGGGGCGGGAGTGCTCCGTTCTAGGATACGCATATGTTTGATGTAACGAAGAAATCGATGCAGTGGGGCGAAGAGACGCTGACACTGGAAACTGGCAAGGTTGCCCGTCAGGCCGACGGCACCGTGATTGCCACGCTGGGCGAGACCAGCGTCATGGCCAACGTGACCTTTGCCAAGCAACAAAAGCCCGGTCAGGACTTTTTCCCGCTGACCGTGCATTATCAGGAAAAATACTATGCCGCCGGTAAAGTTCCGGGTGGCTTCTTCAAGCGCGAGGCGCGCCCGACCGAGAAAGAGACGCTGACCGCGCGTCTGATCGACCGTCCGATCCGCCCGCTGTTCGTTGACGGTTTCAAAAACGAAGTTCTGGTGATGTGCACCGTGCTGTCCCACGATCTGGTCAACGACCCCGACATCGTTGCAATGATCGCGGCATCCGCTGCCCTGACCATTTCCGGCGCGCCGTTCATGGGCCCGATCGCCGGTGCTCGTGTTGGTTTCGTGGATGGCGAATACGTCCTGAACCCGACTGTGGACGACATGCAGGACCTGCGCCTGAACCCCGAACAGCGTCTGGACCTCGTTGTTGCCGGCACCAAGAACGCCGTGATGATGGTGGAATCGGAAGCTTACGAACTGTCCGAGGCTGAAATGCTGGGCGCCGTGAACTTCGCGCACGAGCAAATCCAGCCGGTTCTGGACCTGATCATTGATCTGGCCGAAGAAACCGCAAAAGAGCCGTTTGAGTTCGTCGCCCCCGATTACTCGGAACTGTACGCCGCTGTTGCCGCAGCTGGTGAAGAGCAGATGCGCGCCGCCTTTGCGATCACCGACAAGCAAGAGCGCACCGCCGCTGTTGCCGCCGCGCGTGAAGCGATCAAGGAAGCGCTGACCGAAGAACAGCTGGAAGACGCGAACCTGGGTTCGGCGATGAAAAAGCTGGAGGCCGGCATCCTGCGCGGTGACGTCGTCAAGGGCGGCAAGCGCATCGATGGCCGCTCGACCACCGACATCCGTGGCATCGAAGCCGAAACCTCGCTGCTGCCGCGTACGCACGGTTCTGCCCTGTTCACCCGTGGTGAAACGCAGGCGTTGGCCGTGACCACGCTGGGCACCGGTGACGATGAGCAGTTCATCGACGCGCTGCACGGCAACTTCAAATCGAACTTCCTGCTGCACTACAACTTCCCTCCCTACTCGGTCGGTGAAGTTGGCCGCGTAGGTGGCCCCGGTCGTCGTGAGATCGGTCACGGCAAGCTGGCATGGCGCGCCCTGCAGGCGGTTCTGCCTGCGGCGACCGACTTCCCCTACACGATCCGCATCGTGTCGGAGATCACTGAATCCAACGGCTCGTCCTCGATGGCGTCGGTCTGCGGCGGTTCGCTGTCGATGATGGATGCGGGCGTTCCGCTGAAAGCACCGGTTGCCGGTGTTGCCATGGGTCTGATCCTGGAAGATGATGGCGACTATGCCATCCTGTCGGACATTCTGGGTGACGAAGACCACCTGGGCGACATGGACTTCAAGGTTGCGGGTACCGAAAACGGCATCACCTCGCTGCAGATGGACATCAAGGTCGCGGGCATCACGCCTGAGATCATGGAGAAAGCCCTGGCGCAAGCCAAGGACGGCCGCATGCACATTCTGGGTGAGATGGGCAAAGCCCTGTCCGAGACCAACGAATTCTCGGTCCACGCCCCGCGCATCGAAACCATGAACATCCCGACTGACAAGATCCGCGAAGTGATCGGTTCGGGCGGTAAAGTCATCCGCGAAATCGTCGAAGTGTCGGGTGCCAAGGTCGACATCAACGACGACGGCGTCATCAAGATCGCCTCGCCTGATGGTGAATCGATCAAGAAGGCCTATGAGATGATCCACTCGATCGTCGCTGAGCCTGAAGAAGGTCAGGTCTACACCGGTAAAGTGGTCAAGATCGTCGACTTCGGCGCCTTTGTGAACTTCTTTGGCAAGCGCGACGGTCTGGTCCACGTATCCCAGATCGAAAACCGCCGCCTGAACCATCCGTCGGATGTTCTGAAAGAAGGTCAGGAAGTGAAGGTCAAGTTGCTGGGCTTTGACGATCGCGGCAAGGTCCGCCTGTCGATGAAAGTGGTCGATCAGGAAACCGGCGAAGAGATCGTTCCCGAGAAGAAAGAAAAGAAAGAGGAGAGCGCAGAGTAATCTGCCCTTTTTTCAAGTGACGAAGGCCCCGGCGGAAACGCCGGGGCCTTTTTCGTGCTAATATGCCCACGGACCCAGCAGGAGGGATGGCGATGTCTGACAACAGACAGATTGACGAACTGGCGCGGCGCTACCTCCGCGCACTCGAAAGTGGTGATCGTTCTGAATTGCTGGGCTTGTTTTCCAAGGGCGCCTCGGCAACCTCACCAATTTCTGGAAAGCAACCGGCGCGGGACTTTTACAGCAACGTGCTGAAGATCACGAGCGACCGCTCCATCCTTCACAAGAACACCTTTTCCGACACTTCGGGTGCGCCACAAATGGCGGTGCATTTCAACTACACACGCACCATCCGAAACGGGCACCCTGAGACAATTGAGTGCGTCGACCTGTTCGAACTGACCGAGGATCAAAGCCAATTCCAATCGGTGCGGATCATCTATGACACTGCACCGGTTCTGGTGGATTTCGGAGAAGCGTGACCGTTAGTGCGCCACACCTGACGGTCCGTGCTTCATGACGTGCCACTGGCCGTAGCTGTCATTCAGATCCAGCTTGATCGCCGCATCCGCCTTGGTCGAGGCGCTGCCGATCTCGGCCAGGGTGAATTCGATCCCGCCGGGGATATCAATCCGAACCCGATGCGGGCCACCGCCATGCGGTGCTTCAATCGGACGACCGGTCGACTTGAGCACATCGCCAATCACCACCTTGGCCGTGCGCCCCTCCATATCCATCTCGAAATCAATTGGGAGGTATAGGGTCTCGTGAAGGGTTTTGCACATCGCACGGAAGACGAACCAATGGGTCGCCATCTCCTCGGTTTCTTCGCCTTGAAAAACCTTCTCCAGTGCAGATCGTTGCGCGTCCGAGGCACTTGGGTCAATGATCACCTGCATTTCACCGCCGCCTTCGAAAATCGGGCCGGGCCAGGCATAGATCAACGCAGCCTTTGCCCCCGCAAGGTCAATGTCCCCGAAATGACCCTTGGAAATCTCCAGCACCTCAAACCCCCGGCAATGACCCTGGGTCGGTAATTCCTCGAACTGGCATGGACACGCATAACCGCAGTTGCAGTTCCCAAACGCATCGCCCTCAACATACCAATCTGTAAATGCCATCGTCATCTCCTGTTATGCACAGTCTGAATGCCCGATGTTCCTGGTTGCATGCCTGCAGATGAGTCTGCCTTCGCTACCCTATCACATTTCCGTCGCTTCACGAACCGACGACCTGATGCCACCACGTCCCGGGCCTCTGTACGTCCGGACAGACAGATTGAAATCCGCTGCTCCAGCACGGGTGTGTGCCAGTTCACAGTCAAGTCAGACACGTCATGGCAGGTTACCCAAGGGAAGCCAAAAAGAGCAGAAGTCACCATCCCTTCCAGCGACAGCCGAATTCAATCCGGATCACTTTTTCAAAAAGGCCCCAGATGACATTAAGGACTTTCAAAGAGCGTATCATCCAAACTGGCAGTTTCGAGGTGATCGGCATCGCCATCGTATCGCCGACCTACGCCTATCTGGTTGGCGCGTCGATGGCTCATGGCTTTGCCCTGATTACACTGCTTTCTATCGTGGTGCTTATCTGGTCTCCCATATTCAATACCTTGTTCGACCTGATTGAACGAAACTGCACATGTCGGCTGGCCTGTGAAAGACCGCATCGATTGCGCCTCGTCCATGCAGTGATGCATGAGGTTACGGCCGTTCTGATCACCTGCCCGCTCTTGATGCTGATCGGCGGCCATTCGTTGAAAACCGCGCTGCTCGTCAACCTGGGCCTGACGATTACCTACTCAGTCTACACATATGTTTTTCACATCATGTATGATCGAATCCGCCCGGTCAGGAAAACCTGTGACACAGTGATTGAACCGATTTCTCTGATGTCTTGAAAACGCCAAGTCCAAGCCAGGTGCTCGCGTTTGGGCCATTCCAATTCTCGGAACACCACAGTTGGAATTCCGCCCGCTTCATCTGGCTAAAAATATCTTCGGGGGGAATTGCGCCGCAAGGCGCGATGGGGGGCAGACAGCCCCCCTTGACCCGGCCCCACCTTACGATGGTGCCTTGGTCTTGCGCAGATAGGGGAAGATCGTCTCGAACTCGCCAAACTTCTCTTTCGCTTCGTCGTTCGAAACGGCAGGCGGGATTATGACATCTTCGCCCGGAACCCAGTTCGCTGGCGTAGCCACACCTTTGGCCGACATCTGCAGACCGTCCAGCGCGCGCAGAATTTCGGCAAAATTTCGGCCCACGGTCATTGGATAGGTCATCGACAGTTTCAATTGCTTGTCCGGTCCGATGATAAACACTGAACGTACCGTGGCACTGTCGGCGGGCGTACGCCCATCGGGCAGATAGGCTTCGGCAGGCAGCATGTCGAACGCCTTGGAGACGGCCAGACCATCATCGGCGATGATCGGGAATCCCGGGCTGGCATTGCCATAAGCCTCAATGTCTTTTTTCCATTTCTTGTGGTCTTCAACATTGTCCACAGACACACCGATGACCTTAGTGCCACGCGCGGCCCATTCGTCGTTCAACTGCGCCACAGCTGAAAACTCGGTCGTGCAGACAGGGGTGAAATCCTTGGGGTGCGAGAACAGGATCGCCCAGTTGTCGCCGATCCAATCGTGGAACTGAATGGTGCCCTGATCCGTTTCTGCAGTGAAATTCGGAACCGTATCGTTGATGCGCAAACCCATGATGCATCTCCCTTTTTGTAAAACCCGAGTCGGTCGCGATAAGCCTAAACAATTTGCACAATTGTTAAACCATTCTTGCCCACGAAATAATTTGATCAAATTATTGCTTGCCGTGTTTTGATCCCGGTGCCAGAGTGGCCGCAAAATACCGGTTTCGTGCAACTAGCACAGGAGGATGCGCCATGATCGAAAAACGCGAGTTCTATATCAACGGCCAATGGGTCGCCCCCTCGGCGGCCAATGACTTTTCCGTGATCAACCCTTCGACCGAGGAGCCCTGCGCAGTGATCTCGTTGGGCGGGCAGGTCGATACGGATGCCGCCGTGGCTGCCGCCAAGGCCGCCCTGCCCGGTTGGATGGCCATGCCGGTTGCAGAACGTATCGCATTAGTGGAGAAGCTGACTGAGATCTATCAATCTAGGTCTGAAGTCCTCGCACAGGCGATGTCACTTGAGATGGGCGCGCCTCTGGACCTGTCGCGCAGCGCACAGTCGGGCGCCGGGATGTACCACCTCAAGAATTTCATTCGCGCCGCAAAAGAGTTTCAATTCGAACGCCCACTTGGCGATCACGCCCCCAATGACCGGATTATCTATGAGGCCGTGGGCGTTGCCGCCCTGATCACACCGTGGAACTGGCCGATGAACCAGATCACGCTCAAGGTAGGCGCAGCAGCGATTGCGGGCTGTACGATGGTATTAAAACCTTCAGAACAAAGCCCGCTGAACGCGATAATCTTTGCCGAGATGATGGACGAGGCGGGTTTTCCGCCCGGTGTGTTCAATCTGGTCAATGGCGATGGTGTCGGGGTTGGCTCACAACTCTCGGCGCATCCAAACGTGGATATGGTCAGCTTCACCGGATCGACCCGTGCGGGCACCGCGATTTCCAAGGCTGCGGCCGAAACATTGAAGAAAGTGCATCTGGAATTGGGCGGCAAGGGCGCGAATGTGGTCTTTGCTGATGCAGATGAAAAGGCCGTTAAACGGGGTGTTCTGCATATGATGCAGAACACCGGCCAAAGCTGTAATGCCCCCAGTCGGATGCTGGTGCAGCGCCCGATCTACGATCAGGCAGTCGAGACAGCGACCGAAGTTGCCAACAAGGTTGCCGTTGGACCGGCGCTGGAAGAAGGCCGCCATATCGGCCCCGTCGTTAATGAAGTGCAATGGACCAAGATACAGGACCTGATCCAGAAAGGTATCGACGAAGGTGCCCGTCTGGTCGCAGGGGGAACCGGACGGCCTGAGGGGTTGAACAAGGGATACTATGTACGCCCAACAGTGTTTGCCGATGCCAACAACCAGATGACTGTCGCGCGCGAGGAAATCTTTGGCCCGGTTCTGACCATGATCCCCTTCGATACCGAAGAAGAGGCCATAGAGATCGCCAATGACACGCCTTACGGGTTGACCAACTATGTTCAGACGCAGGATGGTGCACGTGCCAACCGCTTGGCCCGAGTATTGCGGTCGGGCATGGTTGAAATGAACGGTCAGTCGCGCAGCGCGGGCTCACCTTTCGGGGGAATGAAGCAATCCGGCAACGGGCGCGAAGGCGGCGTGTGGGGGCTTGAGGATTTCCTTGAGGTCAAATCCGTTGGCGGTTGGGCCTTAGAATAGGCGAGACAGAATTTGGCAGTTAACTTTGAGCTTCTAAATACTTTGGAGCCTGTGTGTGGTGAGCAATTGGCTCAAATGCACACGGGCTCTCTGCTGAGACGATTAAATGACCTGCGAAGCCTGCAAGAAACCTTCCCTCAAAGCGATTGGACGGTCGAAGACAAACAAGCAGTAGAAGCCGCCGGCCTAATCGCTTTCAAAGACCAAGAAAATTGGAAGCACGCTTGGACTGACGTGAAGAACGAACTTGCCCAAAGAGAGCACTTGAAACGGGGCAGCAAAGAAAAAAGGCGTGCCGTGCAAAAGCGAAAGCAAAACAGGTAGAAAATAGCTAAGCCTCCGCCTGTGCCGCTTCATAAGCCAACATCGCGCGTTTCACTGGCAGACCCCAGTGATAGCCACCCAGACCACCGGATTTCCGCAAGGCGCGATGGCAGGGGATCAGCCAGCTAACCGGGTTGCGCCCCACTGCAGTACCCACCGCGCGAACCGCCTGTGGTGAACCCACCCGCTGCGCAATCTCGGAATAGGTTGTCACCTGACCAGAAGGAATATGCATCAGCGCTTCCCATACTTTGATCTGCAAGGGGGAGCCGATCAGGTAAAGAGGTGTCGGTTCCAAACGATCGCTAACCGCACCGAAGGCGCTGAGCACCCAGGGACGCAGGCGCATCGGATCTTCAACGAAATCTGCCTGTGGCCAACGCGACAGCATATCCTCCATCGCCTCTTCCTCACCGGTTTCAGCGCCGAAAGCCATGCCGCAGATGCCTTTGTCGGTGCCCATCACAAGCGCCGGGCCAAAGGGGCTTTCGAACCAGCCCCAATAGATCGTCAACCCCGCGCCCTTGCGCGCGTATTCGCCGGGGCTCATGGATTCCCACTTTAGAAACAGGTCGTGCAGACGGCCACTGCCCGACAGGCCGACATTGTGGGCCGTCTCCAACGTGGTAAATCGCTCGCGCAGCAGCGCCTTGGCGTGGCCCAGCGTCAGATATTGCTGGTAGCGTTTCGGCGACACCCCGGTCCAGCGCGAGAACAGGCGCTGGAAGTGCGCTGGGCTCATGTCCATCTGACGTGCCAGCTCATCAAGGCTGAGCGGATCGCCGCCCTGATCTATCAGCTCGATGGCGCGACGCATGACGTTATAGTGATAGCCGCCTTCCGGATTCTGGATATTCATGACTCACCTCTTGCGTTGCATTGATCATAACCCCTCGGATGCGGTCAGAGCGACCCGGAACTTGCGCAACCCGCCACAGGTTTGTCGAAATGCCTGGACCTTGGTACCCTGAATCATTTCAGGAGCCAGCCCATGTCGCCAATTGATGCCTTTCGCCTTTCCGACGCAGCCGCCCGCAAATATCAGGATCATTCCGTCCCTGCGATGTTCGCCCCGCTGGCCGAGGCCACGGTTGAGCGGCTGGAATTGCCCGCTGACGGGCATATTCTGGATGTGGCCTGCGGCACCGGAGCGTTAACCCGCGCCTTACTACAGCATTTACCCGGAAAGGGCCGTGTCGTCGGGGCGGATTTGAACCAATCGATGATTGATATCGCTCAGTCTCTGACAACGCAGACAAATCACAGGGTGGACTGGGTGGCATCCGATGTCACGGCATTGCCATTGGATGCACACAGCTTTGATCTGGCCTGTATTCAGCAGGGATTGCAGTTCTTTCCCGACAAACCGGCAGCATTGGCCGAGATTTACCGCGTGCTGAAACCGGGTGGGCGATTGTGTCTGACCTGCTGGCGCGCCATCTCGCCTTTTAACAACGCATTGGCCGAGGCATTGGCAATTCATGTCGGCGATGACGCAGCACAAAAAGCTCGTGCGCCATTTTCGTTCCGCGACGGGGACGTCATCACAAACCTGCTGCGACAGGCGGGATATTCGATTGCCCTACACGATGGGATCATTCTGCAACGTCGGTTCGAGGATCTGAGAGCGCAGGTCCTTGCCTTGCCGGTCGAACAGGACATGCGCGAAAAAGGCGAGGCTGTGATCGACCTCGTTTTGGACGACATTTCCACCCGCCTTGCCCCTTACGCGCAAGAGGGCGTGTTTATCGTGCCGCAGGAAGCGCATTTCTTTGTCGCCATGCGGCCCTGACGCCCTTTACCCGCTGGCCTGCACACGGCATTAAGGCGCGGATGGCAAAGCAACTCGATTATCATACGATCCGCGAGATCTTTACGCGTTTTCAGGACGCCGACCCGGAACCCAAGGGCGAGCTGGAGCATGTGAACGTCTATACTCTGGTCGTGGCTGTCGCGCTGTCCGCGCAGGCGACCGATGCAGGCGTCAACAAGGCCACGCAAGAGCTGTTCAAGATCGCTGACACGCCACAAAAGATGCTCGACCTTGGCGAAGAAGGTCTGATCGAACATATCAAGACCATCGGCCTGTTCCGACAGAAGGCCAAGAACGTCATCAAGATGAGCCGCATTCTGGTTGACGACTACGGTGGCGAGGTCCCGAATTCCCGTGCCGCTCTACAATCGCTGCCGGGCGTGGGGCGCAAAACCGCCAATGTGGTTCTGAACATGTGGTGGCGACAGCCGGCGCAGGCGGTGGACACCCATATCTTTCGCGTTGGAAACCGCAGCGGCATCTGCCCGGGTAAGGACGTGGACGCGGTAGAGCGCGCCATCGAGGACAATATACCGGCGGATTTCCAGCTGCATGCACATCATTGGCTGATTTTGCATGGCCGCTATCACTGTAAAGCACGCAAACCTATGTGTGGCACCTGTATCATACGCGATCTCTGCGAATTTGAGGACAAGAACCTATGAAAACCTACCAGCTTGTCGGCATCGGAAATGCCGTTGTGGACGTGATTTCCCAAGCCGATGACAGTTTCCTGGAACTGATGGGCATCGAAAAAGGCATCATGCAGCTGATCGAGCGGGACCGGGGCGAGGTCCTTTATGCGGCAATGGAAGGGCGGGTGCAGACACCCGGCGGTTCGGTCGCCAACACGATCGCGGGCGCGGGCGCGCTGGGGCTGGATTCGGCATTTATCGGACGGGTGCATGACGACGCCCTGGGTCGCTTCTATGCGGATGCGATGAACGAGGACGGCGTCGATTTCGTCAACCCGCCGGTACCGGGGGGCGAGCTGCCAACCTCGCGCTCTATGATCTTCGTTTCGCCCGACGGCGAGCGTTCGATGAATACTTATCTGGGCATTTCTTCCGAACTTTCGTCTGCGGATGTCTCCTCAGACGTGGCGGGCAACTGTCAGCTCATGTTCCTTGAGGGCTATCTGTTCGACAAGGAAAAAGGCAAGGCCGCGTTCCTTGAGGCCGCGCGTAACTGTCACAAAGGCGGCGGCAAGGCCGGGATCGCAATTTCCGACCCGTTCTGTGTCGAACGTCACCGGGTCGATTTCCTGCTGCTGATCGAAAACGAGCTGGATTTCGTTATCGGAAACGAGGCCGAGATCAAATCACTGTTCGAAACCGACGATCTGGAAGAGGCGCTGGCGAAAACTGCCGGGATTTGCCCTCTGGTCGTCTGCACCCGGTCAGGAGATGGCGTGACGGTCCTGCATAACGGCGAACGCATCGACGTGCCGGTTGAAAAAGTGGTGCCCGTGGACGCAACCGGCGCTGGCGACCAGTTCGCAGCCGGGTTCCTGTACGGAATGGCCACGGGTCGTGATTACGAGACCTGCGCCAAAATCGGCAATGTCTGCGCCCGGGAAGTGATCAGCCATATCGGCCCACGCCCCGAGGCCAACATGCAGGAACTGTTGCGCGCTGAAGGTTTGCTGTAGGTTCTGTCTTCAGAACTCTGCAGCAGCATCGTTCAAGGCCCAGTCGTATTGGTAGGCTTTCACACGCTGAGCCTCCTGTATCCGCGCACGCAATTCGGGCTCTGCCGCTGTTCGGATATAAGCCAGAACAGCCTGCTCGTCCGGCCCGAAATCCTCGCGGAACCAGATGTAGATCTTGGACAGGATCAACCCGCCGCGCGCGTCAAACCGCACACCGCGCGGATCGTTAATATAGGCGTGTTCGGCGGCAGTGAAGTCACGTTCCAGCGTTTCGGCCCGCCAAGCGCGATCCATCAGGTTCGGGCAGCCCACAGCGGCGCAGTTCAGGGCATAATGAATGCGCGGCTCATCGAATGTGGGCCGGATAATGCGATGCTCAATATCGTTCAAGCTCAACACCTCACCCGCCACCTGAACCAGAGGCCGGTTCCAGGGACCAATCGAAAACGGCCCGTCCTTGATATCGCGGATCGAGGCGACCGGGTAATTCTCCAGCACGACATCCACCGTCACCGCGTTATAGAGGTTGATCCAAAAGGCCAATTGCTGATCGCGTGTCAGAACTGCCGGATCGACGGCCTGCAGTTCGGCAAGGTACCTATCCAGCCGATCTCGGTCAGGTGTTGTCACCTTTCCATAGGCCACCCGGTTCACGCCTTCTTCGTCCGGTGCCACGTAACGAGACAGAAAATCCGTCCAATCCCGGTGATCGACCTGCTGCCCAGGCGGTGGGGCAAAACTGGTCAGTGATTTCTGTGGCAAAGCCTCGGGTGCAGGCAACGCAAGGCGTTCGACACTGGCACAAGCCGCAAGCAAAGGCAGCAACAGGATCAACAGCTTTCTCATGATGCATCCTTCCGGGTCCGGCGCAGGGCCCGCATCTTTCCTTTGAGGTGCTTCAACGGGGCCAATGCGGGGTCATTTAGATCCGGCAATTCGGGCGTGGCAGACAGGCCTGGAACAGCCGCGTTCCACCAATTTGGCCCAGAAGAGCCTTCAATTCTGTCAGGCGTCGCAAGATGCAAATCGCGTTGTGCATTGTGTGCACACATGGACAAGGGACCATTCGCCGTAGCCACCATGAACACGCAAGAAGCGCAGCGATCTTCCTCCAACGCATCCGCCGCCATAAAGTTATGAATGAACACGGCCTGACGCCGTAGCGGACCACGCAGCAACCCTGACCCCAGCCGCGCCACGCTCAGCGCCAAATGACCCAGCACCCGCAAGGCCAGCAGCGGGTGACGGAGGATCATGCGGCGCACTTTGGGGCGGATACGGATATGCGCGTCTTTCTGGTCGTCCACTGCCTCAAGCGCGGTGATCACCTGATGCACCAGCCGCCGGTTCGACAGAAGAGAGATCGCGCGCCCACTGGCCGTGACCACACTGGCATATCGGTTGCATTTGGAATGCCCAACAGCCGCAGCGCCAAAATGCAACGGGGTGCCATAACCCGCCTCGATTGCGCGGGCCACACTGTCTTGCGTGATCGCGTCGGGCCGTTCACGCAGAACCCCACGCCCGGTATCGGCCTGCATCTGAAACGAGACAAATGCAACTTCGGGACAATCTCGCAAAAACCGTGCCAGCTCAGAAATCTCGTCGAAATTGCCTCCGAACACGGTGGTGTTGAACAGGATGCGCAGCCCCAGCCCGCGTGCCCGGCGGATATAGGCGCGCCGCACCGTGTTTAACTCTGCCTCGCTGTCGAAGCCTTTGCGCTCCTGCGTCATGTCTACGTGGAAGGCCACATCATCCAGCCCGGCCGCCGCAAGCCGCGTCAGAAATGCCCGGCTGGCACGAATACCGTTTGTCATCAGACAAGACCGCATCCCCAAGCGGCGAATTTCACGACAAAGCGCCTCAATATCATCAACCTTGCGCAGGGTCGGATCACCCCCGGTCAACTGTACCGAAACCCCGATGCCATAGTGGCTGCGGATCGTGGCAAGCCGCGCGTATAGAACCGAAAGCGGCGGATCATAGGTCATTTCGGCCCGATCCGAGAGATAACACAGCGTGCAATCCAGATTGCAGCGCTGGGTGACCTCAAGCGCGACGCAGGCGATAGGATAGAAGCGCCCCGCCGTCTGACCCGCGCCATATTCACCGCAACGTTGCAAGCCCCCGCGCAAAGGCACGCGGCGGTCGGTTCCAAGAAATTTACGCCCGGCGGGGACGATGCTGCACAGGTTTGAAGCGGTATCTTTCATACGCCTCAAGCTAAAGGCGAGGGGCATCCCCGGCCACGCCCCTTCACGGCAAATTGTGGGATGGCGAGGTCGAGATGACGCGCCACGCACCAAAGTATTTACGCGCGCCCGATGTGAATCTGCAGCGGGCCAAAGGTAAGCTGACCAGAAATTTCGACCAGCATCCGAATACCTTTAGGAACTCTAATCCGAAGAAAGGCCTAGAAAGTCTGCAAAGGCGTCCACCACCTTCTCGTACACCTCACGCTTGAACGGTACGATCTCTTGGATCAGCTTGTCGGGGTCTTGCCATTTCCAATGGGTGAATTCCGGGTGATCTGTGGCGATATTGATCTGATCGTCGCCGCCAGAGAACCGCAACAAGAACCATTTCTGCTCCTGACCTCGGAAACGGCCCTTCCAGATCTTGGGCACAATGTCATGAGGCAAGTCGTAGGGCAGCCAGCCATCGGTCTCGGCCACGATTTCAACCAGATCAGACGCCACGCCGGTTTCTTCCCACAATTCGCGCAGGGCGGCATCGCGCGGGTCTTCGCCTTTGTCCACACCGCCCTGTGGCATCTGCCAAGCGTCCTTGTGGCGATCATTTCGCTGGCCGACGAATACCTTGCCCTCGGCATTCATCAGCATCAGCCCGACGCAAGGGCGATAGGGCAGTTTGGCGATTTCTTCCGGGGTCATGCGCGGCCTCATAATTCTGCTACGGAACGTCTGTAACAAGCACGGCAGCGCCCGCAAAGGGGATGACGTTAGGTTTCGCGTGACAAAGTTGACGCGAAGGTCAATCTAATCGGCAAATATCGGGAGAGAAAGTTCGCCATGACTGCATACCCACATATGCTGGCCCCGCTGGACCTGGGCTTTACCACGTTAAAGAACCGCGTGTTGATGGGCTCGATGCATACCGGTTTGGAAGAGACCGGCGACTGGAACCGGGTGGCCGAATTCTATGCCGATCGCGCACGGGGTGGCGTAGCTTTGATGGTGACTGGGGGGATCGGGCCAAACCTGGAAGGCTCGGTGTTGCCCGGCGCGTCTATGATGACCACCGACAAAGACGTGGAAAACCATTCAATAGTGACCGACCGAGTACATCAGGCCGGTGGCAAGATCGCGATGCAGATCTTGCATGCGGGACGCTATGCTTATGGTCCGAAATGCGTGGCCCCCAGCCCGGTGAAATCCCCGATCTCGCCCTTTCCGCCGCATGAATTGGACGAGGATGGGATCGAGAAACAGATCCGCGATATCGTCAATGCCGCCGTCTTGGCTCAAAAGGCAGGCTATGACGGGGTCGAAATCATGGGCTCGGAAGGATACTTCCTGAACCAATTCCTGGTGACCCATACCAACAAGCGCACCGACCGCTGGGGCGGTTCCTATGAGAATCGGATGCGCCTGCCGCTCGAAGTTGTCCGACGCACGCGCGAGGCAGTAGGCACAGACTTCATCATCATCTATCGCCTGTCGATGATTGATCTGGTGCCCAATGGGTCGACCCATGATGAGGTTGTAGTGTTGGCGCAGCGGATCGAGCAGGCCGGAGCGACAATCATAAATACAGGAATTGGCTGGCACGAGGCTCGGATTCCGACCATCGCCACCAGTGTACCGCGTGCGGCCTTTGCCTGGGTGACAAAAAAGCTGATGGGCAAGGTATCGATCCCGGTGATCACCTCAAACCGGATCAACACGCCCGAAGTAGCCGAAGAGGTTCTATCGACGGGCTGCGCCGACATGGTTTCTCTGGCCCGGCCGATGCTGGCGGATGCCGATTTCGTCAACAAGGCTATGTCGGGTGAGCCAGCCAAGATTGCGCCCTGCATCGCGTGCAATCAGGCCTGTCTGGATCACACCTTCAGCGGCAAGCTGACGTCATGCCTTGTGAACCCGCGTGCCTGTCATGAAACCGAACTGGCGATCGAACAGGCCGAGACACGGAAAACAGTTGCCATTGTCGGTGCTGGCCCGGCTGGTCTGTCCACTGCGATGACCGCCGCCCAGCGCGGCCATGACGTGACCCTGTTTGACCGCGCGGCTGAGATCGGCGGACAGTTAAACATGGCCAAGCAGGTGCCGGGCAAAGAAGAGTTTTGGGGGCTGGTCGATTGGTATCGCACTATGATGGCTGATCTAGGCGTGAAGGTAGAGCTGAACCGCGAGGTCAGCGCCGATGACCTGAGGGGCTTTGACGAGGTTGTCATCGCCACAGGTGTTACCCCACGCGATCCGCAGATACCGGGGCAGGAACGTGAAAACGTCCTCAGCTATATCGACGTATTGCGGAAGAAGGCCGAAGTCGGCAAATCCGTCGCCGTGATCGGCGCTGGCGGCATTGGTTTCGACGTATCCGAATATCTCGTCGAAGAAGGCCACAGCCCCACCACAGACCTGCCCGCATGGATGAAGGAATGGGGCGTCACCGACCCCGAGGAGCACCGCGCGGGTTTGGCCCCCGAAGGCCCACAACCCGAGGCCCCCAAGCGTCAGGTCACTTTACTGCAGCGCAAGAAACAGGCGCATGGCAAGGGGCTGGGCAAGACCACTGGCTGGATTCACCGCACGACACTGAAGATGAAAGACGTGAACTTCGTGGGCGGCGTGAATTACGAACAAATCGACGAGAACGGCCTGCATGTCAGCTTTGGCGAAGAACGTTCAGACCCCACCGTGATCGCCGCGGATACGATTGTTCTGTGCTCCGGACAGGTGTCCGAGCGCAGCCTTGCGGACGCGCTGATCGAACGCGGGATCACCCCGCATGTCATCGGCGGCGCGGACGTGGCTGCCGAGTTGGACGCCAAACGCGCGATCAATCAGGGAACGCGACTGGCGGCTGGATTGTAAGTGCGGTCAATTTCGACATCGATATGTCGGCATTCACCTAGTCAAGGACGATTGACCGGCTAGAGTGGCAACGCTGAATGTAGGGACAGCCTGCCATGGTCTTTGCCACCATATTATCCGGGCTTGCCCCGAGTTTCCTGATGGTCGCGCTCGGCGGGGTGATCCGGGCGCGCTTGTCTGAGAATGCATGGCAGGGTCTCGACAAGCTGAATTTTGAAATTCTATTTCCAGCGTTGCTGTTTGTCGCGGCCTGCAAACGCCCCATCGCGGTGGCGGATGTGCTGCAGATTGGCCCGGCTGTATGGGCCATTCTGATATTTGCGATGCTTTTGGGCTGGGCAGCCCGGCCAATCGGCCCGGACCGATTTCTGGATTTTGCGGGCGGCTGGCAGACGGTGTGGCGCTTTAATTCGGCAATCGCACTTGTGGCGTCGCAAACCCTGGGGTCGGGTACAATCGGTCAGATGGCTGTAGCCATTGGGATGGCGGTACCTGTTGCCAACATGCTTGCGGTTTTGGTGCTGTCGAAGGGTGGTAGCCTGAGCATTTTGCAAACCCTGTCCAAAGTAGCGCTGAACCCCTTTTTGCTGGCAAGCGTCTTGGGCGTGACCGTCGGCCTTTCCGGCATGTCTATTCCCGCGCCCATCCTGGCCCCGCTTGAAATGGTCGCTGCGGCGGCAATTCCGATTGCGCTGATTTCAATCGGCGCAACCATGAACTGGACCGCTCTGGCAAAGATGGATCGGTTCAGCGGATATGTTTGCCTGACACAGCTGGTTCTGGTGCCGGGCGCTACATTTCTTGTCTGCGTTCTTGCCGATGGGGCGAACGGGCTGGCCCCTGTATTGATCCTTTTTGCAGCACTGCCTACTGCGTCCGCTGCACATGTTCTGGCGTCTGGCTTCGGCGCTGATAGAAAACTGGTGGCCACGCTGATAGCTCAATCAACACTTCTAAGCGCTGTGACCCTGCCACTGTGGATACTGGCGGCAAGAGCCGTGTTTTAGGGCTCGCACCGTCGTCTAACAAAATCTACTCCACCGTAATCGTTATCACCTCGGACACAATCGGCGTGGCATGCGGCACGTGACCTGCATCGCCCAGCACCAGCTGCAGGGTATGTTCACCGGGGGCAAGATCCAGTGTCACCTCGGTTTGGCCACCGCCGAAATGCACGTGGTTGTCGTCTGACGGCAGCCCATAGGCCAATTCATCTGCCCCGTCTTCGCCTTCACCCAATGGGGGACGGTCGATCAGCAGATGATGGTGACCTGTGTTTTCTTTCTCGGTCCCGGCAGGAGCCACGCCCATACCGCTCAATCCAAAGACCACGGTTACGGGCGACTGAACGGTGTCACCGTCGGACAGATTCACAAAATAGACTTTGGCTTCGGGGTTGGACGGCGTCTCTCCTCCTGCCATCACAAGGGTGGCCGAAATGAAAAATGCGGCAATAGCGAAAAAGGCTTTCATGATCTCCTCCGTGGTCACAAATTTGCCATTCTCATCATAGCATATCAGCGTCAGAGCCCATAAATCCCTTTCTCTTTTGGGTTGTGGCGCCGTTGGAAACCACTGTTTCCGCGTTTCCCAAGCGCAAACGATCCGAATAAAATCCCCGATATTATCCCATGTCCGCCCAGTTTCCGCCCAGATTGACCCCAATAGTGAGACAATGAATAAAGGACCTGGGGAACGAGAATGGACAGACTGACCGAAATGGAGGCCTTTGCCAATGTGGTGGACCAAGGTGGCTTCACCGATGCGGCGAAAAAGATGGGCATCTCCAAATCGGCCGTATCTAAGCACGTATCGAGCCTTGAGGCGCGACTAGGTGCACGGCTGCTGAACCGCACGACCCGACGTGTTTCACCAACAGAAATCGGGCTGGCCTACTATGATCGCGCCCGCCGCGTTCTGAATGACGCAGGCGAGGCGGATGCGCTGGTGACCTCGATGCAATCAGCCCCGTCCGGTCTGCTGCGCATCAGCGTAGCGACAGATTTCGGCGTGAACCATTTGTCACCGGTATTGTCAGAATTCCTGGCCGCTTACCCGGATATCACCGTAAATATGGTGCTGAACAACCGCTATGTGGAACTGATTTCGGAAGGGTTCGACGTGGCCGTGCGCATCGGCGAACTGGAAGATAGCACGCTGCGCGCACGCAAGCTGACCGAAACCGTGAAACGTATGGTCGCTGCACCCAGCTATGTCGAAAAATTCGGTCGCCCGCAAAAGATCGATGATCTGAACGAACACAAGCTGCTGCATTACTCCAGCCAGTCTTCCGGCAATGTCTGGCGGCTGACCGCGCCTTCAGGTGAAAAACGCCAGGTTCGCACTGCCGGATGGCTAAGCGTTAATGACGGGCAATCTCTGTTGAATGCGGCTATCTCGGGGTTGGGTATCGCCTATTTGCCCAGCTACCTGTACGCCGACGCGTTAAAATCCGGCGCGGTGCTGGATGCAATGCCATCGCTGCCAGACGAGGTACAAGGTGTCTATGCGGTTTACCCGCCCGGCCGCTTCACGCAGCCGAAGGTGCGCGCTTTCATTGACTTTCTGGTAGAAGCCTTCGCGGACAAGGGCCTGATGGACTGGTCGGGCTCGTAAGAACCTAATACATCACGGAAAACGTGTTGAACGCATATTCCCGCAACGCGGCGTGAAATCGGCGCTCTTGCGGCACTACATCCTCGTGCATTGGCCTGCGCCCGCCATGACAATCAACGCTTGGGAACGTCATCCAGTCGGCCGTTTGAACCTCTTTTGATTCTGGAAGCCTACCTGACCTAAGTCACTTGGATCAGTTGACCAGCAAAACCGCCTCAACCCGGCGGTTCAACTCGCGACCTTCCGGCGTTTCATTCGATGTCAACGGCGCAAGATACCCGATGCCCCTCGCCTCCAGCCGGTCGGCGGCAACACCATGCGCTTCAATCATGCGGGCGCGAACGGCCTGTGCCCGGCCTGTGCTGACCGAGATATTCGCATCCAGAGCACCAGTGTCGTCCGTATGCCCCACAAGCGCCAGTCGTGTATCCGGATTGTCGGCCAGATAACGCGCAATCTGTGCCAATGAGGTGAAAGGACCCTCGCCCAGAGTAATTTCGCCGGTTCGGAAATGCAGATCATCCAGAATGACGTGGCCATTTTGGTCCAGCGCAGCCAGAAGATCCACCGGAGCGCTAACCACTTCTTCAACCACCAGCGGCGGCGGGTCTTCTGAGGCAACTGGTGTAACACGGATCATCTGAATATATCCGCTGGGCGGATTGCGACTGACCAGCAGGCTCAGCACATCATCTCCGCGCGCAGCAGACAGAAATCGATAATCCTGAATCGCCACATACATGTCAGGGGTCGGAACCACCTCGGTCGCGAAACGGAAATCAAATCCACCACAGGCATCGGCCTCACATTCAAACAGCACGTCATAGCCCTGTGCGATGATCTGGTCGCGCAGCGGAGCCAGCAATTGCAGCGTGGTGCTTGAGCCTGATTGCACACGCCAGGTAATCCGTTCCACCCGCCCTTCAGTTTGGCGCACCGGCAGAGTGTCGTTGGCAAAAGGACCGATGGGCAGATCGTAGCTGTCCAGCGGGCTGGTCCGGTCGCTGATCTGGCGCGATCCGGTCGGCATAGTCATCTCTTGCGCGGCAATAGGCCCGGCCAGAAATAAAAGGATCAGTGAAGCAAATCGGATCATCGGGCCTGCGCGTGGTACTCGTCGTTCGGGGCCATCGCCGTGGCGCTCGCCACCCGGTTCGACATGTTGAAAAATCCGGTGACATTGGCGATGTCCCATATATCCCGGTCGGTGAACCCCGCATCACGCAAGCGTTGACGATCAGGTTCCTCGATCTCGGTACTGGCAGTTGTCATCTTGGCGGCAAAGTCCAGCATCGCCCGCTGGCGCGCGTCCAAGGGGGCAACGCGGTAGTTCATTACCAGCATTTCGCCCAACTGTGGATCGCCCGACAATTGCCGCACCGCCGCGCCATGGGCCACGAGGCAATAGAAGCACTTGTTGATTGCCGACACGACCACCGCGATCATCTCACGCTCCAATTTGCTCAGTCCGCTATCGCCAAGCATCAGGTCATTATACATCGCCGTGAACGCGTTCAGCTTGTTGATATCAAAGGCATAGGCGCGCAATACATTCGGCACAAAGCCAAGTTTTTCCACGCAAATATCGAAATACTTCTGCGTCTCGGATGGCAGAGGGTCTACCACCGGCAGGTCCAGCGCAGTGGGCTGATTTTGGTCAGTCACGTCAGGTTCTCTCCTTAGACAAGCTGACGGTAGTGGTATTCGCCGACAATCTCCATCCCAAGGGTGCGATAAAGCCCGTTGGCCCCCTCATTCGCCTTGGTACAAATCACGCTAAGCGTTCCTGCACCGTTTTTCCGCGCCCAGAACGCGGCGGCGCGCATTGCCCATTTTCCCATCCCCTGACGGCGGTGGTTAGGCAAAATCTCAAGCGCGTGGACCATAGCCACCCTGTCCTGCACCGCGACAAAACCGGCGCCAGCGGGCTGATCATTGCCGCGCAAAAGCAAGCCGATTTTCGGACCTTTGGCGCGCTGCATCACCGCAACCCTCTCAGGCCCAATGCCGCCCTGGGCCCAAATCTCACGCATGATGGCCAACGGCTCCCACGTTGTGAATACGGTGACTCGCGGGATCGGCAGATCCGTCAGGTGATCGACCGGGCAGGCATAGATGTTGACCGGGTCCAGAACCTCATAGCCGCGCGCGGCCAGTTGCTCATCAAGCACCTCGTCTCCCGGACGCAGGCAGAAGATACGCTTTTGCCCCATGGCCAGCATCTCGGCCTCGGCGGCATCGATATCCTCGTCTGTCACCGCACCCAGCGCGCTGGCAGCGGACACCCGCGAGCCACCGCCCCGCCCCTTCCGCAACTGAAACGGCCCCAGCCGATCGTACCCTGCGGCAGGCCAGGTGCCGTCCACGATTTCCGGCCAGCTGATGTTCACAGACCCAGCTCTTTTGCCAATCGAGTGACGGCGGCGTCGATGCGGGCGCCATCAGTTCCGCGGATCACTACATTCGACCCAAAAGCACCGTTGACCTGAAACGGGTAGCTGCCGATGGACAAGTCCGAAAAATCCTTGGCCAGCGCTGACAGGGGGCCGGCGATATCACCCTCGCCCCGATCGACACGCAATGTCTGCGACAGCAACGGGCTGCCACCGGTCAAGCCGGGCAGTACACTGGCCACCATGGCCTGAAAGACCGAGGGCACCCCGGCCATCACATGCACGTTTTGAATAGTGAAGCCCGGCGCGGTGGAAACCGGATTATCGATCAGCGTCGCACCGTCCGGGATGCGGGCCATACGCAGGCGAGCCTCGTTCAGCTCTTGCCCTGACTTGTCATAGCGAGCCTGCAACAAGGCACGCGCATCCTCGCGCACGTCGATGGGGGTAGTGAAGGCGCGTGCGATGCAATCGGCGGTGATGTCGTCATGGGTCGGTCCGATCCCACCGCTTGTGAAGACGTTGTCATAGGTGTCCGACAAAGCCTTGACCGCGGCCTCGATCGCGGGTGCATCATCGCTGACAATCCGAACCTCTTTCAGGTCGATGCCGTGTTTGGTCAGCTCACCGGCCAGAAAATGCATATTCGCGTCGCGGGTCCGGCCCGAGAGGATCTCATCCCCGATTACAAGCATTGCAGCGGTTGGATTGGCCATGGCGCACGCCCCCTCTTGATCGACCCTTAGGGCAGGTATAGGCCCTGAGACATGCGATTTGAAACCCCCCTTGTCCCCGCCCGTCTGATCCACCGCTACAAACGCTTTCTGGCCGATTGCACGCTTGAGGACGGGCGCGAGGTGACAGCGCATTGCGCCAATCCGGGCTCGATGATGGGATTGGCCGAACCGGGTGAGAGAATCTGGCTGGAGCCCAATGACGATCCGAAGAAAAAGCTGAATTACGGCTGGCGGTTGGTTGACCACGAGAATGGGCATTTTACCGGGGTCGATACCTCGGTCCCGAACAAGGCCCTGCGCGCGGCGCTGGAAGCCGGCGAAATTCCGGAACTGGCGGCCTATGAAACCATCCGCCCCGAGGTAAAATACGGCGAAAACAGCCGCATTGACTTTCTACTGACCCAACCTGGTTTGCCGGATGCCTATGTCGAGGTCAAAAGTGTCACCCTCTCACGCCAACCAGGTCTGGCCGAGTTCCCCGACAGCGTCACCGCGCGCGGCACCAAACATTTGGGCGAACTGGCGGCGATGGCGGCGCAGGGCCACCGGGCGATCATGCTGTATCTGGTGCAGCGTACCGATTGCGATCAGTTTACGCTGGCGGTCGATATCGACCCAGCTTACGCCGCAGCGTTCCAAGCGGCGCAGATACAAGGGGTCGAACGGTTAGTCTATGGAACGCGGATTTCGCCCGAGGGCGTTTGGGTTCAAACAACGCGTTTCAGAGACTAAAGACAGGCCTTGGAAGTGACGGTCGCCCTCACAATCGACAGTCAAACACGGTTGCCGACAAAGGCATTGTATGATCGCTGATTTCAAAACGCTTTTGAAGGGCCGACAGGATTTCGGCGACGACGGCATCCGGATTCACATCGCCGCGTTCCTTGATTTCATCAATCAATGGGTTTCCGTAAACCAACGCAGTCGCAAACTTCTCAATGTTAACGATCGGCTTCGTCAACTTGATGGTTTCGTGCCTGATATCCTTCCATCCGGCAGCCACAAGATCAGCACGAACGACCTCCGGGTCACCATAGTGAAACGGGACCTTGTAAAACCCCGGCGGATCATCCGGAAAGAATTGGGCCACCGTCCTATGTGCCGTTTCAGAAAACGGGTTCTCGGTCATCGGACTCCAGACATTAAACACATAACGCCCACCGGGCTTCAAAACACGCGCTGCTTCCCGGTAGGATTCGGTTTTGTTCGGAAAGAACATCACTCCGAACTGACAGACCATTAAATCAAACGAGTCATCCTCAAACGGCAGTTCCATAGCGTCCGCAGTTGAAAACACCACGTTTTCATCCGCGGAAAACTTGCCCTTTGCAATTTCAAGCATGGGGGCATTCAGGTCTGTAACCACCAAAGCTGCATCTGGGTGCAACCGATCTCGCAATCTCCGACTGACGATTCCTGTACCGGCCGCAAGCTCCAAAACACGCTCACTCGGGATGACGCTGCACAAGTCAGCCAACTTCTCAGCGTAATCTGTAAAGATATTTGGCCCCAGCCCCTGATCGTAGTGGCTTGGAATATCACCAACAAAACTTGCAGAATTACTGGACATGACCCCCTCCAAATTTGCCCGAAGCAAACTAAAGGGAATCTACCTGAAATACCGTTTTTTAGCGAATCCGGGCAGGGATTTTGAACTTAACCCCGAAGGTCCGGCCACAAATCAGCATCGAGGCTTTGAACAAACGGCCCCAACTGATCCGCCGCTGCCTGCCAGCCTCCGATCGAAGCCGTGTTGACTGGTTTACGGGCCTGCAGGTTACTGGCCGTTCGAATCGCATTCGCGGATTTGTCAGGTGACAGCATGACTTCTTCGAACGGCAAATCGCAAATCCCCGCAATATCCTGCACAATGTCCTGCAGGTTGCTGACCAGTGTCTCATAGCGAATGTCATGTACCCGACCCGGCAGAACCGCGTGCCAATGCTGCATGTATCGCTGATAGCGGTTGGCCTCGGCAGCCATCCATTTCAGGTCATGTGTGTAATACAACCCCCCAGCGCCGAAATTCGCACGCCACATGGACAGAGCGACATCGCGCGGGTCACGCAGAACGTTCAGGATCACCGCGTTGGGAAAAGCCTGCGCGACATCCCCCAGAAAAGCGTAGTTGCCCGGAGCCTTGTCGACGAAGGCCACGGCATCCTCGGGCACAGTTGGCAGCTTTTTCAGATAGAAGTCCGCCAATTTGTGGTCCGCGCGCCAATCGGGCGATTGTGCCTCGGCCTTTCTGGCCCATTGGTGCACGGTTGCAAGCTCACCCAACCCCTGAACACGGGAATGTCGGGCCAGAATACGCTCAACCAGCGTTGTACCAGAACGGGGCAGACCGACCACGAAAATCGGTCGGGCTCTGTCTGGTCGAACGGGCTCAGCCGCAGGCAGCGGAGCAGCCAGCCGCTTGGCGCAGTCCTGTTCGCTTTGCGTCTCCCAATCTTCAAACCCGGCGCGCTGTAGCTTATGGGCCTCGGCCAGATGTTGCATTTCCAACGGCGTGTTTTTGTCCCGCCGCGCAAGGTTTGCCGCCGCATACTGAAGTTTCACAGCATCCTGAGGATTGGCAGTGCCACGCTCAAGTGACCCGGACACCTGAGGTTTGAGTACCGCGATATCCTCGAAGGTCAGGTTGGGAAGACCGGTCATAATCTCAAGCGCTTCGGGATGACCCGGCGCAATCGCCAAAGCTGCACGTACGTTTTTCAGAACGTCACCCAGTTGACCCAGACCAATTTGTGCTCTGGCCAGATGAAGCAGGCCGGGAAGGAACCTCGGGTTCTTTCTGACCGTAGCCTTTAGAACATCGACGGCGCTGTCCCACTGATGCATCTCGTTTAGACAGTCGGCTTTCAGAATCTGCGCATTCAGGTTGGCGGGTTCAAGTTTCAAAACCTGATCAACGATGGCAAGCGCCTGCTCTGGCTTCTGCTCTTGCAGCAAGGCTAGGGCCCGGATGAACTTCTGCGCCGGGTTAAGAGGACCACGAGCGTTGATTTTATCAAGGAACTTCAATGCGGCTGCAGGGTCGCCACCCTGTACGAGACTCAGCGCGTAATTCTGAATCAGCTCAACATTGCCTGGGTCCAGCTGCCAAGCCCGTTCAAAATGAATCTGGGCCTGTTTGAAATTTTGCTGCTGCACCGCACACAAAGCCGCAAGCCGGGGCAAAGCCGCAGCCTTGGGCCATTTTTTGGCTGCCTTGGTGGCACGTTTTAAGGCGCGATCCGGCCGACCCGCCTTGAGAAGCTCGCTGATACTTGCGATCTCTGCCCTCAACTGGTCAGCTTTTCTTTGCATTTGCATGCCCTTCCCTGTTTCACGCGCCCGCGCAGGCTCGTCATGTGCTAGTTGAAATTTAACTGAGGGTCTACATATGATCAGACGCTCGCCTGACAGTACAAGCGCGCACCCTCTGGTACTTTCTGCACAAGCAGCGTAAAAGAAGTGCTGCGCAAAACTTTTGGAGCCTCGCACCGATGAAAGAACATCGTGGCCGTCTGACCAAGGATGGCATCCGCATTTACGAACAGGGTGACTTTGCCGGCATGCACGCGGCAGGGGCCTTGGCGGCGCGGATTCTGGATGACATTGCCGAGCACGTCTTTCCCGGCCAGACCACGGGCGTGATTGACGGGCTGATTACCCAGATGGTCGAGGACGCGGGTGCGACCTCGGCGACCATTGGTTATAAGGGCTATCAGCACGCCAGCTGCATCAGCGTCAATCACGTGGTCTGCCACGGCATTCCCGGCGACAAACGGCTAAAAGATGGTGACATCCTGAATATCGACGTAACTGTCATTGTGGACGGCTGGTTCGGCGACACGTCGCGTATGTATGTAGCCGGTAAGCTGCCCCGCAAAGCCGAGCGCTTGATCCAAGTGACCCATGACGCCCTGTTCAAAGGCATCGAGATGGTCAAACCTGGCAACACCTTTGGCGATATCGGCCACGCGATTCAGACCTATGTCGAAGCACATCGGATGAGCGTCGTCCGTGATTTCTGCGGCCACGGCCTTGGCCGTGTGTTCCACGCCCCGCCGAACGTACTGCACTATGGCCGCCCCGGAACCGGCGCCGTGCTGGAAGAGGGAATGTTCTTCACCATCGAGCCCATGGTGAACTTGGGCCGCCCCGAGACCAAGACATTGGCAGATGACTGGACCGCCGTGACCCGCGACAAATCGCTGTCGGCGCAGTTTGAACATTCGGTCGGTGTAACAGCAGATGGGGTCGATATCTTCACGCTCTCGCCGGGTGGCAAGTTTCATCCGACCTATTCGTCCTGATCGACAGCCTGATCGCGCATCAGCTTCAACAATAGGGTTTCCTGCCTCCATGGCGTAACCGCGTCATGGATAAACACCGGCGCACGCAGTGGCTTGCGCCCCGGCCCGGTGGCGGCGTCGCTATCCCGTGAAGATGTCCAGAAAGGCAACCTAACAGCTTGATCCATGCCCCGGATACTAGCACGCCCTGATCAAATACCCAAAAGCTTGGGCACCTGAGCCATGTCGGTAAAGAGTTCGGCCCCCAATTCGGCAAGGTCTTCGCCTCCTCCATTGGGCACAAAGGCCAAACAGCGCATCCCCGCACGTATCGCAGCGGTCACGCCACTGGTGCTGTCCTCGATCACAACCGGAGCCAATGCACCGAACCGCTCGGCCGCGGTCAGAAAAAGGGTTGGATCGGGTTTCGCGGTGCCTAGAACATGAGCTGAAAATACGACCTGGCTGAAACGTTCCCACACCCCGTTCTGACCTAATGTGATTTTCATCTTGTCCGGGCTGCCGTTTGAGGCGACGCAAAAGGGGATCCCCTTGGCGTCCAGCGTGGTCAGCAATTCGGAAACACCCGGCATTAGATCCACACCCTGTCGAAGACGGTCATAAGTTTCGGCATAGACCTCATCTATCCAGTTTTCCGGCAAGTCCGCCCCCAGATCGCGTGCCTTGTCACGAACCCCGGCCATCGTACCGCCAAGGAAGAAACCCACGCTATCTTCCAGCGTCAGGTTCAGCCCATAACGCCCAAGGTTATCGACCAGCACCTGATTGGACAGAGGCTCACTATCCACAAGAACCCCGTCGCAATCGAAAATGACCAGATCGTGCATGTCTGCCCTCGTTTTTATTGCCAGCGCCTAGCCAACCGCACACGCAGGTGCAAACCGGGCGTCAGCGTAACCTTGCCTGCAGGGTTTCAGCCTGAAACATTTCGCCATATCAACGAGATATGCGTGTCACCATATTTCCGACTGTCCTGCATCACATACCCTTCGGGCGCGGGCATCGGTGCGTTTTCTTCCCAGACGATCAGGGCATCGTCGGTCACCCAGCCGCCGGACAGGGCCGCAATGGCTTTTTGACCCAGCGCCTTGCCATAAGGCGGGTCCAGAAAGATCAGGTCATAAGCCGCGCCCGGATTGTCACCCAATCGCGTAGCGTCACGGCGGATCAGGTCGGTACGGTCAGCGCTGCGGGTCAGGTCGATATTCTTGCGGATCAGGCGCTGCGCCACACGCCCGTCATCCACAAAGGTCACATGCGCCGCACCGCGCGACAGCGCCTCTAGCCCCAATGCGCCGGTGCCTGCGAAAAGGTCCAGCACCCGCAGCCCGTCAAAGTCGATCTGATGGCTGAGGACGTTGAACAGGCTTTCCCGGACGCGGTCGGTGGTCGGGCGCAGATGTGCGCCCGCATCGCCTTTGCCGACCGAGGCCAAGGCACGGCCCCGGAACTCTCCGGCGATGATCCTCACGCTTTGAGGAGCGGCTTCAGATCCGCGTCAGGATTGGAAACCACTGCTGGATCAGGAGTTTTACCCGCATCGATCAAACGTTTGCCCACCATGTAAGCGCGCGGATCATTCATCGCGTCGACGGCGATCAACTGATCGTCCTTGTAGTACCAGAAGGATACGGTCTGGCCTTCACCCTGCCGGGTCACAACGCGATCATAACCGGTGTTCAACCCTGCGATTTGCAGCTTCACATCATACTGATCCGACCAGAACCACGGCGTCGCCACATAATCCTTGGCCGCACCCAGCATGTTCTGGGCCACAACCTCGGCCTGATCAATCGCATTCGGGACGCTTTCCAATCGAATTCGGTTGCCTTTATACGGGAAAGACGCGCAATCGCCCGCTGCCCAGATCGACGGGTCAGATGTTCGGCCATGGGTATCGGTCTTGATGCCGTTCTCCAACTCTAACCCGGCCATTTCAGCCAGTTGTGTCGACGGAACGATACCGACGCCAACTACGACGAAATCAACATCCAGCTCAGTGCCGTCGCTCAGGACAGCGCCAACCACTTTGCCGTTTTCGCCCACCAGATGATCCAGACCGACGCCTTCGCGTATATCGGCCCCGTGTTTCGTATGTAGCGCTCGGAAGAAATCACTGGTCTCGGGCGCGGCGACACGTTGCAGGATGCGGTCGGCCATCTCGACCAAGGTCACCTTGACGCCGCGCTTGGCACAAACCGCCGCGGCCTCGAGCCCGATATAGCCGCCGCCCACAATCAGCGCGCGTGCGCCGTCTGTCACACGGGGTTCCATCTCGTCGATATGGGCCAGATCGCGCACCACGTGCACGCCTTCCAGATCGCCACCAATCGCGGCAGGCAGATAACGCGGGTCTGACCCGATGGTCAGCGCCAGTTCGTCATACGCGATGACTTCATCGCCGACGGTCACAGTCTTTGCCTGAGGGTCAATCGCGGTGACGCGCTGACCCAGACGCAGGGTGATATTGTTTTCGGCATAAAAGCTCTGGGGCCGCAGGAACAGACGTTCCAGCTCCATCTCGCCCAGCAGATAGGCTTTGGACAGCGGCGGGCGCTGATAGGGCAAATACGGCTCAGCCCCGATCAGGGTGATGTCCCCTTCAAAGCCGTCTTTACGCAGTCTGGCCACAAGCGAAGACCCCGCCTGACCTGCACCAATCACGACAATATGGCCCATGTTCCTCCCGCCCTGTCGAATTACCGTGGTCTGATCCACACGACCACCTATATTGCGGCTTGGACTGACTCTGCAAATCCAAACGACAGGAGCCTAAAAATGATTTCAACAGGTGACGCACTGCCCGATGCAACATTGTTTCAGATGGGCGCAGAAGGCCCTGAAGAGGTGCGGATTTCAGACAAGACTAAAGGGCGCAAAGTAGTGATCTTTGCGGTGCCTGGCGCGTTTACCGGCACGTGCACCAACACACACGTTCCAAGTTTCATCCAATCTAAGCCCCAGTTCGACGCCAAGGGCGTGGATGAGATCATTTGCGTCTCTGTAAATGACCCGTTTGTAATGAACGCTTGGGGAGAAGCTACAGGTGCGACGAAAGCAGGCCTGTCGATGCTGTCTGATCCCGCTTCCGAATTCACCAAGGCCATTGGAGTGGATTTCGACGCCCCGCCCGTTGGGCTGTATGGGCGATCAAAGCGTTATGCGATGCTGGTTGAGGACGGAACGGTGACTACGCTCAATCTGGAAGAAAACCCCGGTTCGTGTGAAATTTCGAAGGGCAAGGGCTTGCTGGCCGCGATCTGATATTGCGTGTGGCGCCGGGACACCTCCGAACCATGCGTACTAATTAACTTGATGCAACGCCCTGATCAGCCAATAGTTGAGGCATAAGATCAGGGAGTTCATTGATGAAACTAAAAATTTTCACTCTACTGCTTGGAACCGCGGGGGCACTGGCTGCTTGCGGTCCAGCCCCCACCCCACAGCAACAAGCAGCGCGCCAGCACGAGATTGCCTGCCTCAGCGGCACTCTTGGCGGTGCGCTGATCGGCGGCGCCATCGGTAACCAGTTCGGCGGCGGGTCCGGCAAAGCGATCCTGACAGGCGCAGGTGCGGCAACCGGCGCTGTTCAAGGCAACAGATACGCATGCTGAGGAGAGTCCAGATGACACGTGGAATTTTGATTGTCGCAACCGTAGTTCTGACCGGTGCGGCCTCGGCAGAAACCACAGCCGAACTACATGAGAATGAGCTAAAAGCCATCGACACGAATAATGACGGGTTCCTGTCCCGCGATGAGTTCAATGCCTTTTCCGACTACGCCTTTCAGGAAATGGATGAGGACAAGAACGGTACGCTGGGATTGGACGAAGCCAAGCCGTTTCTGGACATAAAGCAATTCCAGAACGTTGACCGCAACAATGATGACTTTATTTCAAGGGCGGAATACGACGCGCAAATGAACGACGATTTCAATGCAGCGGATCAGGATGGCAATGGTCAGCTAGATTAAGAACTGGGGCGTACCGTGAATAAATGGATTGGCTTGGGAACACTTGCACTGCTTGCGGCCTGCGACGCGCCGCAGGCACCGGTGGTAACCGGGCCGGATGGACAGCCGCGTATTCAGATCAGCGCATCCGGCCTAACCTGTTACAACAATCGCTGCCTCGATATTAACCCGGCCGCACGCAGTGTCCGTCAGGTCGGCAACCGGACAACCCGCATTCCACGCAATATCGACGTCAGCAGCGGCAGTGTAACCGCTTCTGAGTTCGAGCAGATGGGAATCGCAGCGTCGCTTGCGGGTGGCGTCGGCTCAGGCAACCGCTAGCAAAGGCTGTCCATCTTGCGCGCCAGCTTGGCGTCCAGCGCCGAAATGCCGCCAACATCATGGGTGGCCAGCGTCACCTCGACTGTGCGATAGACGTTGGTCCATTCAGGGTGATGGTTCCATTTCTCGGCAAAAATCGCCACCTGGGTCATCCAGCCGAATGCATGGACGAAATCCTCGAAGATGAAGGTCTTGGTAATCGCATCCCGGTCTTCGACCATGGTCCAGCCGTTATTGAACAGCGGGTCCAAAAGCGGTCCGCGGGTCTCGGGCGACAATAGTTCGGTCATTGCTGTTCCTCCGGGTTCGATTTCCTGAACGGTCCATATTCCGTCAGAATCTCAATCTCTTGTCCCACTGCGTGGGCCTCGGCGTCCAGATATTTCTTGATCGCATCGGCAAAACCGGGATCGGCGACCCAGTGCAAGCTGTGTGTGCGCATCGGCAGATAACCACGTGCCAACTTGTGTTCGCCCTGCGCGCCAGCTTCAACCCGAGCCAGACCTTCCGCAATGGCAAAGTCGATTGCCCTATAATAGCACAATTCGAAATGCAGACAGGCGTGATGCTCGACACAACCCCAATAGCGGCCAAAAAGCGTTTTGCGTCCGATGAAATTCAGCGCTCCGGCGATGGCATGCCCGTCACGTTCCGCCAGTACCAGCGCGATGTCATCGGCCATGGTTTCCTGTGCGATATCAAAGAATTGTCGCGTCAGATAAGGCGAACCCCATTTGCGCGCGCCGGTATCCTGATAGAACCGCCAGAACGCATCCCAATGCTCAGGGCGCAGATCATCACCGGTCAAAGTGCGGATTTCGCCGCCAAAACCAACGGCCTGCGCACGTTCCTTGCGGATATTCTTGCGCTTGCGCGAGGACAACGCGGCCAGAAACCCTTCAAAATCGGCATATTCGTCATTCAGCCAGTGAAACTGCTGCGACTGACGCACCATCAAGCCCATCTGTTCGCCTGCCAGCGCCTCATCTTCGGTGCAGAAGGTGGCGTGCAGCGATGACACCCGGTTGTCCGCCGCCAGCTGCACAGCCCCCTGTACCAGTGCCGACATGCCCAGCGCCTCGTATCCCGGCCGCACCAGAAAGCGCCGCCCGGTGGCAGGGGTAAAGGGCACCGCGATCTGCAGTTTGGGATAGTAGCGCCCGCCTGCGTTCTCATAAGCGTGCGCCCAGTTATGGTCGAAGATGTATTCTCCCTGGCTGTGCGACTTGGCATACATCGGCGCCGCCGCGATCAGCATCCCATCCAGATAAGTGGTCAGGTATTGCGGCTGCCAGCCAGTCCCCGGCCCGACCGAGCCACTGTTTTCCAGCGCCAACAGAAACCGATGGGTGGTGAATGGATCAAGCGGACGCCCCCCGTCGGATGCTTCGGGGCAGGCGCAGGCGTCCCAATCCTCGGCAGATATCTGCGAGAGTGATCCCAGAACCTGTACTTCGATTTGCGCCTGATCCATGTACCCTCCGCGTCTGATCTTTATCTGTGACGGTGGGGGAAGGGTTCAACCCGGGTGCGGAGCCAAATACCCTTCGAAGGTCACATTATCGGCAACAGCGCGGGCCTCTGCCTCCTGTTCGGACGACCGCACGGTCCAGCACAAGATCGGTACGCCGCGCGCCTTCAGCTCGGCCACGCGGGGACGGTTCAGGTCCGCAAACTCATGGCTGATGAAACTGGCACCGACACGGTCGAAATCCGGGATGTCACGCAGGTGGTCGCAGACAGCCTGCGGTAACAATTCTATCTCGGGCTGGTACGAACACGTCACCAAACCACGCGGCAGATGGGGCGCCAACCGTGCCAGCTCAGCCACGCTGTTGGGGTTGAATGACATCAGCGCCACCGGTCCGTCATAGCCCTGCAATGCGCGCACGGCATCTGCCTCCAACAGTCCGATATCGGAGCCCATCGCACCATCCTGATCCTTGAACTCGATCAGCAGGGGCACTTTGCCAGCCACCATGTCGAGCACTTCGTCCAGCATTGGAATACCGTCATCAGCATGAAGCAACTGCGTCGCCTGTGCCTGCGCGGCCGAGATTTGCTGAATGGGGCCGGACTGCCCGGTCAAACGGGTCATGTCATAGTCATGAAACACCATCGCCCGGTTGTCCAAGGTCAGCTGCAGGTCGATCTCGATTCCATACCCGGCCTCGACAGCAGCACGAATGGCCGCCCGGCTGTTTTCCGGGCGGTTGTCGGTCTTGTCGTGCAGCGCCCGATGCGCGATCGGGGTCTGCAGGAACGCGGACGGCAGAGTCGGTGTCATTGGACCTCGAAAATACCTTCGATTTCGACGGCCACGCCCAGCGGCAGCGACGCGGCGCTGACGGCAGACCGGGAATGTCGACCCGCATCGCCCAATGCCTCGACCAGGAAATCAGACGCGCCGTTGATCACCTTTGGCTGGTCCGTGAAATCAGCGGTCGAGTTCACAAAGCCGGTCAGTTTGATCACCCGCACCAACTTGTCGATGTCCCCGCCGCAGGCTGCCTTTACCTGAGCCAACAGGTTAATAGCACAGACCTTGGCTGCTTCGGCTCCGGCCTCAACCTCCATGTCGTCACCCAACTTGCCTGTGATCAGGTCATCTGCTTTGGAAATCTGACCCGAGACATAGACGATGTTGCCCACCCGCACGAAGGGCACGTAATTTGCCGCCGGTGCCGGCGCGTCCGATAGGCTGACGCCTAGGCTTTCCAGTTTCGCTGCAATGCTCATGAAGTTTCCTCCCAATCTCTGAGTCGGGGCGAAGCTAACCGGGAAGCGTCAGTTCGGAAAGTACGAAAACAGGGATGGACGCGCCTGAAAGGTGGGCGTAACTTTTCTTATTCCAAAGAGTTGAACCGGTGCGACTTTACCTACAACCGAAATGCAGGTTAAACGCTAGCTGTTTCATATTGAGCGTGAAACGGCTATGGACATCGGATTGGGCCATGCCAAGTGGCCACAGGCAGTATTGATTAAATGTTTGGACAAACAACGTCCGAATGGTTTGGAGTGGCAAAGACCGTGTTGAGCAGACCCCGCCTGAAATACCTGATCGTTCTGCCGTTGCTGGCAGCCCTTGGCGCCTGCGCCACGCGTCCGCCAGAGGGCACTCCGCCCAACGAAGTGTTCGATCCTTACGAAAATACCAATAGGGGTATTCACAAGTTCAATCTGGGCGTCGACAGGTTCCTGTTCCGCCCGGCTTCGAAAGGCTACGTGAAAATCGTCCCCGATCCTGTAGTAACCAGCTTTAACCATTTCGCCGAAAACCTGACGATGCCGGGACAAGCGCTGGACTACCTGTTGCAGGGCAATGTCAAACAATCCGGCAATGCGTTGCTGCGCTTTGTGGTTAACACCACGGTGGGTGGTTTTGGCCTGTCTGACCCTGCCGCCGAACTGAACCTGCCGCCCGTGGACACCGATTTCGGCGAAACCCTGCATATTTGGGGCGTTGGCGAGGGCGCCTATGTCGAATTGCCGTTTTATGGTCCGTCCACCCAACGGGACGCGATCGGCGTTGTCGTCAATTTGTTCTCGAACCCGATCAATTTCAGCCCTACCCGCCCGATCGACAATATCGGTGTTTATGCCGAGGTGGTGCGGCGCATGGGCGACCGGGGTCGGTTCTCGGACACGGTCGATTCGATCCTGTATGAAAGCGCCGACAGCTACGCGCAGGCACAAACAATTTACATCCAGAATCGTCGCTTTGAACTGGCACGCGATGATGAGGACGCCTATCTGGGCCTGTATGACGACCCTTATGCAGAAACCGGGACCGACCCAGTCAGGGACCCCTACATAGACCCCTACGAGGACCCCTATGCCGAATAACCTTTTAAAACGACGTGATTTTATTGCCACCGGCTTGGCCGGTTTGGCGCTGACCACCCTGCCCGCCTTCGCCCAGACTGAAGCCAGCGCCAAGGCTCTGGTCGTCAGTGTTGTCGATGACATCAACCGCGTGATCGCTTCGGGTAAATCCGAAAAAGCCATGATCCGCGATTTCGAAAAGATCTTTGTGCAGTACGCCGATGTGCCGATCATGGCGCGCTATGTGCTGGGGGCCGATGGTCGCTCGGCCAGCCCCTCGCAGATCAAGCAATTCACCAGGGCGTTTCAGGGCTATATTTCCAACAAATACGGTCGCCGCTTTCGTGAATTCATCGGTGGTCAGGTCACCGTGCGCAATGCCCGCAAGATCAAAGCCGGTTACGAAGTGCGTACCTCGGTCAAGCTGCAGGGATCGTCCCCATTTGAAGTAACATTTCTGGTGTCAGACAAATCGGGCCGCGACAAGTTCTTCAACATGTTTATTGAAGGGGTGAACATGCTGCTGACAGAACGGACCGAGATCGGTGCCATGCTGGATGCCCGTGGGGGTGACCTGAACCGTCTGATTAAGGATATGAGCTGAAAACAGGTTAACTGACCTGATGCATTAGTTGAAAAAGCGCCGCGCGATTGGCTTCGCGCGGCGCTTTTTCGTTCAGTTTAACCGCTCACCGGTTTCCTTGGCGAAATAGGACACTTTGCTCATGTCAAAGGCCAGGTTCAGCATCTTGCCCGCCTGCGCAGTTGTTTCAGCGTGCAACCGTGCGGTGACCTGTTTGCCGCCCAATTCCGAAACCACATAGGTGTCGGCCCCGGCAGGCTCGACCATATCAACCAGGCACTCAGCCTCTTGCACGCCATCACCAGCACGGAAGCCGGCCTCGGCGATATCTTCGGGGCGTAGGCCAAGGATGACATCCTTGGGCAGCGACAGATCGCGGGCATCTTTCAGCACCAGCGTCTCGCCGGTTTCGCGCGCGATGGCGATTTCTGTGCCGGATCCGTTCTTGGTCGCCTGCGCGGGGATCAGGTTCATCGCGGGTGAGCCCATGAAATCGGCGACAAACAGGTTGGCCGGGTTGTTGTAGATCTCAGCAGGGCTACCGATCTGCTGAACGATACCTCCTTTCAGAACGACGATCTTGGTCGCCAAAGTCATCGCTTCGATCTGGTCATGGGTCACATAGACGATGGACGCGTCCAAAGTCTGGTGCAGTTTCTTGATTTCAGTCCGCATCTCGACCCGCAGCTTGGCGTCGAGGTTGGACAGCGGTTCGTCAAACAGGAACAGCTTGGGATCGCGCACCAGCGCCCGGCCCATCGCCACCCGCTGACGCTGACCGCCCGACAATTGACTTGGGCGGCGGTTCAACAGCGGCTCGATCTGCAGCAGTTGGGCGACCTCTTTCAGCTTGGCCTCCTGCGTTGCCTGATCGACCCCGCGCACTTTCATGCCGAAAGTGATGTTCTTCGCCACCGACATGGTCGGGTACAGGGCGTAGGACTGGAACACCATTGCGATGTCGCGATCCTTGGGGCTGACATGGGTCATGTCCTTGCCACCGATGGACAGCGTACCGCCGGTGATTTCCTCCAGCCCCGCGATACAGTTCAGCAGGGTGGACTTGCCGCAGCCCGAAGGGCCGACCAGCACCAGGAAATCGCCCGGTTCGATCGAGATATTGATTTCTTTCAGAACCTCGGTCGCACCGTAATTCTTGTACAGATTGTTGATATCAAGGATGGGAGCCATGGGTCTTATCCCTTCACTGAGCCAGCGGTCAGGCCGCGGATGAAATACTTACCGGCGACGACATAGACGAGCAGCGTCGGCAGCCCCGCGATGATCGCGGCGGCCATGTCGACGTTGTACTCTTTGACGCCGGTGGTGGAGTTTACGATGTTGTTGAGCGCTACGGTCACAGGCTGCGTTCCCGCCTGGCTGAACGACACGCCGAACAGGAAGTCATTCCAGATCTGCGTGAACTGCCAGATCACGGTCACCACGATGATGGGCAGCGACAGCGGCAGGAAGATCGACCAGAAGATCCGCAGGAAGCCGGCACCATCCACACGCGCCGCTTTGGTCAACTCGGATGGAATGGTGACATAGTAGTTGCGGAAAAACAGCGTGGTGAAGCCGAGGCCATAGATCACGTGGACAAAGATCAGGCCCGGAATGGTCCCGGCGATGCCCATCATGCCGAGTAGACGCGCCATCGGCAGCAGCACGACCTGAAACGGGATGAAGCAACCAAACAGCATCAGCGAGAAGATGATGTTCGCGCCTTTGAACCGCCATTGCGCGACCACATAACCGTTCAATGCGCCCAGCAGGGTCGAGATCGCCACGGCAGGCACCGCAATCAGGACCGAGTTCCAGAAGTAAGGCCGCAGGCCTTCGCATTGGATACCGGTACAGGCACCGGACCAAGCGGTTTTCCAGGCATCGAAGCTGACTTCGCGTGGCAGGGAAATCAGGCTGCCAGTCCGAATTTCCTCGAGGCTCTTCAGCGATGTGGTCAACATCACGAACAGCGGCATCAGGTAATACAGCGCGAAGAGGCCGAGCAGGATGTATAGCAGCCAGCGCAGGGCAATCTTTCCGGCGGCACTTTGGGTGCGGGTTTGAGATTGGGATTGGGGCATCGACAAATCAGTCATTTTTCGCCCTCAGCTCTGAGTAAAGATAAGGAACCACGATGGCAAAGACGACCAACATCATGATCATCGCGGAGGAGGCCGCCTGACCAATATCGCCGCGCGAAAAGGCCATGGCGTACATGTAGGTGGCGGGCAGATCGGTCGCGTAGCCCGGACCACCGCCTGTCAGGGCGATGACAAGGTCAAAGCTCTTGATCGCAAGGTGCGCCAGCACGATGAAAGCAGACAGGAAGATCGGGGCCATCGAAGGGATGATGATCGCCGTATAGATGCGCCACGTGGGGATACCATCGACCTGCGCGGCCTTGATGATTTCACCGTCCACCGAGCGCAAGCCCGCGAGGAACAGCGCCATAACGAAGCCCGAGCTTTGCCAGATCGCGGCCATCACGATTGTGTAGATGGCGTAATCGGGGTTCACCAGCCAGTCGAATTCGAAATTCGTAAAGCCCCAGCCCTGCACCATGGATTCGATGCCCAGACCCGGGTTCAGGATCCATTTCCAAGCGGTACCGGTCACGATCATCGACAGCGCCATCGGGTACAGATAGATCGTGCGGATCGCCCCTTCGACGCGGATTTTCTGATCCAGCAGGATCGCCAACAACAGGCCCAGCACCATCGCGATCACGATGAACAGCGCGCCAAAAATATACAGGTTGTTGATTGCCGTATCCCAGCGAGGGGAATCAAACAGGCGTTCATATTGGATGAAGCCCTTGATCTCGTATTTCGGCAACAATTTCGATCGGGTCAGCGACACCCATGCGGTCCATCCGATAAATCCGTAGACAAAGATCAATACGGCGATGAACGACGGTGCCAGCACCACCTTGGGCAGGTGGATTTCCAGCCATTCGGACATTTTTTCCTCCGGGGAAAGATGCTCTGCCCCTCACTATAGGGGGCAGAGCGTGTTGGATCAGTAGCTGTTTGCCACTGCGTCCGCCAATTGCTGAACCGCGTCAGCCGAGGACATATCCGAGTTGAAATGCGCGGTCACAACGTCCGTAATCGCACCGGACTGCGACCCGCGCAGGGCCATGCCGTGGGCGTAAGACGGCAGCAGCGAGCCAGCCGCCGAGGTCGAACCCATGTCTTCGGCCGACAGATTGGCGCAGATGTCAAAGTCTTCCAGACCTACGTCGGTCCGCGCAGGGATCGAGCCTTTGTTCAGGTTGAACACTTTCTGGAAGTTCGGTGCGACGATCAACTTGGCCAGCAGGTCCTGACCGGCTTTCTTGTCGTCCCCATCCACGTCGAACATGGCGAAGCTGTCGACATTGTACAGGTAACCGTCACCGGGGGTCGAGGAGCACAGGAAATCTTCGCCGGGGGTCTTGCCCGCCGCCAGAAACTCACCCTTGGCCCAGTCGCCCATGATCTGGAACGCCGCTTCGCCATTCATCACCATGGCCGTGGCAAGGTTCCAGTCACGGCCAGAGAAGTTCTCGTCCACATATCCACGCATGGTCCGCATCTGATCAAAGACCTGAACCATCGTGTCCGAGGTCAGCGCCTCGGGGTCCAGATCAACCAGTGCCTTTTGGTAGAATTCAGGTCCGCCAATGCCCAGCAGAACCGCTTCGAAAACGGTGGCGTCCTGCCAGGCCTGACCACCATGGGCCAGCGGGATCACACCGGCATCCATAAGTTTGACGGCAGCGGCATTGAACTCATCCCACGTGGTCGGCATTTCGATGCCGTTGGCGGCCAGAATATCGGCATTGGCCCAGATCCAGTCAACACGGTGCACGTTCACAGGTGCCGCGCACCATGCGCCTTCGCACATCATGTGGCCTGCAATGGATGCGGGCAGCACATCCGCCCAACCTTCGGCCTCAGCCACAGATGAGATATCGGCCAGAACGCCTTCTTCGTACCATTCCTGAATGGCGGGGCCCTTCAGCTGAACCGCAGTCGGCGCGTTACCAGCCAGAACACGGGCACGCAGAGCGGTCATCGCGGCGTCACCGCCGCCACCAGCGACTGGCATATCTGTCCATGTACCGCCGTTCGAGGCGAACTCTTCCTGCAGAACGGCCACCGATTTGGCTTCACCGCCCGAGGTCCACCAATGTAGCACCTCAGCCTGAGGTTCGGCCACAGCCGACGACCCTGCCACAACGGCCAGTGTCGAAACGGTGGCAAATGCAAAACGCTTCATGTTGTGTCTCCTCCCTAGAGAACATAGTGACTGCTGATGCAGCAATGCCCGCTATAGTGAGGCCAGAAAACTGTCTGGCAACGCAGAATCCGCGCCAAAACCCTGCACTTGCCCAATTTTTCACCGCTTCTGTTACAGCGTGTTACGTTGACATTGAATCTGTTTCCGTTCGTTACAATGGATGATGACGGAGGAGCTGAAACTGGGAGGACAAGCTGCGTGAGCATTCCGCGACTTTTGGTGGTGGATGACGACCCCGAAATGCGGTCGATGATGACCCAGTTTCTACACAAAAACGGGTTCATTGCGTTGCCCGCCAGTTCGGAAGATGAAATCCGGTCTCATCTGACGGCAGGCCGGATCGACCTGATCCTGCTGGACGTGATGCTGGGGGACGAGAACGGGGTCGATATCTGCGCCCGCCTGCGCGCTGAACAGGATGTGCCGATCATACTGGTCTCGGCCCTGTCGGCGGATCATCAGCGTATGGCTGGGTACGAGGTCGGGGCCGACGACTATATCGCCAAGCCCTTCAACCCTCAGCTGCTGCTGGCCCGGGTTCGCGCGGTGATGCAGCGCGCCCGACGCACGCCCTCGCTGGCCTATCGCCGCCGAACCAAGAGTTTCCAGTTCAACGGCTGGAGCTATGACGGCAAACGCGATGAAGTGCATTCGCCCGAGGGCTATCTGGTCTCACTGTCGCAACGGGAAACGGCGCTGCTCAAAGTTTTGCTGGCCAACCCGCATATCCCCCTGACCCGGGATGAGATCGCCGCCGCGTTGGATGTCACCGGCAGTGCCGACAAGCCCGAGGCGCAGGGCCGTGCCATCGATATGCTGGTCGGACGGTTGCGATCCAAGATCGAGGCCAACCCGAAAGACCCGCAGATGCTGCGCACCGAACGCGGGGTCGGCTATGTCTTTGCTGCCGAAGTATCGATGGAAGAGGACGCATGACAGCGCGTGCCCCGCGCCTGCGCAGCCTGGGCTGGATCTGGACCGGAGCGGCCTTTGCCTCAGGCCTGCTGTCCGCGGGTCTTTGGTTCGCCTCAGCCCGTGCATGGGACCAGTTTCTGACCAGAGCCTATGTTGCCGGGTTTGCTGTTTACGAAGAATTGCGCGTGGGCCAGTTGCCTCCGCCGGGGATCACGATCACCCCCTTGCCACCAGAGGCGGCGAAACTGGCAGATGCCGGAAAGTTCGAGCAATTGCCGGGCCTGTCGGATCGTAGCTTTGTCACCAACCTTTCGATCCTGACCGACAACGCCGCTCCGCTTGCCGGACGCGAACTGACACTTGCGGTGATGTCCGACCGGCTGGTCTATCCGGTTTCGGATATCATGTCGCGCCTCGACCAGATTGGGCCTGAGAAACTGGGCAATCTGACCCGTCTACTGGCCACCTATTGCAGCGAACCGATCCTGATCGCACAGTTCGGGCGCAGTGAGTGGAAGAAGGTGGACGGCACCGATGTCTGGGGCTGCAAAGCTGCACCTGCCGATCTGCGCCTGCCTGCCATTCTGGCCGCGATTGTGGCGCTGGCGGTTATTCTGACCTCGGTTGGCAATGTTTCGGACAGCTTCACCCGCTTTGCAACCGCCCTGCGTGACCGCAAGCGCCGGGGCGGGCCGAACAGTTATGACGCCGATGGTCCGGCGGAATTGCGCGAGATCGTTTCAGCTGTGAACGCGCATCTGGATGATGAAAGAATGCAGTTGGAAAAGCGCGCAACGGTATTGTCCGGCGTCAGCCACGACCTCGGAACCCCAGCGACGCGTGTTCGTTTACGAGCCGCGCTGATCGCCGATGACGAACTACGCGAAAAACTTGAGGCCGACGTAGACCAGATGACCGGCATGATCGAAAGTGTTCTGACCTATACCAGGTCAGAGCTCAGCGTTGAGGAGCCGCAACAGATTTCGTTGACCGCCTTGGTCGAGTCATTGGTCGCCGATTACCAGGACATGGACCTGCCAGTAACGCTAAGGAAAATAGATCCGGTCGCGGTCGAAGGTGCGCCATCGCTGTTCATGTCCCGTCGCGGGCACGGATCGTTGCCGGAAACGCGGCGCATGCTAGTAATGGGGCGGCCAATTTCACTGAGGCGCGCTCTGACCAACCTGATCGACAACGCGCTGAAATATGGTCGCCATGCCGAGGTTCAACTGGAAACCGATGCCCGCACGGCCACTATTACAGTCGAAGACAAGGGTGCTGATCTGTCGGTCTCAGATATCGAGGACCTGATGGCACCGTTCCGGCGGGGTTCCAATATCGGCTCGTCCGACGGGTTCGGTCTGGGTCTGACCATCGCTGCAACTGTCGCAGAACAACATGGCGGCGCGCTGAGTTTCGAAGCCGGAGATCGGGGCTTGCGGGCGCGGCTGCAAATCACCCGACAATGATGGTTCAGGTCATGTAACTGCGCACCAGCGCACCGGCAATAAGCGACCATCCATCTGCAATAACAAAAAAGGCCAGCTTGAACGGAAGCGATACAGTCGCGGGAGGTACCATCATCATCCCCATCGACATCAGCACTGCGGCCACTACCAGATCAATAATCAGAAATGGTAGGAAGATCAGGAACCCGATCTGAAAAGCCCGTGCAATCTCGGACAACATGAAGGACGGCATCAAAATCGACAGTGGAGCATCGGGCGCTAACGCAATTGCGTCTCCGCCGGGGCGCAATGCTGCCATGGCGTGAAACGTGTTGGGGTCCAGCCTTGCGGCCATGAACGAACGGAAGGGTCGAATGGCGATCTGCAGCGCCGGTTCGACCTCTAAGGTTTCGTCGATCATCGGTCGGATACCGGTGGTCCATGCCTCGCTAAACACCGGTTCCATGATGAAATAGGTCAGGAACATCGCGAGGCTGACGATCAGCATGTTGGGTGGCGATTGCTGTAGGCCGATTCCCTGCCGCAGAATGGCCAGCACGGTGATCAGAAACGGGAAACAGGTGACCATGATCGCCAGCCCCGGCGCAAGGCTTAGGATCGTTATCAATAGAATCAGCTGAATTGTCCGCGCCGAGATAGATCCACCCTTGTCCAATGACAGCGACAGCTCCTGCGCCGCGACCAGCGAGGGGAACAGTGTTGCCAGTACGACCACAACCCAGAGCAGATGCCGCATCAACCGATTCCGTTCTGAAAATCTGCAATCTCGGTCAGGCGCACAGCAAGCTGCCCAGCCGGATCGCCCTCGACCTCTTCCAGCTGGCCACGGGCGACCAGTTGATCCCCGACATACAGGTCCACTGGGTCTTCGATCCGCTTGTCCAGCGTCAGAACGGCGTTTTCGCCCATGTTCAGCAAATCACGGATGAGTGGACGTGCGCGCCCAACCGAGACCGTCACCTCAATCGGAACTGCTTCAAACGGATTGGCTTTTTCGGGTTTTGGGGTCTGGGGATCACTCATTGTTCATTGCCTCTTTTGCCTCGAATACATACGCGTCAAATGCCGCTGCGACCGAGGCGAGCAGACCGCTGCAATCCACCTCGCGCTGGGATGTACCGACCTGCAATCGCGCTTGCCCTGGCTCAAGCGATAGGTCTTCAATCACGCGGGTAGGCAGCGATAGGTCTGGCGGCAGCAGCGCATCGACGTCAGCCGCACATCCTTTAGGAACATATATCTGCATGGGCTGGCCGATCTGCTCACGCGCCATATCGGTTAGTTGTTCGACCAGCCGGGCGGCAAAGCCTCGGTCCAGCATTTCGGGCAGGACGACATTCACCAGGCTTTGGAACATCGCCTCCAGCGACAGGGTCATGCGGCTGGTGGCTTCGTGATAGGTAAAGGACATATCCTCCAAAGATCTGGCCAGATCAGTCGAAATCTGACCCCGGCTTTGCCCCTGCGCCTGAACCGCGTCTTCCCATCCGGCGCTATAGCCCTGTTCGAAAGCAGCCAGTCGGTGTTCCTCCAAGGTCTCCTCATCCAGTAGCTGGAGCTTGCCGCCCTCGGCCTGCAACGTGAAATCCTGAAGAAGATGAGCAATCGACATCAGACACGCTCCTCACCTTCTTCAAGCCAACTGCGCAAGATTTCGACAGTCTCTTCCTGCTTGTCACCGATCATCGCCCGCAGACGATCCACCGGATCAGCGCCTTGCTGCACAGCCAACGCCGGAACGCCCCCAGCAGGCGCTTGCTCTGGAAGGGGGGTGAATTGACCGCTCTCGTCGGTTGCAATTTCGCCGGTCAGATAGGCTTCGGGCCCGGGAGTGGTCCCTGCTGGTAACAGCGCGGGTGCCATCACTGGTTTCGTCAGGATTGGGCGGATCACGAACAGGCCGAGCACCAGCGAGACAATCGCCAGAACCGCCATCTGGATCAGCGACATCGCGTCGAAATGCACTTTTTGCCAGATCGACATTGAAGCAAGCGTACCTTGTGGTTCAACCACCGGAAGATTAAGTGATTTCAAGGTGATAACGTCTCCGCGGTCCGCATCAAAACCCACGGCTGACGCCACCAGCTCTTTCAGCGCATCCATCTCGGCCTCAGGCATCGGTTCAAAAGTTTCTACGCCAGCAGCATCCACAGACCGCGTTCCATTGACCAGAACCGCAACCGTCAGCCGTTTGATCGCACCAGGGGCATTGTGGACCTCCAACTCGGTTTCCGAGACCTCATAATTCACCCGCTCCCTCGTCTGGGTCGCGTTGGAATTTGATCCGTCCCCGCCAGCGACATCGCCATCTGGCAAGTTCGAAGCCACGGTGACATCAGCGGATTGATTGCGGGCGCTGTCCGAACGTTCCTCGATATCGGTGCTTATGGCGACGCGGCCATTGGGGTCAAAACGGCGTTCACGGATGGATTCTGTTTTGGTCACCGTATCAACGCTGACCTCAACCACAGCATTACCCGCGCCAACGCGCGCCTCGACAAGCCGCATCACCCGCTCGCGCAACTGGCGTGCCTTGTCATCAGCGGTATCAGCGGCAACGGCAGTTTCCTGCCCCCCGATCACCGATCCGTTTGAATCGACCACCGTGACATTCTCGGGTGCCAAACCGCTGACTGCCGAGGCGACAAGAAAACGGATCGCCTTGGCCTGCTCGGCAGTGATCTGAGCCCCGGACGGCACCAGATAAACCGAGGCCGTCGGCGCAACGCTACGCTGAAACGGATTGTTTGAGCCGTTGGCGACATGCACCCGCGCCTGACTGACATGTGGGCTGCCGACGATTGTACGGGCCAGTTCACCCTCTTTCGCGCGCCAATAGGCAGCGTCGAACATCTGTGACGTTGTGCCAAACCCGCTGAGCGAATCCAGCAGTTCATAGCCTTGATTTCCATTGGCAGGCAGGCCCTCGCTGGCCAGTGTCAGACGCAGCTCATCCCGCTGCGAACCGGGCACATAGATCGAACTGTCGCGAACCTCGTACGGGATCCCACGCTGATCCAATGAGCGGACGATATCCCCTGCTGCACCGCTTTCCAGCCCGGCATATAGCAAGGTCATCGAGGGCGCTGTCACCAGTCGCGACATCGCGAGGACCCCGAGGAATACCAGTACGACCGCACCGGCGACGATGATTTGTTTACGCCTGTCCAAACTTGCCCAGACAGTTCCGATCTGCTGCACGCTCACCTCCGACTCGCCGACATTCTGCCCGGCGCATCCCTTGTTTGGACGATTGCCCTTAACAATCGGTTAGTCCCTGCCGGGTTATGACAATTGCTGAACGGACAAATGAGGACGCCATGGCTGACGCGACTGCAGAACAGGCAGAAGCCCCAGATAAATCTGGGAAAAAGGGGATGATCATCGGGGTGATTCTGGTCTTCATCGGGGCTGGGACAGGCTTTTTCCTGACGTCCTCTGGGCTGCTACCCTTTGGGGGTAAACCCACGGTGGAAGAGGTCGGGGAAAAGGGAAAAGACAAGTCCGTAGTGGCCTTGCCGCAGGTGGGGTTTATCGACCTGCCGCCAGTGATCGTCTCGGTAAACGCAGGCGATTCGCGGCATTTGAAGTTTCACGCTCAACTTGAGGTGAACAGCGAACACATCCCCGACGTTGAAAAGATGAAACCGCGAATCATGGACGTCCTGAATGGTTACCTGCGCGCGGTCGAAGTGTCCGACCTTGAGGATTCGCTCGCCCTGATGCGCATCCGTGGTCATCTGCTGCGGCGCATCGAACTCGTCGTCGGCGAGGGGCGCGTGCGCGATGTCCTCGTCATGGAATTTGTGCTGAATTAGGAGGCGAAATTGGAGCTGATTGCAGATATTTTGCTGGTCGCCGGCGCGCTGGGTGCGGGTCTTTATTGTTTCGTGCTTTCCCGGCGGCTCAGGCGGTTCACCGACCTGGAAAAGGGCGTTGGCGGTGCGGTTGCCGTTCTGTCGACACAAGCGGATGAGTTGAAGAAATCTCTGGATTCGGCGCGGGATGCTTCGGACCAATCCGGTGCGGTTCTGAAGGAGTTAACGCAACGGGCCGAAACGGTTGCACAGCGGCTGGAGCTGATGATGGCCTCTATGCACGATGTCGTTCCACCTGAGGAAAAGACAGAGGAACCAACGCCAGCCGCCCCACCAAAAGACGCAACCGAAGAGGAACAGGAAGAAAGCACCGAAGCTATAGAAAAGCTTGATGAGTCGGGCAGTGAAGTATCCGCCGCGGCTCAGGCCAAGCGGCCCAGTGGTTTGATGTTCTTCAGACATGACCGCTCACAGGGTGGGGCCACCATATGACCGGGCAACAGATTGATAGGCGTCCAAAAGGCGGCGTGCTGGCGGTCATCTCTTTGTTGATGATCGGGTCTGCCGCGATTCGACTTGGGTTAGAGGCCGGGCCCGCGCTGGCGAAAACGGTCGAACCTTCCGCACCCAAGATGAAGCAGGCGCAAGCTGATCTGCCCGGAGCACAGGTATTGCTGACTGAATTGCTGCGCCGGGAAGAAACCGTGAAGCGGCGCGAAGCGGCAGTATTGGACAAGGAAAAGGCGCTTTCCATAGCCAATCAGGCGATCGAGACGCGTCTGGCCGCCCTGCAAGAGGCCGAAGAGTCTCTGCGCGCAACCCTCGCCATAGCCGAAAAGGCAGCCGAAACCGACCTGACGCGCCTGACGGATGTCTATCAAAGCATGAAGCCAAAAGACGCGGCCGCTCTGTTTGAAACGATGGATCCGGGTTTCGCTGCCGGTTTCATGTCACGCATGCCTCCGGACGCGGCCGCGGGCATTCTGGCCGGGCTCAACCCCGAGGCGGCTTACACAATCAGCGTTATCATGGCCGGTCGTAATGCTGCGGCCCCTCAGGAATAAGATTTAACCCCTCAAAGGGCTTTGCTGGAGACTTACCATGATCGGACTAATCGGAATTGTCGTCATCTTCGCCATGGTGTTTGGCGGTTATCTGGCTGCGGGTGGCAAAATGGCTATCATTATGAAATCCCTGCCCTTTGAGATGATGATGATCGGTGGGGCAGCCGTAGGCGCTTTCTTGATCAGCAACGACATGAGCGCGGTCAAACACACGGCCAAGGACATGGGCAAAGTGTTCAAGGGGCCGAAATGGAAATCCGAGGACTACCGCGATCTTCTGTGCCTTTTGTTTTCGCTGATCCGTATCGCCAAAGCCAACCCGGTCGAGGTCGAACAGCACATCGAAGATCCCGAAAACTCATCACTGTTTTCGGCCTATCCGAAAATTCAATCGGATAAAGAGGCGGTTGACCTGATCTGTGACACGATGCGGTCGGCGTCGATGAACTATGACGATCCGCATCAGGTGGAAGAGGTGTTGGAGAAACGAATGGAAGCGAATTTCCACCACGCTATGCACTCTAGCCACGCCTTGCAGACGGTTGCAGATGGCCTGCCTGCCTTGGGCATTGTTGCGGCGGTGTTGGGGGTGATCAAAACGATGGGTTCCATCGACCAACCGCCAGAAGTGTTGGGCAAACTGATCGGTGGCGCCCTTGTGGGAACCTTTCTGGGCGTGTTCCTGGCCTACGGTCTGGTCGGTCCTTTTGCAGGCAAGCTGAAGGCCGTTGTCGAAGAAGACAACCATTTCTACCAATTGATCAAAGAGGTTCTGGTCGCCAACCTGCACAATCACAACGCGGCCATGTGCATCGAAGTCGGACGTCAGAATACGCCAACTCACAACCGTCCGAACTTCACCGAACTGGAAGAAGCACTGAAAGAGCTTAAACGGGCGGCGGCATGACCCGATTCGCAATCGTTGTCTCTGCCCTGATCGCGACGGCCAGTGGCGCGAGTGCCCAGAATTTGACGGTGCGCTCGGGCGAGCATGAAGGCTATACCAGACTGGTTGTTCAGGTTCCGCCAGATACAGGATGGGTTTTGAAACAAACGAAGAATGGCGCGCGTCTGAATGTCGAACTGAAGGATGTGGTCTTTCAAACCGGCTCAGTCTTTCAACGGCTGACCGAAAACCGATTGGCGGCAATTTCCCAACCGGAACCCGGCGCAGCTCTTGAGTTGGAGTTTGGTTGCGACTGTGTCGCCTCGGCCTTTTTGTTCAAGCAAACAATGATCGTGATGGACATCTCGCCCGGAACCTTCCTGCCACCGCCGACCAGCGACATCCCGTTACCCGTTCTGCCCAAGGCCCCTAAGAAAACGCGGGATTCCGATCTGACAATTGATGCCCCGGCCCTGCCGTTGCTGAATCTGAACGCAAACGGCTTCGAAGACCAACTGTCGACGCGGCTGCTGCAAGGGGCGGATCGAGGGATCGTGGACCTTAACATTGCTCCGGCTGGATCACGTACATCTACCAGTAATCAGACTCTGTTTATGCCTTCAAATGTCGAGCTGAACGTACAGGTGACTACAATTCTAGACGACCTGAACGGGCTATTGGGCCCCGACATCCCGCCGTTAGAACGCCGCCCACCCTGTATATCCAACGCCGAATTTGCATTTGAGAAATGGTCAGATCATCGACCATTTACCGAACAGGCTGCGCAGCTACGATCTGGTCTTTTTCAAGAGTTCGACATCATCGACAAAACGCATGCGCTCCAACTGGCTAAGCTCTATGCATATTCCGGCTTCGGTGCCGAAGCACAAACGGCTCTCGGTCTGCTGGGAGAACAATCGGCCGAATCTGAGCGTATCGCCGCTATTGCCCGCGTTCTGGACCATGGGCCGTTGACTGGGAAAAACCCGTTCTTGGGACTACAGCGATGCGACAGCGATGCCGCTTTGTGGGCAGTACTATCCGAAGGTCGCTTGCGCGCGGACGCCAACTTGACGGCGATAGAACAGGCATTTGCGCGTTTACCCGATCATCTACGGCGCCATGTCGGTCCGGCGCTGTCGGAAATTCTGGTGGACGGGGACGAACTGGAAGCCGCCCGCCGAATTTTGCGTTCGGTTGATCGGGTCAGAACACAAGCCCGGGCAAGTGTAACGCAGGCAAAGGCCAAAGTTTCATCGGCCGAAGGTGACGCACCCAGAACCGAAACGTTGCTGACCGAGGTGATCGGATCACCGGACGCCACCCTGGAAGCTCCATTGGCGCTGGTTCGCCTGGTCGACAAACGCTGGACCGAACGCGGATCAATGTCGCCTCAGGAACTCCAATTGTCCGAATCCTACACGGTCGAGTTCCGCAGGGCCAAGATCGGCCCAACGATGCTGCAGACCCATGCGGTTGCGCTGGGTTTGGGTCAAGAATTCGACGCGGCGCTCGACCTTTTTGCGGATATGCCGAAAGACCCAGCAAACGCCGAGATGCTGAATCGTGTGGTGTTAATTTTGACCGAACGGGCCGATGACGCCACTTTTTTACGCCGTATCCTCAACATGCCAACTGCGCAATCGATGGAACTGACAACGGACGCCGCCATTTCCGTAGCGGACAGGTTGGCAAACCTCGGGTTCCCGCGACAGGCACATGCTCTGGCAAAACGTCCTCAGGATAGGGTCAGGCGGGGTGAGAGAGCCCGCCTACGTGCCATGTCCGCACTTTTGGCACAGCGCCCCCATCAAGCGATGTTGGAACTGGAAGACGATCCAACGGAAGAGGGCGTTGCGCTGCGTGCCGAAGCTTTGACCGCAGTCCAGGATTATGCAGCGGCGGGTGCTCTGATGCGCGGTTCCGATCATGTGAATGAAGCAAACCGGCTGTTTTGGCTTGCCGACCTGCCAGATGAAGCGGATCTGCAATATGGCACGAAGTTCAGCAAGGTTGTGCAGATGACTCAGGATCTAACCGCGCCACAATTACGTGTGCCTGACAAACCACTGGCCGACGCCGAGAATTTACTGCGTGACAGCGCGGCGGCTCGCGAAAAGATAGCCGAGTTGTTCAAGGTACTGAAGTAGGAATAAGACGGCTCTAACACTGAGATTTTACGAGTCAGATGGATTATTAACTCTGCCTTTTGGTCCTCAAACTCTCAGAGACAAAGGCCGCAAACCGATTATGTTCCGATGAGATGAGTGCCGGGACTTGATCGCGATGTGTGAGTATCTCGAGATACCGGCGTCATTTATCTGAATTCAGCAAACAGTTTTACAAAAGGGCAAAGAAGCGCGGCTGAAAGCCACCCTTTTGGTTCCCACTGATCCGCCCTGTTCCGTACAGAGTTTTGTACGGAACAGGGCGTGGATCGCCATCTTGATCAGTAAGGCGCTTCGACGTCATTCATCGAAACATAAACCGTTTTCATCTCGCTGAAGTGATTGATCGCCAATTTCGAATTCTCACGTCCGACACCAGACATCTTCGACCCACCAAAGGGGGCCTCGACCGGGGCGAGATTGTAGGTGTTGATATAACAGGTGCCCGCCTCGAATCCCGCCACGATGCGATGGGCGCGGGTCAGGTCATTGGTAAACACCCCGGCTGCCAGCCCGAACTCGGTGTCATTGGCGCGGGCCAGAACCTCTTCCTCGGTGTCGAAATCCAGCACGGACATAACCGGGCCAAAGATTTCCTCGCGCGCGATGGTCATATCGTCAGTGACATCGGCAAAAACTGTGGGCTGCATGTAGAACCCGTCGCCGTCGATGCGCGCACCACCAAAGACCAGCCGCGCACCTTCGGCTTTGCCCTTTTCGACATAGCTCAGCGCAATGTTCATCTGGTTTTCACTGACCATGGGCCCAAAGTTGACATCTTCATCCAGAGGGTCGCCTATTTTCGCAGTGGTAAGTCGTTCAGACAGCCGCGCAAGGAATGCTTCTTTGATGCCTTTCTGAACGAATACTCGGGTGCCATTGGAGCAAACCTGCCCCGAAGAATAAAAGTTACCTAGAATCGCACCCGAAACGGCGTTTTCAATATCAGCATCTTCAAACACGATCATCGGGGATTTGCCGCCCAATTCCATCGTGACGTGCTTCATCCCGTCTGCCGCTGCGGCATATACCTTGCGGCCGGTCGGCACAGACCCGGTGAGCGAAACCTTGGCCACGCGCGGATCGGTGACCAGCGACGCGCCCACATCACCATAGCCCTGCACCACGTTATAAACGCCTTTTGGCGCACCGGCTTCGATCAGAATCTCGGCCACTTTCAACGCGGAAAGAGGTGTAGTTTCTGAGGGTTTGAACACCATCGTGTTGCCGCAGGCCAGTGCAGGTGCACCTTTCCAGCAGGCGATCTGAGTCGGATAGTTCCACGCGCCAATCCCCACGCAGACGCCCAGTGCCTCACGGATGGTGTAAACAAAGTCGCCGCCACCCAGTGGGATGTGTTCGCCAGTCAATGAGGCCGTCAGACCGCCGAAATACTCCAGCGCATCAGCGCCGCTTGTCGCGTCTGCCACGAGTGTTTCCTGCAAGGGCTTACCGGTGTCATGAGTTTCCAGGACCGACAGTTCATAATTGCGGTCACGCATGATGTCAGCAGCGCGGCGCAGAACACGCCCACGCTCGGTTCCTGACATCGCAGCCCATTCTGCCTGAGCCTGTTTTGCATTGTTTAGAGCCTTATTAACAATCTCAGGTGTGGCCGAATGCAGCCGCGCGATGACTTCTCCGGTCGCCGGGTAGATGACGTCGATCGGAGCGCCGTTCGTGTCCTCAACATATTCGCCATCAATGAAGTGGCTGGCCTTAGGCTGATATTTCATGCCGCGTCCTTTTCATGTGTGCCCGCCTGTCTGCACAGGGCATTTCCAAGCGGATTTATCGTTTATTGATTGGTCAGTCAATAAACAGGGAGCCTGCGGTTTCCCGCCCAGCCCCACCATCATCTCTTAAAAAAATGGTTAATGTTCTATATTTGTTTCACACAGTCAGAGGAACATCCGATGGCCCAGTACTCACGAAATTCCGCCCTGAGCGGACCATCCAATGACTATCACCTGCTCCCGGTGACAGACCGGCAGATGCGGTATGCCCGCGCGATTGCCGAACAGTCAGCGCTGGAAATCCCCGTTGAGGCGCGCCGCGACCGAAAGGCGATGTCAGCCTGGATTTCGGCGCATAAACCGCACGACCCATCGCCTTTTGCCAATTATCCTACCGGCAAACAGGTGGCCTTTGCCGAGCGGATTTCGCGCAGCAAACGCAGGCCTATCCCGTCCGAGTGTTTCCGGGACAAACACGCCATGTCTGCGTGGATCGACCACAATAAGTGATAGGTCAGTGTCGACCGTGATCGCGCGCGTAAATGCCCACTGCGGCCGCGACGAACAAGCCAAGCAATATATATCCGGTAATTGCCTCGGCCACAGCCAAACCTCGGCACAGGCCAGCGGGGTGCAGATCGCCGAAACCAACGGTCGTAAATGTGACGTATGAAAAATACAGAACATCCGAAGGCCCTTTGGCCCCCACAACACACAGATCGTAATATCCAAACGAGCCGTAGACAGCGGCGAACAGGAACGGCACGACCTGAATGAAAGAAATCCCCATCAGCAGCAGTTGACGGCGCGGCGATTTTACCTGGGTCATGTAGTACCAGGTCTGCGACACCAACCAGATCATCAGCAACACTGTGGTTGCCGTGCCGATCTTGTCCCCTGCGGTCGTCTCACTGAGCCGTGAAAGACCATACCAGGCGACAAAACTCACGATCACCAAACCTATTGCGGCGACCAGAGTCGATTTCCATTCTTCCAGAGTTTTCGGGTCGCGGCGCATGTAACCTCCGATACGGCGATACGGGCACTATGATCGACATTCCGGCACGCGCCCGCAACTTTATTTATCAGAGAGTTAGTCGGCCCCCAGGTGCTCTTGCCCGCGCTGGCGTGCCAGACCGATCTGTTTCTGCCGTTCGCGGAAACGTATTTTGTCGGCCTCGGATGTTTCGTTGACGCACTGGTGACAAGACACGCCGTGTTCATATTCCGGGCGTTTCATATCCTCGGGCAGGATCGGGCGGCGGCAGCCGTGGCACAGGTTGTGCGGTCCCTCGACCAACCCGTGTCCAACTGAAACGCGATTGTCGAACACAAAACACTCACCCTGCCAGGTGCTGTCATCAGAGGGCATTTCCTCAAGATAGCGCAGAATTCCGCCTTTCAGGTGATACACATCCTCGACCCCCTGCCCCAGCAGGAAGTTGGTGGATTTCTCACAGCGAATGCCACCGGTGCAGAACATGGCGACGCGCTTGTTGTGGAAACGGTCCTTGTTGTCTTCCCACCAAGCCGGAAACTCGCGGAAGCTAGCTGTTTCAGGGTCTATTGCGCCTTCAAACGTGCCAATCGCCACCTCGTAATCGTTGCGCGTGTCGATCACCACTACATCGTCTGAGCGGATTAGTTCATTCCAGTCCTCGGGTTCGACATAGTTGCCGACACGGGCGCGCGGATCGACATCCGGCTGGCCCATGGTCACGATCTCTTTCTTTAACCGCACCTTCATCTTGCCAAAGGGCGGATGATCGGCGGTGGCTTCTTTCCACTCAAGATCGGCGCAACCGGGCAGCGACTTGATATGCGACAGTACGGCGTCAATCCCGGCACGGGGGCCTGCGATAGTGCCGTTGATCCCCTCCTGCGCAAGCAGCAATGTGCCTTTGACGGATTGTGCGCGGCACAGGTCCAGCAGCGGCTCGCGCAGGGCAGCGTGATCCGGGAAACGGGTGAAGTGATAGAGAGCAGCTATCGTATACATAAGGGCCGTCTAAACCCGCATTCAAAGAGTCGCAAGGGATCGGATTGACGCCCCCTGCCCATCCCCGTACCGATAGTGAAAAGGAGACCGAGATGCCCCATGCCCTGCTCGTAATCGACGTTCAGAATGATTTCTGCCCTGGCGGCGCGTTGGCGGTCCCCGGTGGAGATGAGATTGTTCCCGCGATCAACGCCATGATGGATGATTTCGACTCTGTGATCCTGACTCAGGATTGGCATCCGGCTGGGCATTCCTCTTTCGCCAGCTCTCATGCCGGGAAGAACCCTTTCGACCTGACCGAAATGCCCTATGGCTCACAGGTCCTATGGCCGGACCACTGTGTGCAAGGAACGCAAGGCGCCGAATTTCACCCAGATCTGCGTACAGACGGCGATCTGATCCTTCGGAAAGGGTTCCGCAGTAGCATCGACAGCTATTCCGCCTTTTTTGAGAATGACCAGACCACGCCGACAGGGCTGCAAGGCTACCTGACCGCGCGTGGTATCGACAAACTGACTCTGGTGGGATTGGCTACGGATTTCTGCGTCTACTTCTCGGCCGTGGACGCAGCGCAGCTTGGGTTTGACGTAACTGTGCGGATGGACGCCTGCCGGGCAATTGATCTGGATGGGTCATTAGCTGCCGCGAAAAATGCGATGCGCGCCGGGGGCGTTACTTTGGCCTAGGGGGTGGCCCCGATCGATGCCAGAAATCTCAGGATAACAATCACAAGAACGGCCAGGCCAAACGCAACTCCGACACGCACGAGAATTGACCGCCTTTTTGGCTCGGCCTCAGGAGATTGCCTAGGCTTTGGAGTTTGGTCCGGCAGATCACGGATTATCTCTGCTTTTGGCCGCGCTCTTTTCACGTCATCGAGAAACTGCCAGAAATCGAAATCTCCACAATTCTCACCTTGCACACCCATGTTGCGGATATTTGCAAACAACCGTTTCAGGATACGTTCACGGTCTTGTGCGTCTTCGGCCCAGTAAAGGCCATGCGGTAGGTCTCCACCTCTTGCCTCAAGGCTAAAACCTGATTCAGCAAATATTCGGCGAATCTTCGGAGACGCACTGTGCAGAGCCTGAACAGTTCGAGTATTGCGAAACGAAGCACGCACGGCGCGGTGACCTGTTACGGCAGCCACACCGTGTTCAGGATCCACTTCATGCGGTGCGATCGCCACAATATCAAAGTCGTACTCGAGACCCATTCACTAATTAAACCTTGTCACTGTCCCCAATCTAGCCACTCTTGCCAATCCATGCACCTATTGATCTAACAACGGAAATCGCAGGAGTTCCCCATGGTCGATATTGCGACGCGCGTGTACAATCATAAATGGAAGATTGACCCGATTGTCCGGTCTTTAATCGACACAGACTTCTACAAACTGCTGATGTGCCAGTCAGTGTTTCGAAATAAGCCCCAAACGGATGTGGTATTTTCACTGATCAACCGGTCGAATCACATTCCTTTGGCTGAATTGATTGACGAAGGCGAGTTGCGCGAACAATTGGATCATATCCGGTCGCTCAGCCTCAGCCGGGGTGAAAGCACCTGGTTGCGGGGCAATACCTTCTACGGAAAACGGCAGATGTTCCGCTCGGACTTCATGGAGTGGTTCGAGAATATGCGCCTGCCGCCCTATCACCTGGAGCGCAAGGGCGATCAGTTTGAACTGACATTCGAAGGCAAATGGCATGAAGTCATGCTATGGGAAATTCCTGCGCTTGCGGTGCTCATGGAACTGCGGTCCCGCGCGGTGCTGAACAATATGCGCCGGTTCGAACTGCAGGTGCTTTATGCCCGCGCGATGACCCGAGTGTGGGAAAAAATCGAACAGCTGCGCCAGATCGACGGGCTGGGCATTGCTGATTTCGGCACACGCCGACGGCATTCCTTCCTTTGGCAGGACTGGTGCACACAAGCGATGATCGAAGGGCTGGGCTCGGCATTTACCGGCACTTCGAACTGCCTGATCGCCATGCGGCGCGAGGTTGAGGCAATCGGGACCAACGCGCACGAACTGCCCATGGTGTATTCCGCACTGGCTGAAACGGATGAAGCGCTGGCGCAGGCCCCATATGACGTTTTGAGCGATTGGCATGACGAGCACGATGGCAATCTGCGTATCATTCTGCCTGATACCTATGGCACGCAAGGGTTTCTGAACCATGCACCCGATTGGCTGGCGGGCTGGACCGGTATCCGCGTCGACAGCGGCGACCCGGCTGCAGGTGCCGAGATCGCCATCAGTTGGTGGAAGTCGCGTGGCGAGGACCCAACACAAAAGCGGATCATCTTCTCGGACGGGCTGGATGTAGAGAAGATTAAGGAACTGCATAGCCAATTTGCGGACCGTGCAAATATATCCTTTGGCTGGGGCACCTTGTTGACCAATGATTTCCGCGGGTTGGTGCCTGATGACGCACTGGCGCCGTTTTCACTGGTCTGCAAAGCAATCTCGGCCAATGGACGCCCGACCGTTAAACTGTCGGACAACCCGGAAAAGGCGATGGGGCCGAAGGATGAAATCGAACGCTACAAGCGGGTGTTCGGCGTCGGCACGCAGCAGTCGATTGAGGTCATCGTTTAGACCTTAACCATGGTACGCAGCCACGGTTTTTACCTGTGAAAACCCATAGAGCGCTTCGAACCCTTTTTCGCGCCCGTGACCTGACTTTCCAACTCCGCCAAAGGGCAATTCCACCCCGCCGCCCGCGCCGTAGTTGTTGATAAACACCTGACCCGAGCGCAACCGTTTCGCCAGCCGCATCTGCCGTGCTCCGTCGCGGGTCCAAACGCTGGCGACCAGACCGTATTCGGTGGCATTGGCGATCTGGATGGCTTCTTCCTCGGTCTCAAAGGGGATCAAAACTTGCACCGGGCCAAATATCTCATCCTGAGCCAGAATGTGATCAGGAGGGACATCGGCAAAAAGGGTGGGCTGCACGAAAGCGCCGTCATCTGGCGCATGATCAATAATGCGCCCCCGACCGGCGACGCTGAGATCCGCGCCCTTGGCTAGATATTCGGTAACAATCTGTTTCTGACGGATGGAGATCAGCGGTCCAACCCTCAAATCCTCTTGCGCCGGACCAACAGTCAGCTCGGAATAAGCTTCTGCCATTCGAGCTTTCACATGCTCATACACCCCACGCTGCACAAGAATACGGGACGAGGCCGAACAGGTCTGCCCTGCGTTCTGAATGCCCGCATTCACCAGAAACGGCAGTGCGGCGTCCAGATCGGCATCGTCAAACACCAGTTGCGGGGACTTTCCGCCCAGTTCCAGCGTCACTGGCACCACATTGCGCCCCGCCGCCTGCTGGACCAGCGCGCCCGTGGCGACCGAGCCGGTGAATGAGATATGGTTTACGCCCGGATGTGCCGCCAGCGCGGCCCCGGCTTCGGCCCCCAATCCCGGCACGACGTTCAGCGCGCCGGCAGGCAGACCGGCCTGTTGCGCCAAATGGGCAAAGGCCAGCGCGGTCAGACAAGCCTCTTCCGCAGGTTTCAGCACACAGGCATTGCCCATCGCTAGCGCGGCCCCAACCGAGCGGCCAATAATCTGCATTGGATAATTCCACGGCACGATATGGCCGGTCACCCCATGTGGTTCACGCAGGGTATATACAGTGTAGCCATCCAGATAGGGGATCGTCTCGCCCATCACCTTGTCCGCCGCACCGCCATAAAACTCGCAATATCGCGCCAGGGCCACTGCATCGGCGCGCGCCTGCGTCAGCGGTTTTCCCACATCCATTGCCTCAAGCTTGGCAAGGTCATCAACGCGCTCTAAAACCATCTGCCCCAGACGTGTAAGGATGCGCCCTCTCTCTAATGCGGTTTTGCGACCCCAGTCTCCATCCAGGGCAGCTTCGGCGGCGTCGACAGCCTTTTGTATGTCCGCGTCGGTTCCTCGTGCGATCTGGCAGATTTCCGAGCCATCCGACGGGTCGATCATCGGGATCGTCTGTTGTGAGACTGCGGGAACCCACGCGCCGCCAATCAGACAAAGTGAGGGATTGAACCAGAGTGGATTGGACATAGGGGCCTCCATCTAGGCTCTAACAAATAGGTTTATCCATATTTCTACCAATTTCAGGCAGTGCCGGCGCGGCCTGAATCAGGCTTTGGGTATAGGGGTGTTTCGGCTCCGAAAAGACCTGTTCTGTCTCGCCGTGTTCAACGATCCTACCCGCTTTCATGACCAAAACTCGGTCAGTGATCGTGCGTACGACACTCAGATCATGGCTGATGAAAAGATAGGTCAGATCATAGGCGGCGCAAAGCTCGGCCAGCAGATCCAGAATTTGCGCCCGGACCGAAACATCCAGCGCCGAGACCGCCTCATCAAATAGGATCAGTTCCGGGCGGATGATCAAGGCACGGGCAATGGCGATCCGCTGCCGCTGCCCGCCCGAGAATTCGTGGATGTATTTGCTGGCATCATTGGGGCTGAGACCGACAGCCGTCAGTATATCGTCGATACGGTCCTGTCGTTCCGCCCCGGTTGGCGGCGCGTCCAACAGATAAAACGGTTCGGTGATCAGACGCGCGACGCGATGGCGGGGATTGAAGCTGCCATAGGGATCCTGAAACACCACCTGCACCTTGCGACGCACATCCCGGTTGGGTGTGTGGCCCGAAAAGACAGGCTTACCGTCCAGCCGAATTTCACCGCTCTGTACGTCCTCCAGCCCTAATATTGCCTTTGTTAGGGTCGATTTTCCGCAACCAGACTCACCGACCAATCCCAGTCGCTCACCCCGATTGAGGGTGAAGCTGACATCATTCACCGCACGGTGCTGGCCCGGCACCCCGAACAGACGTTTCCTGGGCAGACGATAATCACGAACGACATTTCTAACTTCAAGCAATGGGCGCGGCTGTGGCGGTTCTGGCAGCGCCACCTGATGGCCCGAGGCTTCAAACAACATGCGGGTGTAAGGGTGCTGCATGTTGTACAACAAATCGGTGGTTGCCCCGCTTTCGACCACCTCGCCGTGCCGCATCACAACAATCCGATCTGCCAAATCGGACACCACCGCCAGATCATGGGTGATCATCAGCAACCCTATGCTATATTCCCCCACCAACCCTTTAAGCAGGTCGAGAATTTGCGCTTGCGTGGTCACATCCAGCGCCGTTGTCGGCTCATCCGCGATCAACAGCTTTGGTCGGAGGGCGATGGCCATGGCGATCACCACCCGCTGACGTTGCCCCCCGGACAGCTCATGCGGATAGCGTGACAGAGGGAAACGGTCAGACGGCAAACCGACACGGGTCAGGACCTCTTTGGCGCGTTCGCGGGCTTGCGCACGGGGCATGGCTTTGTGAATCAGGATGGTCTCCATCACCTGATCGCCGATGGTCTTGACCGGGTTGAGCGCCGTCATCGGTTCCTGAAACACCATCCCGATGGACGCGCCGCGCAGGGCGCACATCTCGGCCTCAGGACGGCTCAGCAGGTCTTGGCCCTCGAGCCGGATTGATCCTTCTGTTTTGGCTCCATTGGGCAACAACTGCATCACCGCCAATGCGGTCATAGATTTGCCCGAGCCGCTCTCACCTGTTACGGCCACGATCTGGCCTAGGTCGACGGAAAAACTGACCTGTTTCAGGATTTTCGTCCCGTGGATGGCCACAGACAGATTTTCGATCTGCAGCAAACTCATACGCGTGCCACCCTGATCCGTGGGTCCAACCAGTCGCGCAGCCCGTCGCCCAGCAGGTTCAATCCCAGCACTGTGATGATGATCGCCAAGCCGGGAATCAGAGCCAAATGCGGGGCAAAACTGACCATTGTCTGCGCATCGGCCAGCATTCGGCCCCAGCTGGGCGTGGGCGGCTGCGCACCCAAACCGACATAGGACAACCCGGCTTCGGCCAGAATGCCCAAGCTGAACTGGATGGTTCCCTGCACAATCAGCAGGTTCGCCACATTGGGCAGGATATGTTCGGCCGAGATGCGCGCTGCACCTTTGCCTGACACACGGGCGGCGAGAATGAACTCACGCTCCCACAGCGACAGAGCCGCGCCGCGGGTTATGCGAGCGAAGACGGGAATGTTGAAAATGCCGATGGCGATGATGGCATTGATGGCTCCGGCACCGAATACGGCGGTGATCAGGATGGCGATAACCAGCGAGGGAAAGGCAAAGACCAGATCATTGCCGCGCATGATTACCTCATCAAGCCACGACCCCTTACGCGCCGCTGCAGTCAGGCCAAGGGGCACGCCTAGCGCCATGCCGATACCCACCGCCACCAATGCCACGGCGATGGACGTCCGCGCACCGACCATGATCATCGAAAACATGTCCCGGCCAAAGTGATCGGTGCCAAACACGTGCTGCGTATTTGGCGGCTGTAGTTTTCTGGGAATGTTCAGCACCGCGTGGTCATAAGGCGTCCAGACGAACGAGATCAGCGCCGCCAGCAAAACCAGAGAAGACAGAGTCGCACCAAGGATTAGATTGCGCCTCATGTCCGGCTCCTCAGGCGCGGGTCAACGGCGGCATAGGCCAGATCAACCAGAAAATTCACAGTAATGACGGCGAAGACCAGAAGCATGACAACGGATTCAACCACGATCAGGTCACGCGCCGAAATGGCCTGAAACACCAACCGGCCGAGACCGGGTAAATAGAATACCTGCTCGATGATAATCGACCCGGCCAGCAGGAAAGAGAACTGTAAACCGATAATGGTCAGTACCGGGATCAGCGCGTTGCGCACCCCATGCCGCCACAGCGCCTGACGACGCAACAAGCCCTTGGCGCGCGCAGTGCGCATGAAATCCTCACCCAGGATATCCAGCAGGGAAGATCGCATGACCCTTGCCAGAATGGCCGCCTGAGGCAAGGCCAGCGCAATGGCGGGCAAGGTCAGCGAGTGTATTCCGGCCAAGAACCCTTTGTCCCAACCAACGAACCCTCCGGCGTTGAACCATCGCAGATCGATGGCAAAGATCAGCACCAGCATCATCGCGAACCAGAAATTCGGCACCGCGATACCCAGTTGCGTCGCGCCCATGACTGTCAGGTCTCCGGGTTTACCCCGGCGGGCTGCTGCATAGATTCCGGCTGGAAAGGCGATCACGGTGGACAGTGCCAGCGCATAAAGCGCCAGTGGCAGAGACACCCACAGCCGGTCCGTGATCATCTGCGACACCGGCGTGCGATAGGTGTAGGAGGTGCCGAAATCCCCCACTACCATGCCGCCTACCCACGTAAAATAGCGCTGCACTTTAGAGCCGTCCAACCCAAGCTCGGCCCGCAGCGCGGCTAGCGTATCCTCTTGTGCATTCACGCCCAACATGAATGAGGCCGGGTCGCCCGGTGCCACCTCGATCACTGAGAAAATGACAACCGAAGCAACCGCGAGGCTGATCAGCAAAGATATCAGACGTTTGAGGGCATAGCGGAGCATTGAGACCACGTTAGGATCACATATCTCGCGGGTCCAGCACCTAAGGCACCAGCAGATAGGCAAAAATCGCATAGCCGACGATGGCGGCATAGCCCAAAGGATAGATCCACTTGATCGCGTAATTGTCCAGCATTCTCGCCCCATCCTCTCGCCCAGAGACCTTCAACTTGCGCAAGGCCACGTTGAACACGATCAACGCCCCGGTCATCAGGAACATGCATTGCAGAACAAAATCCAGAAAGGTCAGGTATCCAAGCTTGGGCAGGTCGGCAGAAATCGCCCAATTGAAGGCTACAAAGACCAGCAGGTTGCCCCCGGCGATCTCAATCCGGCGTCGATATTCATCGAGGAAAAACAGCGCCCAGCCCACTGTAATCAGAACCAGCATCGGCAGGAAAACCCGGATCACGTAATAGGTCAGGTGACGGTGGCCCTCAAACGCCAGCGCAATCTGATCGCTGTCGCGACCGGACAGGCCAATGACTGTCGAGTGTTGAACCCTTGCGTTGTCCAGTATCCACTCTTCTTCTCCCAGCAAGTCACCGAGGCCGGAAAACTCTTCAAGCGGGTAGTAAGTCACGTAGTCGGACGGAAAAACCGACACGACTTCGAAAAAGAACTGTTGCGTGTCGAAAGGGTATTTGCGGAAATCAAAATGCGGGGCCTGCAAAGTCAGCGAAGATTTTTCGACATAAACCACCTCGCCGTCATGGCGCAGCGACGCTGCAGATTCGTGTATCCATTTGTTGGACTGCTGGTTATGGACAACAAAGGCCGGTACAATCGCCCCAAGACCACGCGCGTGATCGGCCAATGCCGGAGGGTTGAAGACTTGGAAGTCCCGCCCGATTGCCTCGCGATCAAAAGCCAGCGCCGGATCGGTCCACTCAGCCCGCAGAACAACCACAGCACCGTAATTCTCGGCCTTCTGATCTACGCTTGTGACCTGATCAATGCGGATGCCAATACCTACCTCTAACGGGTTTTCAGGCGTGCCGACCAGCGTCCCCAGCCCGCGCTCTAACCCATTCTGTGCCAATACCTGACCACCGCTGAAAGAGATCAGGCACACGGCTAAAACAATAATGCAAATGGCGCGGACCACGGTCATGTTCAGGCTCGCTCTAATATACACAAACCCGAGGCTACCGATTGCAGCCTCGGGAACTGGTTATTCGGACCAGCTGATTTGGGTCAGGTCGATGGCAGCGGTGGGTGCATTCTTCCACAACCCCTGCACACCCGCCTTGGCGACCCCCAGCTTGGCCAGTTGGAACAGGTAGCCATTGACAAAGTCATTGGCGATCAGACGCTGCATTTCACCCAGCAGCTTTTTACGCTCGTCCGGGTCGGTCGTTCCGTTCAGAATATCCATCAGCGTCTGCGCATCCAGGCTATCATACTGGAAATAATAGTCAGGGCGCGCGTAGATGCCGATATCCATCGGTTCGGTATGACTGACGATGGTCAGATCATAATCCTTGCCCTTGAAAACTGTTTCCAGCCACTGCGCCCACTCCACGTTGATGATCTCGGCCTTGATGCCGACTTCGGCCAACTGCGCGGCGACGATCTCACCCCCGCGTCGGGCATAGGATGGCGGTGGCAAGTGGAGTGTGGTCTCAAACCCCTTTTCATAGCCCGCATCTGCCAGCAGTTCGGCGGCCTTCTTCGGGTCATAGGCCGAGGTGCCAGTCAGATCGACATAGGCCGGGTTATGAGGCGCAAAATGAGTACCGATCGGGGTGCCGTAACCAAACATCGCGCCATCAATGATCGCTTGCCGGTCGATCGCATGGGCCAGCGCTTGCCGCACGCGAATATCGTCAAAGGGCGGTTTCTTGTTGTTGGTCGACACGATGGTTTCGCCTTCGGTTGTGCCAACAAGCACCTGAAAGCGTGGATCGGCCTCGAACTGAGGCAGGTTTTCAGGCGCAGGGAAATTGTCGAACACGTCCACATCCTCGGCCATCATCGCAGCAAAAGCGGCAGTCGGGTCCGAAATGAACTTAAATGTAGCTGTCTCTAACGCAGGCTGATCACCCCAGTAGTTCGGGTTTCTGTTCAGCGTAATGCTGTCGCCCTGCACCCAGTTGCCAAAGGTGAAGGCCCCAGTGCCCACGGGGTTGGTCTTGATAGTGTCGATACTGTCAGCCGAGACGATCACTGCATCGCCCCAGGCCATATTGAACAGGAAATTCCCGGTAGGCTCGGACAGGGTAACCTTGACCGTCAGAGGATCGACAACCTCAACGCTTTCAATGGCTGCAAACAGCGCCTTTTGCGCATTGGCACTGTCATCAGCCGTGGCACGATCCAAGGTGAACTTGACGTCTTCGGCGTCCATGGTGGTGCCATCGTGGAACGTGACGCCATCATGCAGCTTGAATGTATAAACGGTACCGTCCTCGGATATCTCCCAGCTTTCGGCTAGGCCCGGCACGACCGAACCATCCCCCATAAACCGGGTCAGACCCTCGAAGATATTTGTGTACACCACGGAATCGATCGCCTGCGCTGCAGCACTTGTGGGATCCAGATGCGGGGGCTCAAGCTGCATCGCGATGGTGATATCGGACTTGGCCAATGCCCCGGTAGCAAAGACGCTGGCCCCCAGCGCCAGTGCGGATGCAAATGATCGCAACGTCTGCATGGTTAAAAATCCCCCCGTCTGAAATAGCTGAACCCGCTGTTTTACGGGCGTTTCTTTAAACAATGTCCCCTTAAATCTCGGGTCAATCAAGGGAATGTTCGCGCAACCGGGGTTTCTATAACCATGCGCAATCTGCTATGCCGCGCTGCAACATGAACCCCGGAGGAGCGACCATGAGCGCCACCGCCCGTAAAAAAGCCCCAAATGCCGAGGACATTCGTGCCCGAAAAGGCACGGAACCACTGGTCAGCCTGACCGCCTATACCACGCCGATGGCGCGGCTGATGGACGCCCATTGCGATTTCGTTCTGGTGGGCGACAGCGTCGGCATGGTGCTACACGGGTTGGAATCGACCCTTGGTGTGACGATGGAAATGATGATCCTGCACGGTCAGGCCGTTGCCCGCGGCCTGCAAAAGGCAATGATGGTCATCGACATGCCCTTTGCCAGTTACGAAGAAAGCCCTGCACAAGCTTTTCGCAATGCCGCCCGCCTGATGGCGGAAACCGGCGCGGGGGCGGTCAAGCTGGAAGGCGGGGTCGAGATGGCCGAAACCATCCGCTTTCTGGTCAAGCGCGGCATCCCGGTTATGGCGCATATCGGCCTGACGCCGCAATCGATCAACACGCTAGGTGGGTACAAAGTTCAGGGCCGTGACGAACAGGCCGAAGCCGTTCTTGCCGATGCCCGCGCTGTGGCCGAAGCTGGTGCGTTTTCTGTCGTGCTTGAGAAGGTGCCGCAGGGTTTGGCCGACCAGATTACGGCCGAGGTCGCTATCCCGACCATCGGCATTGGTGCATCTGCTGGGTGCGACGGGCAGATTTTGGTGGTGGATGACATGGTGGGCTTTTTCACCGCCTTTAAACCGAAATTTGTCAAACGTTATGCCGAGCTTGGCCCCCTGGCCGAAGCCGCCATCGCCGAATACGCCGCCGAAGTGCGCGCCCGCGCCTTTCCGGCCGACGAACATGTCTTTGCCGATCAGGCTCCTTCAAAAGGGCCCAAGGCATGACTGCCCCTATCCTGCGCCGTCTGTCCGACCTGCGCGCGCTGACTACCGAATGGCACCGCAATGGTGAAACCATCGGCGTTGTCCCCACCATGGGCGCGCTGCATCAGGGTCATCTGTCACTGGTCGAGGCCGCAAAGGCCGGCACCGACCGGGTGATCGTGACGATTTTTGTGAACCCCAAACAGTTCAACAACCCCGAAGATCTGGCCAAATACCCGCGCACCGAACACGAGGATGCGCAAAAACTGGCCCCTTACGGTGTCGATGTGATCTATGTTCCTGAACCCGAACAGATCTATCCGCAGGGCTTTGCCACCAATGTCTCTGTGACCGGCCTGACCGATGTGATGGAGGGTGAGTTCCGCCCCGGCCATTTCGATGGCGTCGCCACCGTGGTTGCGAAACTATTCCTGCAAACGCAGGCAGATCGAGCCTATTTTGGGGAAAAAGACTATCAGCAGCTGATGATCGTCCGCCGCATGGCTCGCGATCTGGACATTCCGATCGAAGTGATCGGCTGCCCCACGGTTCGCGAGCCCTCGGGCCTTGCGATGTCATCGCGTAACCTGCGTCTGTCGCCCGACGGTTTGGCGATTGCTGCCAATAAGCATCGAATCATGCAGGGGATAGCCCAATCGCTGAAGGCCGGGGCCAGTTTCGATACGCTGGCCGCAAAAGCCGAGACCGACCTGCTGGCGGCAGGGTTCACTCAGGTGGAATATGTGCAGCTGCGCTGCGCCGAAACGCTTGAGCCTCTGACCCACGCAGACCGACCTGCGCGACTGTTCGCGGCGGCCTGGGCGGACGGGGTGCGCTTGATCGACAATATTCCTGTCTGAACGCACTGGTCCGATTGTCGTTGTTTGCGCTAAAGTCCCGCAAAACCAAACGGGAGGGGCGCGAGGAATGACGTATATTCTCGCCATTGATCAGGGCACCACATCATCACGGGCCATTTTGTTCGACGCGGATATGCAGCGCGCAGGCACCGCGCAGCATGAGTTCACGCAGCATTTCCCGCAAGAAGGATGGGTTGAACACGACGCCGAAGAAATCTGGGACAGCGTTCTGCGCGTTTGCCGCGAGGTGATGGAGACGACCGGTGTTACCCCCGATCAGATCGCCGGGATTGGCATCACCAACCAGCGTGAAACCACCGTCGTCTGGGACCGCGCCACTGGCAAGCCGATCCACAATGCCATCGTCTGGCAGGACCGCCGCACCGCCGAGATCTGCGCGCGCTACAAGCAGGCGGGGTGCGAGGATGACGTGACCGCCCAGACCGGTTTGCTGCTCGACCCATATTTCTCGGGTACCAAGGTCAAGTGGCTGCTGGATACAGTCCCTGGCGCGCGCGAAAGGGCCGAGGCCGGCGAATTGATGTTCGGCACCATCGACTGTTTCCTGATCTGGCGACTGACCGAGGGGCGCAGCCATGCCACTGACGCGACCAACGCCGCGCGTACCTTGCTGTTCGATATCCACAAAGGTGAGTGGAGCACAGAGATCTGCGATCTGCTGGACGTGCCCTTGAACATGCTTCCAGAAGTGCACAATTGCGCCTCGGATTTCGGGAATACGACCCTATTAGGGGGGAATATCCCGATTCTGGGCGTAGCCGGAGATCAGCAGGCGGCCACCATCGGACAGGCCTGTTTCCAGCCGGGTATGATGAAATCGACCTATGGAACGGGCTGTTTCGCGCTGTTGAACACAGGCGACAAACCGGTCGAGTCGAAAAACCGGCTACTCACGACGATTGCGTATCAATTGGACGGCAAGCGCACTTATGCGCTGGAAGGCTCGATCTTTGTTGCCGGGGCCGCAGTGCAATGGTTGCGCGATGCGTTGCAGATCATCGAGTCGGCCCCGGAGAGCGGTGAACTGGCGCAACGGGCCGATCCGAACCAACACGTTGTTCTGGTGCCTGCCTTCACCGGGCTCGGAGCGCCATATTGGAAACCCGATTGCCGTGGCGCTGTCTTTGGCCTGACCCGCAACTCGGGCCGCGCGGAATTCGCCAAGGCCACGCTGGAGAGCATCGCTTATCAAACCCGCGATCTGTGGCACGCCATGCAGGGCGACTGGGGTGCCGAAACCGACGTGATCCTGCGTGTGGACGGAGGTGCCAGCGCCTCGGACTGGGCCATGCAGGGGCTGTCGGACTACTTGGGCGCTGAGGTGGACCGCCCGGTCATGCAGGAAACCACCGCCCTTGGCGCCGCGTGGCTGGCCGGAATGCGGGCGTGTGTTTACCCGGATCAGCAGGGGTTTGCGGAAACCTGGGCGCTGGATCGCCGGTTCGAGCCGGAACTGCCCGCCGAGGATCGGGACGCCGCCTATGACCGTTGGAAACGCGCCGTATCCGCAGCGATGGCATTCTGAAACCGGGGTAGAAGGATCAGCTGTGATCCTTCATCAGCCGCTGTTTCTGACGTGACCAGTCGCGCTTGGCTTGAGTTTCGCGCTTGTCGTGTAACTTTTTACCCTTGGCGATGCCTATCTTCAGCTTTGCCCGACCCTTGTGATTGAAATACAAAACCAGCGGCACCAGCGTCATGCCCTTGCGCTGCGTCGCGTTCCACAGGTTCGACAGCTCTTTGCGCGAGACCAGCAGTTTGCGGCGGCGGCGTTCTTCATGCTTGAAGACCTTCGCCTGCTCGTAGGGCGCGATATAGCTGTTGATTAGCCACAGCTCTCCGTCATCAACCGAGGCATAGCTCTCGGCGATGTTTGACCCACCCGCGCGCAGGGATTTGACCTCGGACCCTTCCAGCACGATGCCGCACTCGATATCCTCTTCGATCGCGTAATCGAAGCGCGCACGCCGGTTCTCGGCGATGACTTTGTAATTCGGGTCAGTCTTTTGCTTTTGCTTGGCCATGACGCGTTGATTTAGGCGGCTTGGGCGGCCCTTGCAAGCAGAGGATGTCAGGATGAGGCCGAGATGATCAGATCAGGGCCAAAAATCGTGTCGGCGTGATTATGCAAGTAAATCTTCAACCACGGTGTGAACCGATCCGGATGGCGCTGCACCTCGGCCAGAAGATCGTGGTAATCGACCCAGCGGATATCCATGACTTCGCCCGGGTTAAGCTCGATTTTTAGCGGGCCGCGGACATGCGCAAGAAAGATGTCGACGACTTCGTGTTCGATCATGTTGTTGCCGACATCAGCGTGGTATTCCAGCCGGTGCCGGTATTCAGGGTACAGGCCGGTGATACCCAGTTCCTCTCGCAGACGACGCACGGCGCATTCCGAGGGCGTCTCACCCCAATCCGGATGAGTGCAGCAGGTATTCGCCCACAAGCCTGGCGTATGGTATTTTCCCAAGGCCCGGCGCTGCAGCAGAATCTCAGTGCCACGGACAACAAAGACCGACACCGCCTTGTGCCGGAGGCCCTTTTCATGCGCCTCAAGCTTGTCCACGGGGGTCAACTCGCCATCAACCCAGGCCGGGATCATGATTCCCATCTGTCGTCTCCTGCTGCCGATCCGCCAAAGCGGCGGGATGTACGGAATTGGCTGCCGCCGGATCGGCTTGGCTTTGCGAAATCATGCAAAGACATGATGAACCGCGCATCCTCAAGGTGGCGCTGATCCATCCGGTTATCAATCGCACGAAAGGCCGCAGGGGCTGCGGCCTTTTGTAACTTCTCTATTGAATGTGTTTCAGGCGTTATTCGCCAGACACGCTGACGATATAGGCGTAAACGTCCTCGGCGCCCGACTTTAGCTTGAAAGTCATTTTGGACTTGGCAGCGGTGTCATCCAGATAGGTTTTCAGGAAACCTTTGGGGTCCTGCGCGTATTCGACAAAGGTGGTTTCATCCCAGACCAGACCGTTTTCACCTGCGGCCACGATGCTGTCACCGTATTTAAAGCCTTCGACGGTGCCTGCAGTACGGCCTGCAACGCCATACAGGTTCGGCCCGGTCTTGCCGCCTTTGACGATCACTTCGCCAGCAGGGTCAGCAATCAGGTGGCAGGATTTACATTTATTGAAAGCCTTCTTACCGGCTTCGGCATCACCTTCAGCATAGGCGGGAAGGGCCAACAGGCCGACGATTGCGGTAGCGAGGATGCGATTCATAGCTTTTGCTCCGATACAAATTTGGCTGCACCGAATGGACCGTCGGCGCAAAAAAGAGTCAACGCGCGGATTGCCGCGCGGGCGCACTGTGCCACTGCGGCATATAGGCCGTCCTTAACTTAAGTCATGTGGAGCAGACCAGCAGGGCAAAAGATCACCTGCCGCCGGTGTCGCCAGATAAATCGCCCGCGCGATGGATCTTGCCAAACAGATCGCGGCCGCATGTCCGATCAGCCCAAGCTCGGCTTCAGCATTCACCGACTGTGTGCCGGTACTAACGCCAAAGACCAGATCTCCATCGCCCGGTGTGTGTGCGGGCAGGATGGCACGGGCGATACCGTCATGGGCAGCCACCGCCAGCCGTTGGCACTGCGGCTTTGAGAGGGCAGCATCAGTGGCAACGATGGCAATAGTGGTGTTACCTTTTTCAGGCTGAGCCAATCGCATGGCTTGCGCCTTGCGGCTCGGCGCGGGCATACCCAACCCGGTGCTGGAATCAGGCCCTAACCCGCCGAACTCACCGTCGAATTCGAACGGCGCGGCCCAGAAATGGCGATCTCCCGGCGTGGTCACGCTGCCCAATGGATTGGCGGCAACCAATGCCCCAACGGTCACGCCCGAATCCAGAACCAGCGAGGCAGAACCCAGCCCGCCCTTGTGCCGAGCGGCCAGTGCCCCGGCCCCTGCACCAGCTGTTCCCAAATCAAAATCTTCGGCAGCTTGCTCGAAAGCCGTTTTGCCCAAGGTGCGATAGGGGTTTTCACCCCACCCCTTATCGCCACCATTCAACAGGTCGAACAGGATTGCACCCGGCACGATCGGCACAACCGCATCACCCACCAAATACCCTCTGCCCTGAGCCCGCAATGCATCCGACACGCCAGAACAGGCATCCAACCCAAAAGCAGAGCCACCGGACAGGGTAATGGCGTCCACTTGCGCGACGGATTTATCCGGGGCCAGAAGATCGGTTTCCCGCGTACCCGGTGCGCCACCCATGACGTGCACGGAGGCCGTGAAAGCCTGACCCGAGGTCAGAACAGTGGTGCCGGATTTCAAAGCCTCGTCCTGCGCATTGCCGACCAGAAGGCCCGGGACATCGGTGATCAGGTTTCTGGGTCCGGGGGTCATTTCAACCTCAGGCGCGTTGGTAGGAAAGCGCGCAGGCGCGCTGCCTCCGGCGGGGATATTTTTGGCCAGATGAAGACCGGATCAGATACAGCGGCCACCGTCGACCTCCAATGCTGTGCCGGTGATCATGCTGGCCTCGTCCGAGCACAGGAAACAGGCTGCGTTGGCCATATCCTCAGGAGTGGAAAAGCGGCCCAATGGGATAGTCGAAAGGAACTTTGCGCGCATCTCGGGCGTGTCCTCGCCCATGAACGATTTGAGGAGCGGCGTTTCTCCGGCTACTGGGCAAATTGCGTTTACGCGTACGCCGGACGGCGCAAGCTCCACAGCCATCGTTTTGGTCGCGGTGATCATCCAGCCTTTGGAGGCGTTGTACCAGTTCAGGTTTGGGCGCGGCGACAGACCCGCCGTCGAGGCCACGTTCAGGATCGCACCTGCCCCTTGTGCTTTCATTGTGGGAACCAAAGCGCGGGCGGTCAGGTAGACCGATTTCATATTCACGCTGAAAACGCGGTCGAAATCTTCTTCTGTTACATCTTCCAGCGGCATTGGCAGATGAGTGATCCCCGCATTGTTGACCAAAATGTCCAGATGCCCAAACCGATCCATCGCGATATCGGCCATGGACTGTACCGAGGCAGCATTCGCCACATCAACCATATGAGCAACCGCATTCGGGCCAAGTTGATTGGCCTGCACTTCGGCTGCGTCGCCGTTGATGTCGGCGATGATGACCCGCGCACCTTCGGACAGGAATTTCTGCACGATCCCGGCACCAAAGCCCGACGCACCTCCGGTGACGATTGCGGTTTTTCCCTCTAACCTCATGATCTTGCTCTCCCCTACAAGACCAAAGTAGCAAGGACCCACGAAGTTTCCAGATCAATCTTCCGAGACTTTACCGCGCAGTGCCTTCACATCCGCCCGTGCCTTTTTCGCGGCCAACCGCCGTTTAACCGAGCCGTAGGTGGGCTTGGTAGCGATCCGTCGCTTGGGTTTAACCAATGCTCGGGCAATCAACTCTGCCAGCCGAGAGCGGGCAATTTCGCGGTTTCGGGCCTGGCTGCGGGTTTCCTCACACTGAATGATGATCGCACCATCCTTGGTCCAGCGCCGCCCAGCCAGTCGTTTCAGCCTGTTTTTGACTGGATCGGGCAAGGAGGGCGAGCGCGCAGCCTCGAACCGCAATTCTACGGCAGTCGAAACCTTGTTGACGTTCTGCCCGCCGGGACCGGACGAGCGCACAAAGCTCTCGGTCATTTCCCAGTCTTGCAGGGCGATATCATCGGTGATGCGCAACATGGGTTAGACCTTATCCGGCACGGGCAGAAACAAAAAGGGCCGCCCCGGCGGGACGGCCCTTCGAAAGTATAAGGAGGTCGGGTCGGTTAGATCAATCGACCAGCCGGAGCGAGCGCTCCGCCAAGGGCTGCCTTAACAGGCGATCCCCCCGGTTGTTCCGACACCTCTCTCCAATCTCTTTCTCGACACTGGATCACCTCTTTTTCTATCTGTTGTGGTTAACTTTGAGCCTGACACAAGATGCGCCATTCTCAAAGCACTTTTTTACGCAGGCTGAGCGGTCAACCGCGCAACGATCACCTTGAAGGGGATCAGCGCGATCAGCGCCAGCGACAGTTTCACCAGCCAATCCGCGAAAGCCAGCGTTACCCACAGAGGGGCCATCGGACCGGTCAGCATGAATGGCACGGGCTCCCACGCCCAGTTGATTGCGGCGTCTGCGTTGGCGCCGAAGAACGTGACCGAGGCCGAGAATGCGATGGTGAAGAAGATCGCGGTGTCCAACGCCGAACCGACCAAGGTTGAAACCAGCGGCGCGCGCCACCAGCGGCCACCACGCATCGCGTTAAACACGGTGACATCGGTCAGTTGCGCGATCAGGAAAGCCGTTCCGGACGCGACTGCGATCCGCAGAGGCACGGCGGCATAGGTAAAGCCATCGCCCTGCAGCATGATCTGGCTGCCGACCAGCGAGCAGACGATACCAGTGACAAACCCGGCAAAGACGACCTTGCGGGCCGGGCCTACGCCATAGACGCGGTTCATGATGTCTGTGACCAGGAAGGCCAGCGGATAGGTGAAAGCACCCCAGGTCAGCAGACCGTCAAGGATCAGGAACTGGACCAGGATGTTTGAGGCCACAACAATGGCGGCCATGGCAATGATGCCGGGAATAAAGCTGCGTTGCATTTTCAGATGCCCGTTTTGACAAGGTAGCGGCGACTTGGCCTCGGGCTCATCCCAAGGCAAGCCGTGCGTTTAGACCTTTGGCTGACCCGAGTCAATCAGGCAGAAGGTATTCCACCAATTCGGTACGCTGCAGGGCCATGAAATTATCATCCGAGACCATCGTGGCCCGCAGCCGCCCCTGATCATCGCGCCAGACGGACAGCCCTTCAAGGTTGTCATGCGCGCCAGTACCGGTCGTGAAAAGAGTTTCCTCGGCAATTGGTTCACCCTTTGTGATCTGCCATCGTCTCAGGCGTGACTGAAAGCCGATTAGGGAAAGCTTGCGCTCCAAAACATAGAACCTGCCATCGGGTCCGAAATCCGCAGAGACAGGCAGGAAATCACCTCGCTGTGGCAGCACGAATGGCGTCGACCAGACTTTTCCGTCCCAGCGATAAACCGGGATGTCGCCCTGATCGGTCCGGCTTTTTTCAGGCAGGGTGTATAACCATCCCTTTCCGTCTATTGCCAGCGCTTCGAGTGATCCATTCCCTCTTAGACCCTTGAACGCTTTGGGGCGCGGCAACACCTGCGCATTTGCACCCGGAGCTGCATAGCGGGCTACGCGATGCACCCCTTCGAACGAGATGAAAAAGCCGCCGTCCGACGTGACGGCGATACCTTCAGAGTCCCCCGCTCGTCCAGAAAGGGGACGACCTGTACTGGACAGAACAGGCCAGTTTCCAGTAATCCGAACGCCGGTGATATTATCTCGGTCCCGGGAAATAGCGGCGCGCACCAATACCGCTCGGTCGCTCAGCACGATCATCTGATGACCATCGTCCGAGATATGCAGGGCCGAAAACCCTCCAAACCAATCAGCGCTATGCCGCCAGGCAAAACTGCTCAGGTGTGTTGCCGTCTTGACCTCGACCGCCCATGCCGAAGCAGCCCACAGCAATGCCGAGCTTAGTTGGATTGCAAAACTGAAGCGCATTGCTGAGGCAAATCGGCCAGAACATACTCCCGGCGTTTCTTCGGTGGTGGTGCGTTTGGATCGGGTGGCGGCGGGTTGAGGATATTACGCACCCATTGCTGTGCCTCGGCACAACCATCCCCTTTGGGCGGCGGGTCCTGATTGACACAGCCGCGCGAGCCCTTTGGACATTTCAGGCGCACATGGAAATGATAGTGATGTCCCCACCACGGCCTGATTTTTCGCAGATAGGCTCGATTGCCTTTCTCATCATTGCACATCTGAACCTTGGCGCCGGGAAAAACAAAAATCCGCGCCACGCGCTTGTCCTTGGCGGCTTCGCGCAGGACGGCATGGTGCTGTTTGGTCCAGCTGCCATTCACATAGGCCCCGTTAGCGCGGCGCAGAGAAACGGACGAGATATTCTCGCGCGCCTTGCGCGACAACCGCATGTTGTCGCCGGGCAGCATCCAGATATCGATGTCCAGACCCAGTTGGTGAGAGCGGTGGCCAGATGTCATCGGCCCACCCCGCGGCTGGCTAATATCCCCGATATAGAGACCATTCCATCCTGGCTGTTTGGCCGCGAATTTACTGAGGTCCTGCACGTAATCGACCGCCTCTGGGTGCCCCCAATTACGATTGCGCGACAGGCGCATGGCTTGCCATGTAGGTCCTGTCTCGGGCAGTTGCACCGACCCGGCGGCGCATCCGCGCGAATAACTGCCGAAAGCCGCCGCATTTTGTTGTGAACTTTGCTTCTGCGCCCCGAACAATTGCTTGGCCAGGGGTTGTGCCCCCACCGTGCCTGCCAATGTCATCGCGGCAATTACTGCCAAAAAACGTAGTAAAATCATCTGCTCTGATCCCCTTCCGGTTTAACCCAGCGCATTAGGAACAGTCCCAGAATAAACAACAGAATGATCGGTGACACCCCCAGACGCGCGCTGCCGGTCATGGTTGTGGCAAACCCGATCAGTAATGGTGCGGCAAAGGCGGTCGCGCGGCCTGACAGACCATAAAGTCCAAAGCTTTCAACCGGGGCCTTGGGATCGGTGTGGCGTACCATCAAGGAACGACTGGCCGATTGCAAAATGCCCCCCATGCCGCCAATCAGAATACCGCAGCCGAAGAACACCATGTCTGGCAGGCCCGAGCCTTCGGTCAGGGGGATGCCGTAAATCTGCGTCCGATCCATCGAAACGACGGTAATACAGACAAAGATCAGCACCCATATGGCCACCAAAATCACCGGTTTAGGGCCGTATCTCTTGTCCAGCTTGCCGCCAATCCACGCAAAGATGGCCGAGGCGAGAACGCTGACAATTCCGAAAACGCCGATCTTGATCAGATCCCACTCCAGCACCAGTCGTGCATAGACACCGCCAAAGCTGTACAGCCCGTTCAGCGCGTCGCGGTAGAACATCGAGGACCCCAGATAAGTCGCCAAACTCACCCGGTGACGCAGCGCTGCCACTGATTTACCCAGTAACCGCAGCGCCTCACCCACGCTGCCCTTCTTTTCGGTGTTCGGGTCGTCCCGAACCCACAGGAAATAGGGAACCATAAACAAGACGAACCAACCGGCGGTAAACGGTCCGACAAAACGCGTACCCTCACGCGTCGCGGCCTCCAGCTCGAACAAAGGGTCCATTCCGACCAGCGTCTTACCGTTGGGCTGCTCCACGAATAGCGCCAGCATGATCGCAAGAGACAGCAGGCCCCCAAAATAGCCGAAGGCAAAGCCTGAACCTGAAATCTCTCCCACCTCGTTGTCATCGCCCAGATCAGGCAGCTGAGAATTGATGAAGATCAGCGCATATTCCGCGCCCACAAAACCCAGGCCAAAGGCCGACAGCATCAGCCACATGTTCGAACCGTCGGGCATCGTGTACCACAACGCGGCTGAGCCAACGGCATACATCGCTGAAAACGCGAATATCCACGGAATGCGCCGACCTGACACATCCGCCATCGCGCCCAAAAGCGGCGCGCCAAAGGCAATAACCAAACCGGTGATGGTCAGGCAATTGGCCCAGACCGTCTGCGCCCGCGCCGCGGCGGCCTCGGCATCCAATCCGGTTCCGGCGAAATACCCTGCCGCGACACCGGCGAAATAAGGGCCAAAAACAAAGGTGACCAGAAGCGTGTGATAGGGCTGACTGGCCCAATCGAAAAACCACCAACCCCAAATACGCCTGCGCTTGGAAATTTCTGCCATGACCGCCCCTGTTTTTGTTGCGCTCATAAGACGAACCTTTGACCCATTTCGCAAGCGTTCTGTTGGCGCGGGCTTGCTCTTTGTCGCAGGGGCGCTTACCTCTCGTCTCAACGACTTACCGGAGGCCCCATGCTGTCGCTGATCCAAATTCTGCTGCTGATCCTGGACATTGTCTGGTTCATCATTCTTGCCCACGTGATCATGAGCTGGCTGATCAATTTTCAGGTGCTCAACCTACACCAGCAGTTGGTCGCGCAAATCTGGTACGGCCTGAACCGGATTTTAGAGCCAATTTACGGCCCAATCCGACGCGTTCTACCCAATATGGGTGGGCTGGATCTGACGCCTTTGGTTGTGCTGATCGGGGTCTATGCGCTGCGGATCATTCTGATCAACAATGCGCCCTACTTCTACTGACCTCTTGTTCACCGAATCTTAGTATGTGATTGTCCTGTCTTAAGAGCAGATAAACCTTAAAACAGGGCAATCCCCACATGTTCGACGCCGCGCCTATGCTGCGAGATGTCTTTGGATTCGACGACTTCCGCCCCGGTCAGGAAGAGATCGTCGATGCCGTCACGCTGGGCGAAAACGTGCTGGCGATCATGCCCACTGGCGGCGGCAAATCCCTGTGTTTCCAATTGCCTGCTCTTCTGCGCGACGGGGTGACCGTGGTGATCTCGCCCCTGATCGCCCTGATGCGCGATCAGGTCCGTGGTTTGCAGGAAGCAGGGGTCGAGGCTGGCGCGCTGACCTCGGGCAACACCCCCGAAGAAACCGATGCCGTGTGGGAAGCGTTGGAGGCCGGGCGGCTGAAACTGCTGTACATGGCACCCGAACGTTTGGCTGCGGGGTCAGCATTGGGGATGTTACGGCGGATCAATGTCAGCTTGATTGCCGTGGACGAAGCCCACTGCGTCAGTCAATGGGGTCACGATTTCCGCCCCGATTACTTGCGGATCGGAGAGTTGCGGCGTGCATTGAACGTGCCGCTGGCCGCCTTCACCGCCACGGCGGATGCGGAAACGCAAGATGAAATCGTTCAGAAGCTGTTCGACGGCACTGCGCCACGCAAATTCCTGCGCGGGTTCGACCGACCGAATATTCATCTGGCCTTTGCTGCCAAAGACGGACCGCGCAAACAAATCCTCGACTTTGCCGCTGCCCGCAAAGGACAATCCGGCATCGTCTATTGCGGCACGCGCAACAAGACCGAAGTGCTGGCGCAGGCCCTACGCGCCGAGGGACACGTGGCCTGCCACTATCATGGTGGGATGGAAGCCGAAGATCGCCGCATCGTCGAAACCCGCTTTGCCCGAGAGGATGGGCTGATCGTTGTCGCCACCGTGGCCTTTGGCATGGGGATCGACAAACCTGATATCCGCTGGGTTGCCCATGCGGACCTGCCCAAATCCATTGAAGCCTATTATCAGGAAATCGGGCGCGCTGGGCGCGATGGCGGCCCTGCTGAAACCCTGACCTTGTTCGGCCCCGACGATATACGCCTGCGCCGCTCGCAAATTGACGAAGGATTGGCCCCGGCTGAACGCCGCATGGCGGATCACGCGCGCCTGAATGCACTCTTGGGATTGGCCGAAGCGCTGGAATGTCGCCGCAAGACTCTGCTTGGGTATTTTGGCGAAAATATCGCGCCATGTGGCAAATGTGATCTGTGTGACTCGCCGCCCGAGATATTCGACGGCACCACACCCGTCCGCATGGCTCTGTCCGCGATCCTGCGCACCGAGGAGTGGTTTGGCGCGGGCCACCTGATTGACATACTTGTGGGCAATGAAACGGATAAAGTTCGCGCCCGTCGGCATGACAATCTTTCCACTTGGGGCATCGGCAAAGAATGGTCGCGCCCACAATGGCAGGCGATCTTTCGGCAGATGATGGGGCACGATCTGGTCCGACCCGACCCCGAGCGCCACGGTGCCCTGCGCATGACCGAGGCCGCCAAGCCGATCCTGAAAGGTGAGGCGCAGATCAGTCTGCGCAAGGACACAATCCGCAAGGCCACCCGCCGCCCCGCCGTCAAGGCAATGGTGACCGAGGAAGACGCGCCTCTGCTGTCGGCACTTAAAGCCAAACGCCGCGCACTGGCGGAATCCGCGCGCGTGCCTGCCTATGTCATCTTCCCTGACCGTACCCTGATCGAAATGGCCGAGACCCGCCCCATGACGCTGGACGAGATGGCCCGGATCGGCGGCGTGGGCGCGAAAAAGCTGGAGCGCTATGGCGACACTTTCCTTGAGGTGATCGCTGGTGAGGCCGCGACCCTGCACCCTGCCCGCCGTAAACTGGCAGGCCGGGATCAAGGCGAAATCTATGACCAATTGCTGGCCGTGCAGAACGATCTGGCGCGAGGGCCGGAAGGTATCGACAAGCCGCTGACCTGCTCGGCCTCGCAACTGGCCAAGGTCGCACAACTGCGCCCCAATGATCCGCGCGGGATGGAGCAAGTGCTGGGCGACCGTCGTCACGAAAGGTTTGGTGCCGCATTTCTGGACGTGTTGCGTCAAGCGGGCTAGATACCCAGCATCAGGCAAGGAATGAGGGCGGATATGCTGGTAGTGGTTTCCCCGGCCAAGCGGCTGGATTGGGCAGAACGGGACATTGAGGTCACGCAACCCGACTTTCAGGATGACGCGATCCGGCTATCGAAAACCGCACGCAACCTGACGCTGGGCGATCTCAAGAAACTGATGGACCTCAGCGATGATCTGGCGCGCCTGAACCGCGATCGGTATCGTGCCTTTTCCGATACCCCGGAGGCAGACGTGACCCGCCCTGCGGCGCTGGCCTTTGCGGGAGATACCTATCAGGGTCTGGAAGCGGCCTCGTTGGATGCTGATGAAATGGCCTGGGCGCAGGATCACCTGCGTATTCTGTCTGGCCTTTATGGTGTGTTGCGTCCTTTGGACGCCATTCAGCCCTACAGGCTTGAGATGGGCAGCAAGCTGAAGACCCGGCGCGGCAAGAACCTGTATGAATACTGGCATGACCAGTTGAGCAAGGCCCTGAACGCGCAAGCGGCCGAGATCAACTCGGATGTTCTGGTGAACTGCGCCAGTCAGGAGTATTTCGGGGCCGTCGACCTGAAAGCGCTGAAATTGCGGGTGGTCACCCCAGTTTTCATGGAAGACAAGGGCGGCACCCCCAAGATCGTCAGTTTCTTTGCCAAGAAAGCACGCGGTGCTATGGCGCGCTATATCATTCAACATCGGCTGTCAGACCCCAAGGGTCTGCTAGATTTCGACACCGGTGGTTATGAATACCGTCCCGACCTATCGGAAGAGGACAAACCCGTCTTCGTGCGGCCCTATCAGGCCTGATCCAGCATTGAAGGGTCATAGGCGACCAGTTCAATGGTGTTGCCCTCAGGGTCTTCGGTGAAAATACCGCGCCAACCGATCCAGCCGAACTGTTCAACGCGATAGGGTTGGCCCATTTTATCCTACCACCGCATCGCGGCTTCTTGCTCGGCAAACGGCAGCGAGAGCGCGATGTGGTGCAAGGATGATCCGCCCCCGGTCACAGGAGTGCTGTCGCCCGCTGGGTGCAATCCGGGCCGTGGCGCTGCTGTGTAGTGAAACAGGGCCAACACCTGTGTGTGCCCGCCAAACCCCTCGGCAATACGAAAAAAGGTAATGGCGGCGTTGTGATCACCAGACAGGCGCTGAAGTCCAATTACATTTTCATAAAACTCAACCATGGCACCCATATCGGCGCAGCGAATGGCAATCTCGCCTAATGCGCGAGGGTGAAATCCACGGTCTGACATGGGTCCAACCTAATCAGCCTCAGACCCTTCGGCAATCACTGGCAATGCTTCCTTAGGGCGGTGATCCAGAATCATCTGGTGGATTTTCCGTTTTTGCAGCGGCTTGGTCAGGTAATGATCCAACCCAGCCGACAGGATGCTCTGATCATCCCCGGCCATGGCATGGGCAGTCAGAGCGACGATTGGCACGTGCCGCCCTGTTTCAATCTCGCGCCGCCGGATTTCGGCTGTGGCCTGTTTTCCATCCATCTTTGGCATTGAGATATCCATGAAGATCAAATCCGGATCGAAGTGCTGATGCTTGGCCACCGCCTCGGCCCCATTGCCCGCAAATTGCAGGTCTATGTTCAGGTCCTTGACCATCTTTTGCAGGATCAGCTGATTGGTCCTGTTATCCTCGGCCGCCAGCACGCGCATCTGGCGTTGGCCTCCTGCGGCGTCCTTCGAAGAGGTTTCCGGGGCAACTGACACAGTTTCCCGCGGCACCGAAATCTGACCCAACGTGCTGAGGCGCGAATAGAGTTCGGCCCGAGGGATCGGTTTCTGCAGAACTCCTTCAATCAGATGGCGGGCCGGGCTGGCGTGGATGACGCCGGGATTGGCCGACATCACCACAACAGGCAGATCACCCCATCCACGATCTTTCAACGTCGTTGCCAATTCCAGCCCGTCCATATCCGGCAGGTCATGATCGCACAGCACCAGATCGACAGTATCATCAACCGCCGCAAGTGCCTCTCGCCCCGAAGCGCAAACGGTGACCCGTGATCCCAGCCGCCCCAATTGTTTGGTCAGAATAGCGCGGTTGACCGCCATGTCCTCGACTAGGAGCACGTGGTGCAGGTGGCCCGCCAGATCGGGTGGCGCAGGTTGTGGGCATTCTGCTGCAGGCAAGGAAACCCGGAAACCAAAGCACGATCCTTGCCCCGGCTCGCTTTCGACCCACACAGCGCCACCCATCAGAGTGATCAGACGCTTGGTGATGGCCAGACCCAGCCCGGTACCTTCGAATTCACGGTTCTTCTCATCCTCGACCTGATTGAACTCTCCAAAGATGTGCCCGATCTTGTCGGTTTCGATGCCGATACCGGTGTCCTCGATCGCCACGTGTATATCGCAAACATTAGTTTCAGAATTGGGAACTCCGGTCACCCGGATCAGCACGTGACCCTCTGACGTGAACTTGACAGCGTTGCCCACCAGATTGGTCAGCACCTGCCGCACACGGCCGGGATCGCCCACGAACAAGGTCGGCAGGAACAGGTCATAATCGACCATCAAAGATAGCCCCTTGTCGCGAACGCTGGGTTGCAGCAGCATCGCGACCTCAAGAATGCAGCGCTCAAAGTCGAACTGTTCGGGGTGCAGGACCATCTTGTCGGCTTCAATCTTGGAATAATCCAGCACGTCGTTGATGATCACCAGCAGCGCTTCACCCGAGTTGCGAATGGTGTTGAGATACAGCCTCTGATCCTCGTCCAGAGGCGTTTCCGACATCAACTCGGCCATCCCGACAATGCCGTTCATTGGGGTTCTGATCTCGTGACTCATATTGGCCAGAAAAGCCGATTTGGCCCGGTTCGCCGCCTCTGCCCGTTCGCGGGCGGCCTTTAGCTCGGTTTCCTGCCGGACCGCAGCGGTGATATTCAGACCCAGACTAACCACATCGCCGCCATTGCCGCGCTGGTCAATCATCTTGAAATACTCTCCGTTCCATAGCTTGATCACAACCGAGTCGGGCTGCGGCTGCGCCCAGCGCCTTAACATTCGAGCCTGCCACTCCACCGGTGATTCCGCGCCGATGTCTATCAGCCCCTCTTCGGTCAGAATCTCAAGAATACGGGCATAAGAGATGCCGGGCGCAACCTCATCCAGACCGTCAAACAGGCTAAGATACGTTGCGTTGGCACCAATCAGGCGGCTTTGGTCATCAAAGAACGCAAACCCGTCCTGAATGGTCTGCATCGAATGCCACAAACGACGCTCGGCCACTTCGATCTTGGCATTGGCCTCGGTCAGATCGGATTTGACTTTTTCATTCTCATCCCGAACCGTCTCGACCTCGGCCTGGGTTTCGCCGATGCGTTTGGTCAAGGCCATCGCGTGCTGACCCAGCTTGCGGTTAGCCGCCGACAGTTCGGCTTGCTTCATCTCCAACAGGCGCTCGGCCGTCAGCCGCGCACGCCGTTCCTGTGCCAGTTTGGTAGCAAGACTCATCTTTGGCGATCCCAGATACTTTGCACCCAGCATCCGAACAGAGCGTGAAGAAGTGTTTAAGCCGTTGCCCCTGCTCCGACGATCATGTCAGGGTTACTGAAAACCGGAGTTCGGCCATGCGACGAAAGACGTACTTATTCATACTCTGCGCCGTCATTCTCGGCTCTCAGGCAGCGGCAGAATGTGCTTCGGACGCTCAGATCGACCAGTACGTGCAGGACTATCTGAACAATACACCCACAGTGGCTTTGTCTGCGGGTGGCAGCATGCAGGACGCGTTGTGCACACAAACCAAAGTGATAGCCGCGTTAGAGCCGCATCTGGGGCCGGTGATCGGCTATAAGACGGGTCTGACCAGTGCCCCCGCGCAGGAGCGGTTCGGCGCTTCCGAACCGGTGCAGGGCGTCCTGTTTCGCGACATGATGTTGGATGATGGGGCGAGGGTGCCAATTGCGTGGGGCGCGCGCCCGGTCTTTGAGGCCGATTTGGTGTTGGTCGTCGGGGATGACGGGATCAATCAAGCAACAACTCCGGCCGAGGTTATCGCCAATATCGCATCCATACGCCCGTTCATCGAACTGCCTGACCTGACACTGGCCAAAGGAGAGCCGATCTCGCCAGTGACCCTGACTGCCATTGGGGTCGCGCCGAAACTTGGCGTATTAGGCTCTGAAATACCGGTAACTGACCCTGATGCGATGACACAAGCTCTGACGGATATGACTGTAACCCTCAGCGCAGCGGACGGAGAGGTTCTGGCACAGGCACCGGGCGCAGTGGTTCTGGGGCATCCGGCCAACGCTGCCCTCTGGTTGATGTCGAAAGGGATCGAGTTTCAGCCCGGCGACCTGATCTCGGTCGGGTCTTTCGGGCCGCTCATGCCGCCAGCAAAAGGCAAGGGCGGGGCATCCGCCACATATATCGGCCTGCCCGGCGACCCCACTGTCAGCGTGGTGTTTGAATAATCACCGCCGTCCTTCGCGCAGCCAACCGCCCAGCAGGAAGCCGCCCGCCAGCATCAGCACCAGCCAGGGCGGCAACAGCCCGGCCTGTGTGACATCGCGCGTCTCATATGCCTCGCGCGGGGTAAGACCGATCCAGCCCCGCCCCGAGGCCGGGCGCCCGGACCTTACGTTACGGATCGAGGGCAACCCGTCTTCCAACCGCATCACGCCGCCTCGCAACTCGTCCAGAACCGGCTCCAGAATCTCTCCGGTTGCGATGGTGCGCTCGAACTCCTTTGGCGCCGCGGGGCCAAGACCGATCACTGCCATCTGATCGCCTTCCCAAAGGCGATAAAGACCAATTTCCGGCCCGTAATACAGCGCCTCGAACCGACCCGGAGACACCTCTTCCAGCGTGATTTCAAGCGTTTCACCATTGGGTCGCGTGATGGTGACCGGCCCGACCTCATCCTCCAAAGTTTGGCGGATGATGCGCATGACCTGACCGTTGGCCTCGGCCCACAACGCTTCTTCCTCCAACTCGGGCTCTTTCATCATCCAATGGGCCAGACGACGCAGCAATTCCAGTTGAGGACCGCCGCCTTCAAACCCCCGGCTCCACAACCAGGCATGGTCCGATGCCAGCAGCGCCACGCGCCCCTCGCCCACGCGGTCCAGCACCAGCAAGGGGCGTTCATCCACGCCGGTCATCAACATCTCACCCGTGCGGTGGTTGACGTCGATCTGGCGCAACCACGCGCCCCATTCCTCGGAATCACCCAGATCGGTGGTCACCGGATGGCGATGGCCCAAATCGGTTACCTTGGGAACAAACCGTTCTTCGATCACGCGTGCGGTAGGCTGCGCAGGCAGGATGGGCGCCAAAGGCGAACGAAAGATACTGTCGGCACTGGCGAAATCCGGCCCCGCCGCAATCAGAACCGCACCGCCTTCGTTGATATAGTTGGTGACATTGTCCAGATAAATCGCTGGCAGGATGCCTCGTCGCTTGTAGCGATCAAAGATGATCAGGTCGAAATCGTTGATCTTTTCCAGAAACAGCTCACGCGTCGGGAAAGCGATCAGCGACAGTTCGTCCACCGGCACACCGTCCTGTTTCTCGGGAGGGCGCAGGATGGTGAAGTGCACCAGATCAACCGAACTGTCGGATTTCAGAAGATTGCGCCATGTCCGCCCGCCGGGATGAGGCTCGCCTGAAACCAGCAACACCCGCAGCCGGTCGCGCACGCCGTTCATCTGGATCAGCGCCGTGTTGTTGCGGTCAGTCAACTCGCCCTCGGCCTGCGGCACAGAGAATTGCAGGACGTTGCGTCCTCCATGCGGCAGTGTGATGGGCAATTCCACATCAACGCCGATGGGAAGGCTGAATTGCTCGGGCTCGGCCCCATCCACCGAGATCTCAAGTGGCGCGGTCGGGGCACCAATCGGCGCGGCACCACTGTCTTCGACCCGCAGGGTAAGAGTGACGGGCTCGCCGATAATGGCAAAAGCCGGGGCGTTGCTGACGATCAGGCGGCGGTCCCAGTCGCTTTCACGCCCGGTCTGCAACAGATGCATCGGGGCGGGCAGATCGGGCGCTTGATCGACATCGTGCACAATCCCATCTGAGACCACGAGAATACCGGCGATCCGTGCACGTGGCTCCTCGGCCAGCGCGGCGTTGACGGCGGCCATGACCTGCGTGCCTTCGTCACCATCACCGTCGCCGACCCTAATCCGGCGCAGTTCGGTGTTGTCACGGGCTTCAATCTCGGCTGCCAGTTCTTCAGCCGCCTGCGTGGTCTGCTCAGCACGGTCCGAAAGGGTTTGACTGGCGCTTTCATCCTCGATCATCAGCACGATATCTGTCAGTGGCGCGCGATCTTCGATCTGATAGACCGGCCCGGCCAACGCCGCGATCACCACCAAGGCAGCCAGACCGCGCAGAGCCCAACCGGACAGGCCGCGCCATAGGGCAAGAATGACGCCACCCACCGCGATCGCAGCAACGATAGCAAGCACGGGCCATGGGATCAGCGGATCAAATATGACGGTTCCTGTCATTGTCCCAACCTGTCCAATAGTGCAGGCACATGGACCTGATCGGATTTATAATTCCCGGTCAGCACGTGCATCACCAGATTGACCCCGAAACGATTGGCCAGTTCTCGCTGACGTTCACCTGCATAACCACGCCCGACCGGCAGCAGCGCCTGACCGTTGCGGTCCACCGCCCAGGCTGATGCCCAGTCGTTGCCACCAATTACAACCGGCGTCACGTTGTCGTTGAGATTGCGGAAGGGCATCCCTTCGATCTGTTCCGCATCCAGTGGGGCGGCTTCGACCCAAACCTCGGTACCGGCATAGCGGCCCGGAAAATCCTGCAGCAGGTAAAAAGCACGCGTCAGCACATGATCGCGAGGAACCGGCTCTAATGCGGGAATATTCAGCGGTGCGGCCAGTTGTTGCAGCTTGCGTCCATTGGGGCTGGAGGCCCCGAACTGCGCAACATCCGAATCCCGCGTATCAAACAGGATCATACCGCCCGAGCGCAGATACGCATTCAGCTTCGCATAGGCGTCTGCCGAGGGTTGCGGTTGGTTCGGAGTGATCGGCCAGTAGAGCAGCGGGAAGAACGCCAGTTCATCACGCTCCAGATCCACGCCTATGGGTTCGGCGGGTTCAACCGATGTGCGATAGAACAATGTCTGCGCCAGCCCGCGCATCCCCGCACCGGCCACATCATCGACCTGCGCGTCGCCGGTCAGCACATGAGCCAAAACCAGTTCATGTGTTGCGTTCAGGGCAAATTCAGTCTCTTCAGGCGTCTGTGCCTGCACCTCGGGCACCAGCAGCACCGCACCCAGAGCAACAGCGGCGACTTTGGCCAACCCAAGACGGCCGGACAATGCCAGTGAGGCAATCACATCAACCGTCAGCAGCAGCAGAGCGAGGCTCAGCAAAATACCCCCGATGGGTGTTTCATTTGTTACTTCCTGACCTTTGATCGGCACATCCGATGGCCAAGCCAACGGGGTCAGCACCGTGTCCTCGGACAACACGTTCAGGGCCAGCTTCTGCTTACCACTTTCATATAGGCCCGGCTGCAAATCCGGGCCGATGGTACCAGAGACCAGCTCAACCCCGTCCACACCAGCCAGATTGCCCGCGTCGGACAGGGTACCAAAGCCGTCCATGACCTGAATCGGTTCCCATGTAGTTCCCTGAAACTGGGCGTCTTCGCGGGACTTCGCAGCCGACGCCACGGCCAGACGGTCCAGCATTTCAACAAATAGACCCGAAAGAGGCAGGCTGGACCATTCCGCATCCGCCGTCACATGGAACAGCACCACTTGACCCAGCCCCAGCGCCTTACGCGTCACCAGCGGCGTGCCATCCGACAATGAGGCAATCACCCGGTCAGCCAAGTTAGGATCAGGCTGCGCCATGACCTGAGTGGTAACCGAAACGTCACCAGGCACCTGCAACCCATAGAAGGGCGAGTTTTCGGGGAAAGGCGCCAGCCCCTTGGCCTCACCCCAGCTCATCGCACCACCGACCGAGCGGCCACCGCTGCGCAAGCGAACCGGCAGCAACGTATCCTCGGCGTCGCGCCCCAGATCACTTGCCGCCATGCGCGGGCCAGCAAAACGCAGCAGCAGACCGCCTTGTTCCACCCATTCGACCAGCGCGGATTGTTCTCCGTCAGACAGTTTCGCCACATCGGCCAACACGATCACATCCGGGTTTGCGGGCAACACCTCCAGCAACCCGCCATCAACGAAATCCGCCGTGGGGATGAGAACCTGGGTCAGGTAGTGCAGCGGCGAAAGCAGCTCCAAACCCTCACGGTTCAGCGTTCCGGCGATCAAGGCGACCTCGCGCCTTCGCAGGCTGTCATCGGTCAGTGTTACCGCGCCTGCCGAGCGTTCGCCCTGAAGTTCAAACCGGGTGATCCGGGCACGCAGCTCCGACGGCAGCGCCAGATCCACCTGTGCCTGTGTTTCCCCTGCGGGAAATTCCATCTCGGCCGATTGCAGAACCCGCATCGCACCGGCCGGGTCCCGCCCTTGTGCCGACACTGTGATGGATTCGTTCGGACCGGGCTCTGCTCTTTGAGCCGTCAATTGGATCACCCCGTCCTGATATGCAGCGGGCAAGATGGCCATGACCGGCCTTGGCGACTGATAAACCGTTACCTCGCCCCGCGCCTGCAGCGCAGTCAGAATCCTGTCATGACCGTCATAGGCCAGTCGATCACTGAACCAATGAGTGTCAAAACCAGCATCCAGTTGGTCTATCGCAGCCAGCGCCTGATCTATTTGCACCTCTGTCGGCTGCCACGGGGTTGGGGCCAAGCCCGGCAAACGCCCGCGCCAGGCTTCCGCCGATTGAAACACCGGTGCTTGCGGCTGGGTCAGGCTTAGGATTGCCACTGTGCGACCTGCCCGTCCGGCTTCGGTCAATTGCACATCGACCTGGTCCAGCGTGGACGACCACTGGCTTGCCCCAGCCCAGCTGGCATCCAGCACCAACAGCAAAGGTCCGGTGCCGGTCTGATCGCGTGACGGGTTAAGTACAGGCCCTGCCAGCCCAATGATGATTGCCGCCGCCGCCAGCATCCGCAGCAACAAAAGCCACCACGGAGTCCGGTCCGAAACACTTTCGTCATCCTTCAGCCCCAGCAGCAATGTCACTGCCGGGAACAGCCTGCGGATCGGCGCAGGTGGTACCGCGCGCAGGATCAGCCACAGGATCGGCAGGGTCAGCAGACCCAGCAGCACCCAAGGCGCGGTAAAGCCGATGCCCGCCAGAACCGTCATCGCGTTCCCCCATCCAGCGCCCGATAGAGCCATAATAGAGCCGCTTGTGCGCTGTCTCCGGTGTGGTGCAGACCCAACTGCCAGCCCGTTACGCGGCACAGTTGCGTCAGCGCATCCTTGCGTTTCGCAAGACGCTCCAGATAACGGTCGCGCAGCTCTCCGGCCTTAAGGGTCTCGTGACGGGTCGTGCCGCCGACACTCTCAAAGATGGTGCGACCCCGATACGGGAAGGTTTCTTCGCTCGGATCCAGAACCTGCAATAGAACACCCCGTACACCGCGATCAGCGGCTTTGGTCAGGGCCAGCTCGACTTCGTCCATCGGGCCGAGGAAATCGGAAATGAAAACAGCACGGGCATGCGGGATCATGGCACGGTGTTCAGGCGGAGAATAATCCGTCTCAACATCCTCGGACCACGCTTCTGCAAGCCGAATGATCTGTGCATTGCCGCGCCGGGGCGGCAGGGTGGTACCAGTCAGACCCACACGCTCGCCTCCGCGCACCAACAGGATGGCGGTCGCCAGCCCCAGCAAGCGCGCGCGATCCGCCTTGGTGGGATGGTTCTTGTCCGAGGCAAACCGCATCGACGCGCCCTGATCCACCCACAGCATCACCGATTGCGCGATCTGCCACTCGCGCTCGCGCACGAACTGCTGATCCCCGCGGGCCGAGCGCCGGTGGTCGATCATTCGGCGGCTGTCACCCACCTGCGCGGGCCGATATTGCCAGAAATCATCGCCAAGGCCCGAGCGTCTGCGCCCGTGGTCCCCCAGCAGAACGGTTCCGGCCAGATGTTCGGCACGTGCCAGCAGCGGCGGCAGCCGGGACGCCTCGGCCTCGGATCTTTCACGAAGGGTCAGCGCGGCATTCACGCCGCTGCCTCAGAACGGATCAGACCGGCGGCTGTCGTTTCGATCAGGTCAGCCAGACTGTCGCCGCGCGCGCGCGCCGCGAAGTTCAGCGCCATCCTGTGGCTAAGCACCGGGCGCGCCATGTCCAGCACGTCCTCGGCATTGGGCGCCAGCCGCCCTTGCAACATTGCCCGCGCCCGCACAGTCATCATCAATGCCTGCGCCGCACGAGGTCCGGGGCCCCAAGCGACAGTCTCGGCTACGCGTTCGGATACGCCCGCCTCTTCGGGACGGAATGCCCGAACCAGATCGAGGATCAGTTCAACCACCGAATCCCCCACCGGCATCCGTCGCAACAAAACCTGCGCGGCCAACAGTTCCTCTTTGGTGAATATCTCATGCGCGTCTTCCTCTTCGACACCCGTGGTTGCCAAAAGGATATCGCGTTCGGTCTGACGATCCGGGTAGTCCACGTCGATTTGCACCAGGAAGCGGTCCAACTGCGCCTCGGGCAGCGGATAGGTGCCTTCTTGTTCGATCGGGTTCTGCGTGGCCAGCACGTGGAACGGCTCACCCAACGAACGATCCTCGCCCGCCACTGTCACCGTGCGTTCCTGCATCGCCTGCAGCAGCGCCGACTGGGTGCGCGGGCTGGCACGGTTGATCTCATCCGCCATCAGCAACTGACAGAAGATCGGGCCAGAAATGAACCGGAAATGCCGCGATCCATCATCGGCGGTGTCCAGAACTTCGGAACCGAGGATATCGGCCGGCATCAAGTCAGGGGTGAACTGAATACGGTTGCCGTGCAGCCCCATCACGGTCGACAGCGTCTCGACCAATCGCGTCTTGCCCAACCCTGGCAAACCGATCAGCAAGGCATGCCCGCCGCATAGCAGCGAAGTCAGGGTCAGGTCGACGACCCGTTCCTGTCCGATAAAGCGACGGGTGATCGAGGACTTGGCCTCTTGCAGTTTGGTTTCCAGCGCTTCGATCTCGGACACGAGGTCGGCAGGTTCGGTCATGACTTTCCCTTCCGTGGACTATTATGATTGAAGTGTATCGCGCTGAGAGGAAATGGCAAAAGCAATGAGCGGACAAAAACCTGTGACACCTTCGCCTGATGGCCTGGCTGCATCAGTCAAAGCAACAAAATCCAAGGGTTTGCCTCCCGTTCACCTTTGGAATCCTCCGTTTTGCGGCGATCTGGACATCCGGATCGCAAAAGATGGCACATGGAGTTATTTAGGGTCGCCCATCAACCGGTTCGAGCTTGTGAAGCTTTTTTCCTCGATTCTTAAGAAAGAAGACGGGAAGTACTTCCTTGTGACACCGGTCGAAAAGGTGGGAATCAGCGTCGAGGATGCACCGTTCATTGCGGTCGATTTCGACTTGGAAGGCGAAGGGACGACCCAAACCCTGTCCTTTACCACCCATGTTGGCGATGTGGCGACGGCCGGGTCAGACCATCCGATCCGAATTGTCACCGATCCGGACACAGAAGAACCATCACCCTACATATTGATACGCGCAAACCTCGAGGCACGGATCGACCGCAAAAGCTTCTACCGCCTCGTGGACATCGCCGAACACAAGGACGACTGGTTCGGAGTCTGGTCCAGCGGGCAGTTTTTTCCGCTGATCCGATCAGGCGATCTGCCGGACTAAACCCGGCGAGATGCCCGGCGATCCTGTGCCAGCACGACGGCCAGCGCGACAATACAAGCGCCCAGCGCACGGGTGCTGTTCCACTCTTCACCCAGTATCATCATGATCACCATCACGTAGAACGGTGCGATGTTAATGTGGAATGAGGACAGGGCAACACCCAGCCTTCCGACGGAAGCAATGAAAAACACCTGGCTCAGACCCATAGATATAAGCGCGTAAATCACCAGCATCCCGGCTTGTTGCATGTCAAAAGCGGTTGAGGGCATGAAATCCATTCCAAATAGCGCCGCCCCGGACAGCAGAACCGAGGCCATGACCAAACCTCCGATAAAGGTAATCGTGGCTCGGCCTGTCTGGCTCAATTCAGGAAAATCCCGCGCAGTTGCCATGCTGGCCCAGCAGAACAGGCCGGTCGAGGCAATCGCAAGAGCAGCACCAAGACCCAATTGCGCCGGTGCCACTGCACTTGTTGCAATCAACCCACCGACAATCGACACCAGCACACCTAAAGCGAAATTCCAGTTCAACCGTCGCGTGCCCGCAGTCAACTCCAACAAAGTCGCCGTCAGCGGCGCACAAGATGCGATAATTGCAACTGTCACCGGATCGGTCACCTTCTGCGCCACGATCAATAGGATCATGCCCAGACCGATCCCAAAGCCGCCAACCACCATCGCGCGCATCCAGCGCGCATTCAGCACCCTGCGCGGCCCGTCGATCAACAGCCAGATCGGAACCATCACCGCCACCGCCAGAGCAAGCCGTGCCGCGAACAACGCCACGGGGGGCCAGGTCTGCAAGAGCACCTCGGCCGCGGGAAATCCTGCCGCCCATGTGAGCATCGACGCCACAGCCAATCCGTTCCCGGACAAGGCCGAATTCCCGCCTGCAGACATCGAAAGAGCGTTCCCGCGCGCGGGGTCAGGGCTCATCGCCATTGTGATCAAACCTTCTGTAGGCACGGCGCGCAAAAATGATTCGCCGCGTTTCTACAAACGTCTCTGATTCACATCGGGCGATCTGGTCGATTTTCGACAATCTGTCGTTTTTGGTCCCCTTCCCCAAAAAACGCTGCACCGTTATGGTCCGGCCGACAACTGCCCGAGACCACGCATGCCCAAATTCGCCGCCAATATCTCACTGCTCTTTGCCGAGCTGCCGTATCTCGAGCGTTTCCAGGCGGCGGCAGAGGCCGGGTTCAAAGCGGTCGAGATTCTTTTTCCCTATGAATTGGCTGCCAAGGAAACTCGTCGCGCCCTGCTGGCCAACGGGCTGGAGTTGGTCTTGATCAACGCACCACCGCCGAATTACACGGGCGGAGAACCCGGCTATGCCGCCGTTCCGGGCGGTGAGGCGCGTTTCCAATCCGATGTCCGTCGCGTCCTGCGCTATGCCGAGGCCCTGCGACCGAGCCTGATCCACATTATGGCAGGTTATGCCACCGGGACTGGGGCGCAGGATTGTTTCGTAAGCAACCTGCAATGGGCCGCAGATTTTGCACCGCAGCAGCAGTTCACAATTGAACCCCTCAACCCGTTATCTCAACCGGGTTACTTCCTGAACGATTACGATCTCGCAGCGCAGGTGCTTGATCGCGTAAACCGCACGAATGTCGGTTTGCAATTTGATAGCTTCCACGCCCATTTGATCCACGGCGATGCACAAGCCGTCTGGGATCGCTTTCACCCGCGGATTGTTCATGCTCAAATCGGTGCCGCGCCTGATCGGGCCGAACCGGGAAACGGGCCGACGGATTTCCAGAACCTGTTCTCGGCCATCGACGCCGCGGGTTATACCGGATGGGTCAGTGCCGAATACACGCCCTCGACGCCACGAACACCCGACAGCCTTGACTGGATGCGGGTATAGCACTGGAAATTCAACTGAAAATACGGCACATCAAGGATATCTCGACCACTAGGAAGCCCAATATGATCCCTTCCCGCTATGCACGCGCCATATTCAGCCTGATCATGTCGGGCCTCATGTCCTGCATCGTGACCGGCATCGCGACGGTGAAGGCCATCGGGTTCAGCCCCAGCACGGTCGGAGACTGGCTGGCGTCCTGGGCCTTTTGCTGGCCCATCGCATTCACGGTAATCCTGTTGCTTGGCCCCTCTGTACAACGGTTGGTCAATCGCATGGTCAGTCCACAGGACTGACCCGCTGCGAAGAGGGCCCGCCGGGCCTGATGAGCAGCGCCTTGCTTAGTGCGCCTCGGCCCAATTGGCCCCTTGCCCGGCATCCACGCTCAGCTTCACATCCAGTTTCACTGCCGGGTCCGAGGCGCCTTCCATCACGTCGCGCGCCACGTTGATCACCTGATCCACCGAGTCTTCGGCCACTTCGAACAGCAGTTCGTCGTGAACTTGCAACAGCATCTTTGCGGGCAACCCGTTGATCGCATCCGGCATTCGCACCATCGCGCGCCGGATAACATCCGCTGCAGTGCCCTGAATCGGTGCATTGATCGCTGCCCGGCGCGAGAACCCGGCATGGGGGCCCTTGGCGTTGATTTCAGGCGTATGGATCTTGCGACCGAACAGAGTTTGGACATAGCCATGCTCTTTGGCAAAGGCGACCGTATCGTCCATATAGCGGCGAATACCCGGAAACCGTTCAAAATAGCGGTCGATGAATCCTTGCGCCTCGGCCCGAGGAATGCGCAGATTGCGCGCCAGACCAAAGCCCGAAATACCATAAATTACACCAAAATTGATCGCTTTGGCCTGACGGCGGATGTCCGGTGTCATTTCGTCCAGCGGCACATCGAACATCTCGGACGCCGTCATGGCGTGAATGTCCAAACCATCCGAAAATGCCTGTTTCAGAGCCGAAATATCAGCGATATGCGCCAGAATGCGCAACTCGATCTGACTATAGTCCAGGCTGACCAGCACATTCCCCGGCTCAGCTATAAACGCCTCACGAATGCGACGCCCTTCTTCTGTCCGCACGGGAATGTTCTGTAGGTTCGGATCGGTCGAAGCCAGACGCCCCGTATTGGCCCCGGTGATTGAATAAGACGTATGCACCCGGCCAGTATCCGGGTTGATATGGGTCTGCAGCGCGTCCGTATAGGTCGATTTCAACTTGGACAGCTGCCGCCAGTCCAGCACCCGACGCGGTAGTTCGTGCTCGGTTGCCAGGTCCTCAAGGATGTCGGCACCTGTGGAATACTTTCCGGTCTTACCCTTCTTGCCGCCTTCAAGGCCCATCTTGTCGAACAGGATCTCACCCAGCTGCGCGGGCGAGCCGACATTGAAGTTTTCGCCAGCTAGTTCGTGGATTTCAGCCTCTAACCCGGCCATTTTTTGCGCAAACGCGTTCGACATGCGGCTTAGCACATCGCGGTCAACCTTGATGCCATGCATCTCCATCTCGGCAAGAACCGGGACCAGCGGACGCTCAAGCGTTTCGTAAACCGTGGTCACCTGCACCTGATGCAGCTGCGGCTTGAACAGCTTCCACAGGCGCAGCGTGATGTCGGCATCCTCCGCGGCGTAAGCCGTAGCTTCATCAATCGGCACCTTGTCGAAGGTGATCGCCGATTTGCCCGAACCCAGCAACGGCTTGATCGGGATCGGTGTATGGCTCAGGTACCGCTCGGACAACGTGTCCATGCCATGCCCATGCTCGCCCCCATGCATGGCATAGGACATCAGCATCGTGTCATCGATCGGGGTCACGTCGACGCCGTAACGCTTAAATATCTTGGCGTCGTATTTCATGTTCTGCCCGATCTTCAGGATCGAAGGATCCTCAAGCATCGGTTTCAGCAGGGTTAGAGCCTCATCCAACGGCATCTGACCCTCGGCCAGAGCATCCGAGCCGAACAGATCATCCGCCACTCCCTCGCGGTGGGTCAGCGGGATGTAACAGGCTTCTCCTGCCTCAACACACAGCGAAATACCAACCAGATCGGCGATCATTTCGTTGAGGCCGGTGGTTTCCGTATCAACGGCCAACCAACCCCGTTCATAGGCCTGATCGATCCATTTCTGCAGCACCCCTGCGTCCCGTACACATTCGTATTTGGACGCATCAAACGGCAAGGCCTCGGCCTCTTCCACCTTAGCAGCCGGCGCAGGGGCATCGGCGATCACCGGGGCTTCGGCGCCCAGCTTGTCAGCGATCCGTTTGGTCAGGGTGCGGAACTCCATCTCGGCCAGGAACCCCAGCAGGGTCTCGGCATCCGGGTCCTTCACCTCCAGATCATCCAGCGTGAAATCCAGCGGTGTGTTTTCGTCTAACTGCACCAGCTTTTTCGACAGCTCGATCTGGTCGCGCTTCTCCAATAGCGTTTGACGACGCTTGGGCTGCTTGATTTCTTCCGCACGATCAAGAAGCGTTTCAAGATCGCCGTATTCGTTGATCAATAGCGCCGCCGTTTTCACGCCAATCCCCGGCGCGCCCGGCACGTTATCCACCGAATCTCCGGCCAAGGCCTGAACGTCGACCACCCGTTCCGGCCCCACGCCGAATTTCTCGAACACGCCATCGCGGTCGATGCGCTTGTTCTTCATCGCATCCAGCATTTCCACGCCGCCGCCGACCAGCTGCATCAGGTCTTTATCCGAGCTAACGATGGTGACGCGCCCACCCGCCTCACGCGCCTGCACAGCAAGCGTTGCGATGATGTCATCGGCCTCATAGCCCTCAAGCTCTTTACAGGCGATGTTGAAGGCTTTCGTCGCCTCGCGCGTTAGCGGCATCTGCGGGCGCAGATCCTCGGGCATCGCCTCACGATTGGCTTTGTAGAGATCGTAAAGATCGTTGCGGAACGTATGTGACCCCTTGTCGAAGATCACAGCCACATGGGTCGGTGCGTCCGGCCCGGCATTTCCTTCAACATATTTCTGCAGCATGTTGCAGAACCCTGACACGGCCCCAATCGGCAAACCGTCCGATTTCCGCGTCAACGGAGGCAACGCGTGATATGCACGGAAGATAAAAGCCGATCCGTCGATCAGATGCAGATGGCAGCCTTTTCCGAAATTCGTGGTCATCTTGCGCCCTCTCCTGATCTTATCCGACAACACTAATGCCACGGGCGCGGCGGCAGAACCACCCGCACCAAAGCCTCAAACTTCATCTTTTCAAAAATACTCAATGTCCGGCGCGGACAACGCACATTCAGGCTTCGGCCTCACGCCCGGCCAGCACGTATTTGCAGTCGCAATAGGGGCATTCGACCCAGCCGGCATCCTCGGGAATCTGAAGCCAAACACGCGGATGGCCCAACGCTCCTTCGCCACCGTCACAGGCGACACGGGCGGTTTCGACGATCTTGGTTTCCGGTGCTTCGATGGTCACGGCTGGCGATCCTTCTTCGGTTGTCGGCCTCGCGGGCATGTATTAGGTGCGTTTATGAGCGATGAGCAAACCGGGGGCAAGGGTCACATGAGCGATGCGGCAATCAGGATCGAAGGGCTTCGCAAGACCTACCGGGGCAGCAAGGGTCAACCTGAAAAGCATGCACTGAAAGGCATTGACCTCTGCGTTCCGCGCGGTTCGGTCTTTGGCCTGCTGGGTCCGAACGGGGCGGGAAAATCAACCCTAATCAACATTCTGGCTGGTTTGGTAGTGAAATCGGCGGGCAACGTGTCGATCTGGGGATTCGATCAGGACCAGAACCCACGCCAGTCCCGCGCCGCGATAGGTGTGATGCCGCAGGAACTGAACCTCGACCCATTCTTCACCCCACGCGGCGCGTTGGAGGTGCAGGCCGGCCTTTACGGCGTGCCAAAGGCGCAGCGCCGCAGCGATGAGATACTCGACCTGGTTGGTCTCAGCGACAAGGCCGAGGCCTATGCCCGCACCCTGTCCGGCGGGATGCGGCGGCGGTTGCTTCTGGCCAAGGCGCTGGTCCATCACCCAAAGATTCTGGTGTTGGACGAACCCACGGCAGGCGTGGATATCGAACTGCGCCAGATGCTCTGGGCCAATGTCCGCAAGCTGAATGAACAGGGCATGACCATCATCCTGACCACCCACTATCTGGAAGAAGCGCAAGAGATGTGCGACGAAATCGCTATCATCAATCATGGCAAAAAGATCGCGCAGGACAGCACCGCCAATCTGCTGGGCCGCATGGACAGCCGGACAATGGTCATCTCGCCCGACAGCCCGGTTGTTGATCTGCCGATAACGGACGGCGTCGAGGCCACCTTGCGCGATGATGGCAATCTGGTGCTGCAATATCACAGCGCCGAGACCAGCGCCGAGCAGGTGCTGGAATCCGTCCGCGCCGCGGGTATTCGCATTCGCGACGTTCGAACCGAGGAAGCCGATCTCGAAGATGTCTTCCTCGCCCTGACGTCGTCTCGCGCGGATGAACCCGCCGAGGATCAGGACCAGCCGCGCCGGGGGATGCACCGGGTCAAGCTCTAGGCGCGATCGATTCGCGCCTGATAGCAATTGTTCCGGGCTGACCGGACATGGATATAGGTCACTTCCGGACGGGCAAAGATATCCCTGACTTTCGCGTCAATCTGGTCCGTGGGCGTGATGAATCCGGTGCCATAAACGATCCGGTCATCCTGTCCGTACCCTTTGATCAGATAGTCTGGGGATGTGGTCAAAATCTCGGGTATTTCGCCGCCTTCATACCGCTGACACGGCTCTGCACATAGAAAAATCGGGCCGGTTTCAGCGTAAGGATGTGTCTCTAAGAAAGGCCGGTGCGCTAAAATCAACATCTCCTCTCCCTCAGGGATGTTTTGCAAACAATGGCGGCATGGGCTGCCTGGCCCAGTGGAAGTTGCGCGCTCGGGCGGCGCGCCGTAAGCATCCGGCCCTCCGGCCTGAAGGGCACGCACTTCGTCGGTTGGCAATGCAGTGATCTTGAACATATCAGGTCTCCGTTTTTCCCGAGCATACTGGGCTGGCCAAACTCAGGCGACCCGTTTCCTGCGTAAAGGACTCGAAAAAGAACAAAACGTGAATATAATACGGAGTCGCCATGTATGCCGAGCTGTCGATCACGTCGAACTTCACCTTCCTCACCGGGGCCTCGCACCCCGAGGAGTATATGGAGCGTGCCGTGACCCTGGGCCTGCCCGCCATCTCCATTGCCGATGACAACTCTGTCGCCGGAATCGTCCGCGCCCACACCCAGGGGCGCGAGATCGCCCGCAAGGTGCGTGAACGGCTGGAGTGGGAGGCGCAGAACACATCCATCGGTCCACCCTGCCCCGATCACATCCCCAAGCCGCCCTCCTATCCGATCCACGCGGTACCACGCCTGATCCCGGCAGCACGGTTGATCTTCACCGACGCGCCCACCGTCACCGCCCTGCCCCTGAACCGACAGGGCTGGGGGAACCTGTGCCGTATCCTGTCGGCGGGCCGCTTGCGCGCCGAAAAGGGCGACTGCATCCTGCACCTGTCCGACCTGCTGGAGTTTTCCGACGGCCTCCACCTGCTGCTCTGGCCACAGGCGACACCGTCTCCGGGCGGCGCGAGCGCATGGCGGACACAGGCGCAACAGTTGGCGCGCCGCTTTGGTGGGCGGATGCATCTGTTGATGCACCCTCGGTATGATGGCGCGGATGGCACATTTTTCTCTTTATTAGAGATTGAATCGCGGCAACTGAACATCCCCACTCTCACCAGCGCCACGCCGCTGATGCATCACGGCGCCCGCCGCAAACTGGCCGACGTCCTGACCGCCATCCGCCTGCGCCGCAAGGTGGATGATCTGGGCCGAGACGCATTGGCCAATGGCGAACAGCGCCTGCGGTCCGAATCTGAGATGCTGCGTATCTTCAAGGGGCATGAGGGCGCCGTTGCCCGCGCCCACGCGCTCAGCGAAGACCTCAGATTTTCACTCGACGAGCTGCGTTATGAATATCCCAGCGAGGGCAGCGAGCAGGAAACCCCAACCGAAAGCCTGCATCGTCTGGCGCATGAGGGGCTGAAATGGCGTTATCCGGCAGGGGCCTCGGAAAAGGCCAAGAAGATGCTGGCCCATGAACTCACCCTGATCGGCAAGCTGAAATACGAGCCCTATTTCCTCACCGTCCGCGACATCGTCAAATTCGCCCGATCCCGCGATATCCTGTGCCAGGGGCGCGGATCTGCGGCTAATTCGGTGGTCTGTTTCTGCCTCGGCATCACCGAGGTCAGCCCTGAACTTGGCACGATGGTTTTCGAACGCTTTGTCTCCGAGGCGCGCGATGAACCGCCTGACATAGACGTCGACTTCGAACACGAACGCCGCGAAGAGGTGATCCAGCACATCTATGACCGCTATGGTCGCCACCGCGCGGGTCTCTGCGCCACCGTGATCCACTATCGCGGTAAACGCGCCATCCGCGAGGTTGGCCGAGCCATGGGCCTGACTGAGGACACCATCTCGGCCCTGTCCTCACAGCTCTGGGGGTTCTTCTCGGCTGCCGGCCTCGAAGCCCAGCGCATGCGTGAAATCGGCCTCGACCCCGAGGATCGACGCCTGAAACAGACTCTAATGCTGGTCTATGAGATCGACGGCTTCCCCCGGCATCTGTCTCAGCATGTCGGCGGCTTCATCATCACCGAGGGGCGTTTGGACGAGCTTGTCCCCATTGAAAACGCCACGATGGAGGACCGTACGGTCATCTGCTGGGACAAGGACGATATCGACTCTCTGGGCATCCTCAAGGTCGATGTCCTCAGCCTTGGGATGTTGACCTGCATCCGCAAGGCGTTCGACCTGATCGGCCAGCACCACCAGACCAGCTATACGCTGGCCACCCTGCCGCCTGAGGACCCGGTGGTCTATGACATGCTGTGCAAGGCGGACAGTGTCGGTGTATTCCAGGTGGAATCACGGGCGCAGATGAACTTCCTGCCCCGCATGCGGCCCCGCAATTTCTATGATCTGGTGATCGAGGTCGCCATCATCCGCCCCGGCCCCATTCAGGGCGACATGGTCCACCCCTATATCCGCCGCCGGAACGGAGAGGAGGAGGTCAGCTTCCCCTCGGACGCGCTGGGTGAGGTATTGGGAAAAACGCTAGGCGTACCCCTGTTTCAGGAACAGGCCATGCAGATCGCCATCGTCGGCGCGGGATTTACTCCGGAACAAGCCGACCGGCTGCGGCGGTCGCTCGCGACCTTCAAGAAGCACGGCAATGTCAGCGAATTCCGCGCCCTGTTCCTGCGCGGCATGAAGCGCAACGGATATGAGGGTGACTTTGCCGAGCGCTGTTTTTCGCAGATCGAGGGGTTTGGCTCCTACGGTTTCCCCGAAAGCCACGCGGCCAGCTTTGCGCTGTTGGTCTATGCCTCGGCCTGGATCAAATGCCACCATCCCGGCATCTTTGCCTGCGCCCTGCTGAACTCGCAGCCGATGGGCTTCTACGCCCCCGCCCAGATCGTGCGCGATGCGCGCGAACATGGGGTTCAGGTGCGCCCGGTCTGCATCAATGCCAGCTTCTGGGACAATGTGATGGAACCTGATGGTCACGGTGGGCTGGCCCTGCGGCTGGGGTTCCGCCAGATCAAGGGCCTCAGCGAGGAAGATGCCAGCTGGCTCACCGCCGCACGCGGCAATGGCTACCATCAGGTCGACGATGTCTGGCGCCGGGCGGGGCTGGGACCGTCGGTGATCGAACGGCTGGCCGAGGCCGATGCTTTCGCCGCCTGCGACCTGACCCGGCGCGAGGCGCTGTGGCAGGCCAAGGCGATTGCGACCGCGAAACCGCTGCCGCTGTTCTCGCAGGATCTGGAGGGCGAGGCACTGGATGAACCCGAAGCTTATCTTCCGCAGATGACATTGGGTGAGCAGGTGGTTGAGGATTACGTGGCCACCCGCCTCAGCCTCAAGGCGCATCCGGTGGCCTTACTGCGGCATCTTCTGACGCCCGGGTCGCGCGACAAAACCACGCCTGTTACCTGACGCCACAACCGGATATTAGCCCAAAACAGAGTCGAAATCGGTGCCCTCATGACCAGACCCACCCTGCCGCCGCGCTTTCCAGCGACACCGGATCAGATCAACGCACAGGTCCGCGCCTTTTACGCGCGGGTGCGCGAGGACACGGTGCTGGGACCGGTCTTCAACAATCATGTCACCGACTGGCCTGCGCATGAGGAGAAGATCGCCGCCTTCTGGCGCAACGCCATCCTGTTTGAGCGCAGCTATGACGGCAATCCGCAGCGCGTGCATATCGAGCGGCCCGAAGTGAAAACCGAAATGTTCGCCCACTGGCTGGACCTGTTCGAAGAAGTCGCCACCCAGACACTGCCCCCAGAAACCGCCACGCCGTGGGTCGCACTGGCCCGGCGCATCGGTGTGGGGATGAAGGCCGGTGTTCAATCGGCGCGCCAGCCAAAGGATGCTCCGCCGATCCTGAGTTGACCCCACAACATAGCGGCTTTGCAATGTTAGCGGTAAAATAGGGGCTATGCGGGCTGGCCAAATCGGTTTACTCAGAGGCAAGACAGCCCCTTTGCGCTGCCCCCTCACACCGACACATCACCCGAGGCCAACCCATGAGCACTCAGAACACCACCCTTCGGGGCCTTGGCTATGCATTTCTGGGCTTTGCGGTCTTTGCCAGCCATGACGCGCTGATCAAGGTGTTGGGCGGCACCTATTCGGTGATGCAGATCATCTTTTTCGCCACGCTGTTTTCCTTTGTGCCGATGGCGGTGACGATCCTGACTGATCGAACCACCGGGAACTTCCTGCCGCATCACCCGTGGCTGGTATTGCTACGCTCGGCGCTAATGGTTTTGGCCATGGTCTGCGCCTTCTACGCTTTCTCGGTTCTCCCGCTGGCCGAAGTCTATTCACTACTGTTTTCCTTCCCGCTGATCGTCACGGTCCTGTCGATCCCGATTCTGGGTGAAGTCGTCCGCGCTCAGCGCTGGGCAGCCGTTGGCGTTGGCCTGATCGGCGTTCTGATCGTTCTGCGCCCCGGAGCAACAGATATCACGCTGGGCCACCTTGCCGCCCTGACGGCAGCGTTTTGCAGCGCCTTTGCGTCTGTTCTGGTCCGCAAGATCGGGAATGAAGAACGTTCGGCCGTACTGATCCTCTATCCGATGTTGCTGGCCATCCTGGTCATGAGCTTGCTGCAACCCGCCGTGTACCAGCCACCCTCACTGCTGCATCTGGCGATGATGGCTCTGGTCGGCGTGTTCTCGGTCATCGCCCAACACCTGATCATCCTGGCCTATCGCGCAGCCCCCGCCGGGGTGGTCGCCCCCAGCCAGTACAGCCAAATTATCTGGGCCACGCTGTTCGGAATGATCTTCTTTGGCGAAACGCCTGATATCTGGGTTGCGGTCGGGGCCAGCATCATCATCGCATCCGGTGTGTTCGTGGTCTGGCGCGAGAGCCGGGCCAATACTTCGTCGGTCAATACTCCGGTTCTGCGAGTCCGGTCTCCGCGATCGGACACCGGCGCTACACGGCCTGGGAAATAGTTCGAGGCCCAGATGAACTATCATCTGGATTTACAAACTTGAGTTTCTCAACGGGCTTTTATCCTAATTTTGTAACCCCCGTTTGCTCCCTTCTCTTCGAATTTTCCTGTTGCACGCACCAATTCACTCAGCTTTGCGAAACCGTAAGATCGGGGATCAAAGTCGGTGTATATCTTACTCAACTGGCTCCCCACTTGTCCTAATCCGACCCAACCTTCCGGCACATCAGTGCTTAGAACAATATTGCGAATGAGCTGAAAAGCGTGGTTTAGCTCTTGTTTCCCCGTTGGTATTTTGATCTCCTTGGATTGCGGCGCATCGCCTTCGAACTTTTCGATATTCTCAATATAAATAAACCTGTTGCAGGCAGCGACGAAGGCTTTGGGTGTCTTCCGCTCTCCAATTCCGTATACATCCAGACCCTGCTCTCGAATGCGGCTGGCGAGACGCGTAAAGTCACTGTCCGATGAAACCAGGACAAATCCCCCAAAACGGCCTGAATGCAGAATATCCATCGCATCAATGACCAGCGCAATGTCGCTGGAATTCTTCTTGGCTGTATTCGCAAATTGCTGATGGGGAACGATGGCGTATTCGGCCAAAGACTGGACGTTCCACCCCTGCGGCGAACCGTTGGAGAAATCTCCGTAAATTCTTCTTAGGCCTGCCTCGCCCAAAGTGGCGATTTCTTCGAAAATCTCTGAAGCGTGTTTCGCGGGTACATTGTCCGCATCAATCAGAACCGCAAGGCGGTCCGCTGTTTTCGTCGTCACGAAAATCCCTCAACTCAATATTATTCTCAGAAACGAATGTAAGAACGAAAAAGGGCGAGCAAAAGCCCGCCCTCTGAATTTAATTTTATTTATCAGTAGACTACAACCGACCGAATGCTTTCGCCCTTATGCATGAGGTCGAAGCCGTGGTTGATATCGTCCAGACCCATGGTGTGGGTGATCATCGGGTCGATCTCGATCTTCCCTTCCATGTACCAATCGACGATCTTGGGCACGTCAGTCCGCCCCCGAGCGCCACCGAACGCAGTACCACGCCAAGACCGGCCTGTGACCAGTTGGAACGGACGGGTCGAGATTTCAGCGCCGGCAGGTGCCACGCCGATGATAATCGACTCACCCCAGCCCTTATGCGCCGATTCCAGCGCGTCGCGCATCACGCCAACATTGCCGGTGGCATCAAAGGTATAGTCCGCACCGCCCTTGGTCAGATCGACCAGATAGGGAACCAAATCGCCTTCGACCTCTTTGGGGTTCACGAAATCAGTCATACCAAATTTCGTGGCCATCTCGACCTTGGCAGGGTTCAGGTCGACGCCGACGATCTGATCGGCCCCGGCCAGACGCAGGCCCTGAATCACGTTCAGGCCGATGCCGCCCAGACCGAATACAATGGCGCGGCTGCCGATTTCCACCTTGGCGGTGTTGATCACCGCACCGATGCCGGTTGTGACACCGCAGCCGATGTAACAGATCTTGTCGAACGGTGCGTCCTCACGCACTTTGGCCAGCGCGATTTCCGGCAGAACCGTGTGGTTCGAAAAGGTCGAACAGCCCATGTAATGCAGGATCGGATCTCCATCCAGCGTCGAAAAGCGAGAGGTCCCGTCAGGCATCAGACCCTGACCCTGCGTCGAGCGGATCGCCTGGCACAGGTTGGTCTTGGGGTGCAGACAGTACTCACACTCACGGCATTCCGGAGTGTAAAGCGGGATCACGTGATCGCCGGGCTTCAGGCTGGTTACGCCCGGGCCGACCTCAACTACGACGCCTGCACCTTCATGGCCCAGAATCGCGGGAAACAAGCCCTCGGGATCTGCACCCGACAGGGTGAATTCGTCGGTGTGGCAGATACCGGTGGCTTTGATTTCCACCAGAACCTCGCCCGCCTTGGGGCCTTCGAGGTTCACATCCATCACTTCCAAAGGTTTGCCCGCCTGAATGGCGACGGCGGCACGGGTACGCATATCTTTGTCTCCCTGTCTTCTTTGACCTGACCCTGCGTCAATCGCGGGGCGTTTTCAACTGCGCTTTAGTGACAGATTGGCTAATGTTTTGATATTGCAGAAACGACATTGCCCCAAAGAGGAACGCCAATGCGCGGTTTTATCCCGATCCTGATCCTGCTGAGCGCCTGCGCCGAGACATCTCCCGCGCCGGAAGACGCCCGCCTTGCGCCTGAGAACGCACCGGTCGATCTGGCCTTTTGTGAGGGGGAACCCTTTGCCGATTCCATTGGTCAGCCGGTCTCAACCATTCAAGCTGCGCTGCCCGAACGTTCGCGCGTGCTGGGGCCGGATGATTTGGCCACACAAGATTACCGGATCGACCGTTTAAACGTGTTCGTCAACGGAACCGGGATCATTCAGCGTCTGAGCTGCGGGTAAGCGTGGACTCAGGGCATGATTCTACGGTAAGAACAAAATGGGAACATTTTGATGTCTGCCGATGCCCAAACGCCGAATACTCTCACTGTGGTTCCCCCGTCTGGGGGCTGAACGGCTGGTCCGCGCCGCGCGGGGCCTGCAGGATGGGCCTTTGGCCGTGGTGGCGGAACAGTCGAACATGCAGGTGATCACCTCGCTTAATACTGAGGCCCACGCTGCCGGTCTGCACGTGGGCCAGCCAGTGCGTGACGCCCATGCCATGTGCGCCAGCCTTGTGACGCGCCCCCGCAACGCTCCGGCCGAGGCTGTATTTCTGACCGCGCTGCGCCGCTGGGCGGGCAAGTTCAGCCCGTGGGTGGCCGAAGAGGCTCCGGACGGGCTGATCGTCGACCTGTCAGGTTGCGCCCATCTGTTTGGCGGAGAGGAGGCGTTGCTGAACGTTCTTGAAACCGACTGCGCGGATATGGGCCTCAGCGTACAGATGGGCATCGCCGATACGTTGGGCGCGGCCTGGGCGCTGGCGCGCTATGCCGGGCAAGAGGCCACATCCGACCGCAACGGCGATGCCATCAGTCAGGAGGCTCGCGCCACCCGCGCCCGCGCGGGTAAACGGCGACACTGGACCAAAGGCGGGGCCGCGCCACAGGTGATGGCCTTGGGCGGCGGTGCCCGGGTCGCGGCACCGGGGCAATCCTATGGCGCGCTCAGCCCGCTGCCCATTGCGGCGCTGCGGCTAGAGGATCAGGTGGTCGCGCAGTTGAACCGACTGGGCCTGCGCCGGGTCGGCGATCTGCTGGGCCAGCCGCGCGCCAGTTTGGCACGGCGGTTCGGGCGGGGGCTGGTGCTGCGGCTGGATCAGGCGATGGGCAGCGCACCCGAGCCGGTCTCGCCCGCCCGCCCGCCGCATCACTTTGCGGTGCGGATGACCATGCCCAACCCGATCGGCCTAGTCGAAGACGTGATGGCCGCCATCGACCGGGTGCTACCGACGCTCTGCGCCAAGCTGGAAGAGAAAGGTCGCGGCGTTCGCACCCTGCGGCTCGAGGCGCATCGCGCCGATCAGGCCGCCGAGATCATCGAGGTCGGCCTAGCCCGCCCGACCTTTGACAAACACCGCATTCGTCCTTTGTTAGAAATGAAAATTGACAAGATCGACGCGGGTTATGGCATCGACATGCTGCGACTGGAGGCGATCCAGACCGAGCCCATTCACGCCCGCACCGTGGCCGGCCATGTCGAGGCCCGCCGCGTCGCCCGTGAGCGGCTGGAGGGCAATACAGGCGTGGATGATCTGATCGGCAAACTGGGTGCGCGGGTGGGGTTGGAGGCGATCACAAGGCGGCATCCTGCGGCCTCACATATTCCCGAGAAAACCGCGCAGACGCTGGCGGCGGCGTGGTCCGAGCCGGCGCACGACTGGCCTGCGCCTCCGCGCCCGCGCCCCTTGCAGATGTGGCAACCTGAACCGGTGATGGCGCCCGAAATCCCGGACGTGCCCAGCGCCTTTCGCTGGCGCGGACGTGACTGGCAACTGGCGCAGGCGACCGGCCCGGAACGCATCGCGCCGGAATGGTGGCTGGACGACCCCAACTGGCGTAGCGGCGTGCGCGATTACTGGGTGGTGGTGACCGAACAGGGGGAACGACTGTGGCTGTTTTACGGCCATGGCGGTACCATGTCGGCGGGTTGGTTTTGTCAGGGGCAGTTTGGTTAGAGTCTATTTCCCACGATACACCAAAAAATCTGGAAGATAGTCCAGCAACCGGATCACCCAGGAAAAAGGCGCAGGGAAATCAGTACGGAACCGGCGGCGCGACATCGCCTTGACCACCCGATCCGCCGCGTCCTCGGGCGTCATCAGCATGGGCATCTTGAAACTGTTCTTCTCGGTCAGACGGGTCTTGATGAACCCCGGATTGACGATACGCACCGTCACTCCGGTATCCTTCAGGTCGAACCGCATGGTTTCCGCCAGTGAAACCAACGCCGCCTTGCTGGACGCATACCCCACCGCTGCTGGCAGTCCACGATAACCGGACAGAGATCCGATCAGCGTGATATCCCCCCGGCCCTCACGGACAAAGCCCGGTACCGTTTTGCCCAGAACCCGCAGCGCGCCGGTATAGTTCACGTCGGCCATTGCCAAAACGGCCTCGGTATCCCAATCCCCCGTACGCATCGGCTCATAGGCCCCGGCGTTGTAAACAAGCCCATCGACATCTCCGGCCTCAACCGCAGCACGGCGCACCGAGTCCAGATCGGTCACATCACAAGGCACAGCCTGAGCGTTGGGCAGCGTGGCACATATATCGGCCAAGCGGTCGGCATTGCGGGCAGACAGGATCAGATACGCGCCCTGACGGCTTAGCGCCTCGGCCAACGCCCGGCCCAGCCCTTCGCTGGCACCGATGATCCAGTAGGTTTTTCCCTCAAATCTGCTCATGCCCCGGCCATTCCAGTTGTGATGCGGGTTTTACGACCGAAGCACATGGCTGGATCACATCTCCAGACGCCACAACATAGATCACTTGCGAAAAAATTCTAATTCGATTGATCCACCCCCGCATCTGCTGCGTATCCTATTGTAAAATGTCGTATAAAGAGGATGGCATGTTCGACGAAACCCGAGGCGTACGCAAGAAAATCGCAGTAGTAGGTGCAGGAATCTCAGGTCTGTCGGCTGCTTATTATCTTTCCGAAACAAACGATGTGACTGTGTTTGAGGCCGAACCCCGGTTGGGTGGGCACGCTCGAACCGTGATGGCCGGCAAGAACGGGGATCAGCCGGTCGACACAGGCTTTATCGTCTTCAACTATGTCACCTACCCCTATCTGACGCGGCTGTTCGACGAGTTGAACGTGCCAGTCACGAAATCCGAGATGAGTTTTGGTGCAACCATCGACGATGGCCGCATCGAATACGGGTTGAACAACCTGCGCACGCTGACGGCGCAGAAACGCAACCTCGCCCGGCCTGCCTATTACAAGATGATCGCCGATATCCTGCGGTTCAGCAAAGAAGCCCCCGAGGCTGCGCAGGACGACGACACAACAATAGGGGAACTGGTCGATCAGCTCCGCCTTGGCTACTGGTTTCGCCATAACTACCTAATGCCCATGTGCGGCGCGATCTGGTCCACGCCTGTCGAGTTCGTGGATCAATTCCCGGCCCGCTCTTTGGTGCAGTTCTTCCGCAACCACGCCTTGCTGGCCAGTGGTCGCGCCAATCAGCACCAGTGGTACACGGTCAAAGGCGGCAGTATCGAATATGTCCGCCGCATCGACGCCGCCTTGCGCGCCCGTGGTAGCGAAATTCGGCTGGGCTCACCCGTCGATCACATCCAACGCAATGAAGCAGGCATAACCCTCCACAGTCAGGGTCAGGCAGATCAGTTTGATGAGATCATTCTGGCCACCCATTCCGATCAATCGCTTGCAATACTCAGTGAATCAGCCACAGATGCCGAAAAGTCAGTATTAGGGTCTATTCGATACCACCCCAATACCGCCGTCCTGCATTGTGACCCAAGCCAGATGCCCCGGCGTCGGGCCTGCTGGTCCAGTTGGACATATCGCTCGCAGGCGGGAAATGTTGGGGTTACCTATTGGATGAACCGGCTTCAGAACATTCCGGACAACGACCCGTTGTTCGTGACACTGAACGCATCATCAGAAATTCCCGCGGACAAAATCTATGATCAGGTCGAGTTTGCCCACCCGGTCTTCGACAAGGCGGCCCTGAAAGCACAAGGGCAAATCCGCGAGATGCAGGGACAGAACCGCACTTGGTTTGCTGGTGCGTACAACCGGCATGGCTTTCACGAAGACGGGATTGCCAGCGCGATGCATGTCGTCGAGCGCCTGAACGGTACCCCGCACACGAACGGAGCTGACAATGGCTTTCTTGAAAAAGACCCGACCATCCCTGCCCCGGCCGATATTTAACCCTCTTCGCGCGGCATGTTTGTCGCTTGCCCTGCTGACCCCGTCCGGGTTGGTAGCGTCTTCCGGGCTGAACACGCTTGACGACGCGCAGCTGCGCGGCACTGCGACATTCCGATATCTGGGCTTCCCGCTATACGATGCGCGATTGTTCACCTCAGGTGGCACGGCTTTCAGCTGGTCACAGGATTTCGGGTTGGAACTGAAATATCGCCGCAACCTGACTCAAAAGGCGCTGGTTAACTCGACATTGGACGAGATGGCGCGCATTGGCCGCCTGGCCCCGGTGCGAGATCAGCTTCAAACCTGTTTCAAATCGGTCAAGAAAGGGGATCGCTATCTGGCGGTATCGGACGGGCCGAACGCCATCTCATTCTGGCTGAACGGACGCAAGACCTGCACGATTACATACCCAGGTATCAAACGTAGCTTCATGTCGGTTTTTCTTGGTGAAAACACCCGCTCCGCGACCTTCACTCAGAAACTGCGCGGGCAGTAATGCTGTACCCGAGGGTCAGCCTCTATGCTCTGATGCTCGCTGCGGCGGGAATTCCTCTTTACATCCACCTGCCGCGCTTTGCCGCCGTCAATCTGGGCATCGGGTTGGGGGTGATCGGTACCGTTTTGCTTGTCATTCGCATTGTTGATTTGGTGCAGGACCCGCTGATTGGCTGGGCCATCGATCGCTGGCCACAAGCGCAAATGCTGTTCGCTGCTGCGGCTGCGCTAGGGCTGGCAGTTGGGTTTCCCTTACTGTTTGGTCTGCCCGAAGACATCAGTATCCTCGTATTAGTGTCTATCTTGATACTTTTGTTTTCCGCCTACAGCCTTGGCACCATCTTGCTCTACGGCCGCAGTGCGACTTTGGCGACAAAACCCGAGGCGAAAGAATTGATGACTCTAGCCGCGTGGCGTGAAGGCGGGCAACTGACCGGGGTGGTCGTCGCCGCCAGCGCCCCTGCTCTGTTCGTGGCTTCTGGGGCGAGCGCGCAGGGCTATCCGGCATTCGGCCTGTTTCTGGGGTTGCTCGCCTTCCTGACCTTGATCCTGACCCTGCCCATGTGGCGGCGCGCGCCAATAACCGGTGAGGGCCTGTCTGTTGCCGGGTTGGGTCAGGCTGGTGCTCTCCGCCTACTTTTGTTGGCACTGGTCAACAGCTTACCTGTGTCGATCACCTCGACCCTGTTTCTGTTCTTTGTCGAAGATCGTCTGCAATTGCCTGGAAAAGCCGGGCCGCTGTTGATCCTGTTTTTCCTCAGTGCAGGGGCTACAGTGCCGCTTTGGGCCAAGCTCAGCAATCGAATTGGCCCGAAACAGACTCTGATCATTGCCATGCCATTGTCGATTGCGGGCTTTATTGGTGCTGCCATGTTGTCGGCTGGAAACCTGACCGGCTTCGCCCTGATCTGCCTAACCTCAGGCGCGGCGCTGGGCGCGGATATGGTGGTGCTGCCTGCCATGTTTTCTGTCGTGCTGACACGCGCGGGGCTCAATGCTTCGGCAGCATTCGGCATTTGGTCCTTTGCAGGCAAGCTGGGCCTCGCTCTTGCTGCTTTTTTCACACTGCCGCTGCTGGAACGCAGTGGGTTCTCACCGGGGCAACCCAATTCGACGGAAGCATTGAGGACTCTCACCCTCGCCTATGCCGTACTGCCCTGCATCCTGAAACTCGGCGCGTTCGGGCTGGTACTGACGCTGCCTACGGAGGCCTCAGCCAAATGACTGTCGTTGCTATCCTTCTTCTTGCCATCCTCGCCCTAGTCATCGCTCAGCGCCAATTTCTGAGTTTCCGGTCGCAAGCGCCATCGGACTACACCGGCACCGGGCCTGCGTTCAACATTAAGGAAAAACTGAACGGAGAGATTTTATCCGAAGGGCTGATTTATGGCCCTAATGGCAAGATGTCGAACAGCTTTGTTGCCCGCATGGTCGGCGAATGGGAGGGCAATACCGGCACGCTGGCCGAGTATTTCACCTATTCCAACGGCAAGCAGATGACCCGCAAATGGTATCTGACGCTGGGCACCGGCAACACCTTCACCGCCACGGCTGATGATATCGTCGGCGAAGGCAAAGGCACCATCTCAGGCTCGACCGTCAAGCTAACTTACCGCATCATCCTGCCCGAGGACGCGGGCGGGCACACATTGGATGTTACCGACTGGATGTATCTGGCTGAAAACGGCGTGATCATGAACCGGTCCGAGATGCGAAAATTCGGCATCAAGGTCGCGGAACTCGTCGCCACTATGCGCCCGGCGCCAGTAGTAAACGCCTCTCATGTCAGCGGTTCAAACGGCTATGACTCAGCGGCCGAGACGAGGACATTGCAATGAACGCCCGCCGTGTTCTGATCTGGGCGCTTGCCATCATGGGGCTGGCCATGTTGGCGGCCTGTTCCGCAAAACCGCGTGTGCCCAAGAGCTTTCTGTCTGACAGGCAACTGAACCTTGAAGAGTTCTTTGAGGGCAGGACTGTTGCCTACGGTCAATTTCAAGACGTGTTGGGGAATATTCCCCGTCGCTTTACCGTCGATATCGAGGGCACATGGGACGGTAAAACCCTGACCCTAGTCGAAGATTTCACCTATGACGACGGCGCTACGGAACAACGCATCTGGACTCTGGCCAAAACGGGCGAGGATACATGGAGCGGAACCGCGCCCGGCGTTCTGGGCTCTGCCAGCGGGGTCGAGCGTGGTGATACGTTCAACTGGAAATACAAGATCGACATGCCTGTGAAGGACGGCACGATGCGGGTTAATTTTGATGACTGGATGTGGTTGCTGAGCGATGACCGCCTACTGAACCGTGCCTATGTCTCACGCTATGGCGTCCGGTTGGGTGAAGTTATTCTGTTTTTTGAGAAGCGATGAGAGATACGGCAACGCAGGGCGATCTCAGTTGCTGGAATAGACAAAAGACAGCTTGCGGCTGACCCCTCCGGGCGGTTTCGGGAAGGGAGACGCCGCACGGACCTGAGCCTTGGCCGCGCGCTCGACATCAGGAGTTCCATTGCTATCCACCACATCGACCCAGGCCAGGGTACCATCCGGATTGATCTCAAAAAACACCTTCGCAAATCCTCGCGCGGCCGTGTAGACGATCGGCGCGCGGTTCAAGTGGACAAGAACGCGCCCGGCATAGTTGGTCCGGTCCGAGTTTCCGGGGTTTCGCCCGCCCGAACGCGTACCACTGTCACCCGAGGTGAAAGCATCGACGCCCCTGCGCCTATAAGTCGTCAACGGCGACTCGATCTCGCGGGTCGGAAATCGCAAAGCGCTGAAATCCCGCGCCCCGTTCAACGTGCCTTGCGGTTCAGGTTGTGGGCGTCGATCCGGCAACTTAGGCCGGATCGAAGATGTCACCGCCTGTTCCGAGCTCTCACTGCTATCTTCGTTATCCGCCACTTGTTCACTCTCGGCGGGAATATCGGCCTCAACCACCTCGCTTTCGGATGGAATAACCGGAACAACTGACGGAACAGGCTCTTCGGCTGGCACGGGCAGCGCGGCTAGTTCCTCAGTCTCGGCTGGTTCGGGCGCAGCAGGGGTTTCATCAACCGGCTCTGTCGCATCGGGGTTGCCTTCGGGCGCCTCAACAACCTCGGCCGTTTCGGTGGGCGGGGTCTCATCCGCGTCGTCACTGGCGTTTGCGTCACCATCGGTGGTGTCTTCGGTCTCGGGCGCTTCGGCCTCAACGGGTTCGGGCGCGACCGGTTGCAAGATTTCGGACGTACCTGTATCGGGCGCGAAAGTCCGCTTTGGGTCGTCCGAGGCCACATGCACCTCACTGGTCGGAATCTCCGCTGGTTCCGGTGCCGGTTCGGGCGATTCCTCAGCCGGTGGTTCCGGTGCCGCCTCGGGCTCGGGTTCAACCGGCTCTGCAACGGAGTCGACCAGATCTTCGAAACTGTTGCTCAGTTCGACCGCATCCGATGTGCCCGTCTGACTGGGTTGCTCGGCCAATCGCGGCGCGGTCAAGCTCAACCCCATCAGGTGCAAGAGCAAGGACAGCAGCACGGCAAGAACCGCGATGACGACCGAACCCCGGATCATTCCAGCGCCTTTTCGGTCACGACAAATACTGACTGCGCGCCCAGACGGCGCAGCTGTCCGGTTACTTCGATCAACCGCGCGCCCGACACTTCGCGATCGGGTACGATACGTACCGCCCCCGGCTCTCGCCCGTTCATATAGGTTTCCGGATCCATCGGCGCACCGCGAAAACTGAGTGTACCGTCCTGATGCAACACCAATGCGTCGGGCGGCTCGCGCCCATCCAGCTCGGACGTGTCGACCAAATTCAGATCGGGGTCCAATGGCGCGGCCACCGTGCCAGCAATCAGAAAGAAGATCAGCATCAGGAACACGACATTGATCAGTGCAATGGTCGAGTCGCGTTTGCGGCGAGGGCGGCTGACACGGATCATTCCAGCACCAATACGCTGAGACCCTCACGCCCCCGCAGCATCACCAGCAGATCTACCAATCGCTGCGCCGTTGTATCGGGATCAAGGGTGATCAACACCTGTCCGGTTTTCACCTGTTCTGCCAATTCCTCCAGCGTGATCGCCGCGCCATTCAAAACCAAACGATCCGCCCCCAACTGAACAAAGGAGCGATCTTGCGGCGCGTCCGAAGGTGCGCCTCCGGCTGTGGCGTTGCTCAGCTCGATCTCACCGTATTTCGAGAAGGTCGAGGTCAGCATGAAAAACAGCAACAGCAGAAAGATCACGTCGATGAGCGGTGTCATCGCCAGTGGTCGTCTGACAAAGGGTGCCCGATTACGCATGTCCGGGCGTGGCCGCCATGGTCTGTGCATCCTCGGCCAAGGGTATCGCCTGCCCCGGTACAAGAACGGTGCGCAGCGCCTTGTCAGCAAACACCCGTTCACGCGCCGTGCGGCTTTCGAACCAAGACAACACCATCGAGGTCGGCATCGCCACCGCCAGACCCACAGCCGTGGTCACAAGCGCCACCCAAATGCCGCCCGCCAGTAACGATGGATCAACCGACGACCCGGCCGATTGCAGGCTGCGGAAGGCTTCGATCATGCCCAGAACCGTTCCGAACAGACCCAGCAGAGGTGCCAACTGCGCCACGGTATCCAACAGTCGAAACCCTCGTTCGAGCCCGGCCAGCGCCAATCCGGCTTCGGCGTCCAATCTTTGATCCAGACCGGGCGCATCCGGTGCGTCCATTGCCACCCCCACCAGTGGCGCGAGATAGCTATGACTTTTCGCCAACCGTGCGCGGGCCTCTTGTTTGTTACCCGCATCCCAAGCCTCTAACGCCTGTGACAGCACCCGGTGCCGTCCTACACCTGAAACGGCGAACTGCCAGAGCTTGTACAGCGCCACAGCCAGTGTCACCACGGACATGGCGATCAGGATGGCCACGACCGGCCCGCCAAGGGCCAAGATCTCACGGAGTGCATCAAGAAAACTCATCCCAAAAGCTCCACTTCTGTCCGGCTGCGCAGGGTTGGTGTCTGATCGCATATATTGCTTTCGGACCCGTCGACAATACAGCTGCTCACACCATTGATCAGAACACGCCCCAAGTTGTCACAAGTGATGTTTCGGACATCGAACTGACGCACCCGAGGGCGTCCGGCGGGCAATTCCCGAAACCCGAAAAGGGTAAGGCGCTCAAAAACACCAGCAGCATCAAATATCACCACTTGATAGCTGGCGGCGTCAATCGAAGTTTGTGTTTCGTTTTCAACCAGAAAGGTCAGCCGACAGGCACCTTCGACGTCCTGAACTGCATTCAACTCGACCATCAATCCGGGCGCGGCTTCGTTATCAGACTGAGCCTGAGCCGAGATAGGCAACGCACAGAGGATGGCGACAATGGCCGAACGGTGAAACTTCATGATTGCGCTCCTATTTGCCATCTACAGACTTCCCAAGTGCCAATACTTGGAAGCAGAACTTAAATTTTCAGCGGTGCTCACTCTATAGTGAGGTAACAGCCCTCGGGAGATGTCCAAACCACTCTCTTCGCCACTTCGCCTAAATAGAAAACTATCAGATGCCTTTCGGAACCGACGTCTCTAATTTCAAAAAAATCGCATCTGGCTGGGCGGATGGTTGCCTTTTCGGTTTCTTTGGGAGGCCCAAGAATCTCTAGAACTTCAGCCCTCGTCATACCGGCAGAAACAGGCTTTTCAGGTATCGATGTGGGCTCGGTTAATGCGACAATACCTAAACTAGATTCTATTTGTGCCTGAGAACTCTCACCGTGGCATCCTGCCATTGCAATCAACGCAGGTAGAAGCAAAAGCACAATTATTGCTCTAGTATCAGCCAACTCTTTGCTCCCAGTTGTTCAAGGCAGACGGGGCTCTAACGACGTCATCCTGTCTTATCCAAGACTGTTAAGCCACGAAAGAGTTGCCGACATCATTGTGATAAAAGGCGATCTTCAGCCCGTTCAACCCTGCTACCTGCGCGACGGGACCATCAAACTGTAGTCGATCCGCGCCGACCAAGCACGTTAAACCCAAGAAAGGGATCTCTCTTTGCCGGCCCATGCACAGGCCGGTAGATCAGGCGCGTTTTTCGCCGATAGTTGTCACACCCAGGACCGATAGCACCTTGGCTTCGATTTGTTCGGCATTCATACCTGCAACCGCGTACATATCCGCAGGGCTCGCCTGATCGATAAAGATATCCGGCAGCACCATCGAACGGTATTTCAATCCGTGATCGAATACACCCTCATCCGCCAAAAGCTGCGCCACATGGCTGCCGAAACCGCCAACGGCTCCTTCTTCAATCGTGATCAAGGCTTCGTGGTTGGCAGCCAGATCAAGGATCAATTCGCGATCCAGAGGTTTGGCAAAGCGGGCATCGGCGATGGTGGGGGTAATCCCCCGTGCCGAAAGGGCCTCGGCTGCCTTTTGAACCTCGGCCAGACGGGTACCGAAGGAAAGCAACGCCACACGCGCCCCTTTCTGGATCATGCGGCCCTTGCCAATCTCCAACACTTCGCCGCGCTCGGGCAGTTCGACACCCACGCCCTCACCCCGCGGGTAACGGAAGGCGATCGGGCCGTCATCATGAGCGGCGGCAGTGGCGACCATGTGCATCAGCTCCGCCTCATCTGCAGCGGCCATGACGGTCATGCCGGGCAAGTTGGCAAGATAGGCAATATCAAACGATCCCGCATGGGTCGCGCCATCCGCGCCCACCAGCCCCGCGCGGTCGATGGCAAAACGCACAGGCAGGCGCTGAATGGCCACGTCATGTACCACTTGGTCATAGCCACGCTGCAAAAAGGTCGAATACATCGCGCAGAAGGGCTTCATTCCCCCCGCAGCCAGCGCCGCCGCAAAGGTCACGCCATGCTGTTCGGCAATTGCCACATCGAAACAACGAGACGGATAGCGCTCGGCAAACAGGTTCAGCCCGGTGCCATCCGGCATCGCCGCAGTAACGGCGACAATCTTGTCATCCCGCCCGGCCTCATCCACCAACGCCTTGCCAAAGACAGATGTATATGAGGGCGCGTTTGAGGGGGCTTTTTTCTGCTCACCCGTCACCACATCGAATTTGGCGGTGGCGTGGCCCTTGTCGCGGGCCTGCTCAGCGGGGGCATAGCCCTTGCCCTTTTTCGTTAGCACATGGATCAGGATTGGCCCGGTTGCCCGCGCCTTGACCGTGCGCAATACCGGCAGCAGCTGATCCATATCGTGTCCGTCGATCGGACCGATATAGGAAAAGCCCAACTCTTCGAACAGCGTTCCCCCAACGGCCATACCTTTCAACATTTCCTTGGCGCGCTTTGCGCCTTCACGGAACGGCTCCGGCAACAGTGAAACCGCACCCTTGGCAGCGGCTTTCAGGTCGTGGAATGGAGCCTCGGTATAAATTCGCGACAGATAGCTGGACAGAGCGCCGACGGGTGGGGCGATGCTCATCTCATTGTCGTTCAGGATCACGATCAGGCGTTTCCGCAGGTGACCTGCATTGTTCATCGCCTCAAAGGCCATACCCGCCGACATCGAGCCATCGCCAATTACCGCAATCGCGTCGCCTAACCCTTCGGGTGTGACGCCGCCTAAATCGCGGGCCACGGCAAATCCCAGCGCCGCGCTGATCGAGGTTGAGCTATGGGCCGCGCCAAACGGGTCATAGGGGCTTTCGCTGCGTTTGGTGAACCCGCTGAGGCCGTCCTTCATCCGCAGGGTACGGATGCGGTCGCGGCGTTCAGTCAGGATTTTATGCGGGTAGCACTGATGCCCCACGTCCCAAATGATCTTATCGCGAGGTGTATCGAACACGGCATGCAGCGCGGTGGTCAGCTCGACCACGCCCAGACCCGCGCCTAGATGCCCACCGGTTACCGACACGGCCGAGATCGTTTCGGCCCGCAATTCCTGCGCCACCTGATGCAACTGGGCATCCGAGAACTGCTTGAGATCCGCAGGGCGGTTCACAAGGTCCAGCAAGGGCGTTTTCGGACGATCAGACATTTGGCGTTCCTGGCTTATCTGTCCCGGGCAATAACGAAGCGGGCGGCGTCCTTCAAGGTTTCAGCCGAAGCACCATACCCGTCGAGCGCGGCACAGGCATGATCCACCAGTTCAGCGGCGCGCCTTTTGGCGGCATCCAGGCCCAGCAGTGAAACAAATGTGGCTTTGCCCGCATCCGCATCCTTTTGCAGACGTTTACCGGCCTTTTCCGCATCACCTTCTACGTCCAAGATGTCGTCAGCGATCTGAAAGGCAAGCCCCAAGGCTTGGGCATATTGGCGCAACGGCTCGGGGTCCGCCTGCGCTAGCCGCGCTCCTGAGCAGGCCGACCATTCGATCAGTGCGCCTGTCTTGCCCGCCTGCAGGTGTGTAATCTCATCTAGTGCCAGCGAAACCTCAGCCGTTTCCGCCGCAATGTCCAAGGCCTGACCCAGCACCATGCCCTGTGCTCCGCTGGCCTTAGCTAATGTTAGAGCCAATTCAGCGCGAATCTCTGCCGTCCCAACCTCAGACCGAACGCACATTTCAAACGCTAGTGTTTGAAGTGCATCCCCAGCCAAAACAGCGGTGCCTTGATCCCATTTCACATGCACGGTCGGACGCCCGCGGCGCAAGTCGTCATCGTCCATGCACGGCAAATCGTCATGCACTAAAGAATAAGCGTGCAGTGCCTCGATTCCCACTGCAGGCCAGATTGCCCGATCCTCGCCCACACCGTGCAGGCGCGCGCTTTCCAACACCAGAAACCCGCGCAACCGCTTGCCGCCTTCGGTGGCATAGGCCATCGCCCGGGTCACATCCAGATCGTCCAGCGCCCCCAGAACCAGATCGAACTGATCCTGAATCCGCGCCGCATCCTGCGCTAGCTTTTCGCGAAACATTTACTGACCTTCGACAGGCGTCGTCCCGGTCGGCTGGCCATTGGCGTCCAAGGTGATCGCGGCGACCTTTTCCTCGGCCCGCTTCAACTCATCCTCGCAACGTTTTTTCAACGCTGCCCCGCGTTCGTATAACGCGATGGACTGGTCCAGCGCCACGTCGCCGCGCTCCAGCTGGCCGACGACGGCCTCAAGCTCTTTCATCGCCTGTTCGAATGTCATCTGATCAACGGGGGTATCGGTCATCGGGCTGCCTTCATCAATTCTTCCACATGGGCGCGGGTGGCCTCGGCCAGTGCGTTCAGATCATACCCGCCTTCCAGAGTCGAGACGATACGTCCCCCGCACACCTCGTCGGCGATCTTGCACAGCTCGGCGGTGACCCAGGCGAAATCGCCAGTGGACCAGTTCAGATTGGCCAGCGGATCGTCCTGATGTGCATCAAAGCCGGCTGAGATGATGATCAGTTCCGGCTTGAACGCACGCAAACGCGGGAAAGCCTGCGCTTCATAAGCCGCGCGCATCTGGGCGCCACCAGTGCCGGGCGCCAGAGGGATGTTCAAAACAGTCTCGTACGCGCCGGTCTCATCCGGACGCCCCGATCCAGGCCACAGAGGCATCTGCTGACTGGTGATCACCAGCGCACGTTTCTCGTCCCACAACAGATCCTGCGTGCCATTGCCGTGATGGACGTCGAAATCAACGACGGCAACCCGGCTCAACCCATGGTGATCCAGCGCGTGTTTCGCCGCAAGCGCCGCATTCCCGAACAGGCAGAACCCCATTGCAGTGTCTGTTTCCGCATGATGCCCCGGCGGACGGATGGCACAAAACGCGTTCGGGACCTCTCCGCCCAGCACCATATCCACCGCCCGCACCACGGCTCCGGCGGCGCGATAGGCGGCGTCGACTGAACCCGGAGACATGAACGTATCCCCGTCGATCTGGGCGAACCCGTCTGCCGGGCGTGTTTTCCGAATATCCCGGATGTAGCTCTCTGGATGTACCCGCAACAGATCATCATCCGCTGCCAAGGGTGCCGTGACACGGTTCAGGTCCAATGGCTCCAACGCGTGTAGTATATGCTCCAGCCGCTCCACCCGTTCAGGGTGTCCGCCCGGTGTCACATGCCCAAGGCAATCCGCATGAGTCAGAAGGGCAGTTTTCATCGGAATCCCTTTTCATCTGGCCAAAAATATCCTCGCCGAAGGCATAAAAACGCCGCGCAGCGGCTGAAATCAGTCCGGCGCCAACATATACCCGGCACCGCGCACCGTCTGCAAATAGCGCGGCTGCTTCGGGTCCTGCTCGATCTTTCGACGCAATCGCGTGATCTGAACATCCACCGCGCGTTCCTGCGCCTGCCCCTTGTCGCGGCCCAAATCCTCGACCAGCTTGGCTCGGCTGATAGGCTCGCCCGGTTGGGCCGAGAATATTTTCATCAACTGGCTCTCGGTGGCTGTCAGGCGCACGGGTTCTTCGCCCTGCCACATCTCTCCACGCTCCACGTCATATCGGATCGGCCCGAGATTCAAAATCTTAGTTGCTGTATCCTGCGCTGGCGTTTCCGGCATGCGCCGCAGAATTGCGTTGATCCGCAGCAACAGCTCCTTCGGCTCAAACGGTTTGGCCAAATAGTCATCCGCACCCGCCTCAAGCCCGGCAATCCGGTGTTCGGTCTCGCCCCGCGCGGTCAACAGCAGGATCGGGGTTGAATGGGTTTCGCGCAGTGTTCTGGTCAGGCTCACGCCATCTTCGCCCGGCATCATCACGTCCAGAACGATCATGTCGAAGTCCAGTCCCGACAACACCCGGCGGGCATGGGCCGCATCACGGGCCGCCGTGACCAGAAATCCGTTCCGCATCAGAAACTTCTTGAGCAGGTCACGAATACGCTCATCGTCGTCAACGATCAGCAGATGGGCATCCATATCGCTCATGAGGTAGTATCCCGCAGTTTCGTATAGGCATGACGCATATCAGTATCCATCATCGCTTCAAGCACTTTACGAAATCCTGATACGGCCTCGGGGCCTGCATCCTTGTAAGCGGCGCGCATGCGTACGCGCTGGGCTTCGGACAATTTCGCCTCCAGCGCCTTGCCCTTGTCGGTCAAAAACAAGTGGCGTTCACGTTTGTCCACGGTGCCAACACGGCTTTCAACCAGACCATCGTCGATCAAAGTCCGCAGCACCCGGTTCAGCGACTGTTTCGTCACCCCCAAAATGGCCAGCAGGTTGTTTACCGTCGTTCCCGGCGCACGGTTAATGAAATGAACGGCCCGATGATGGGCTCGGCCATAAGCCAACTGTGCCAGAATTCGATCGGGATCGGCGGTAAAGCCCCGATAGGCAAAAAACATCGCCTCGATCCCCTGCCTCAGCTGTTCGTCAGTCAGAAACAAAAGGCTTTCGCCGCCAAAGACTTGAGCGGGACGCGTATCCGACATAGCATGCCTCATTCATTACTCAGTGTCGACTTTATGTCAGTGTTATTGACATTCCAAGAGTGGACAGGTATCGATCCGCAGTTTCTGTGCCATTTATGTCCGCATCGGACTTAGATGGCTCAACCATCGAAAAATTCAACCCAGTTCAGGAGGATTCGCATGGCGGGGTATGATGATCGTGACGGCGTGATCTGGATGGATGGAAAGTTGGTGCCCTGGCGCGACGCCAATGTGCACATCCTGACCCATGCGATGCACTATGCATCCTCGGTCTTTGAGGGCGAGCGCGCATATAACGGCAAGGTCTTCAAAAGCCGCGAACATTCCGAACGTCTGATCGCCTCGGCCAAGGCACTGGACATGCCCATGTCCTATTCGGTCGACGATATCGAGGCAGCCAAGGAAGAAACGCTGAAAGCCAGCGGCCTGCAGGACGCCTATATCCGAGTGCTGGTGTGGCGCGGATCCGGCGAAGACATGGGCGTGGCTTCCGCCCGGAACCCGGTACGGATGGCCGTAGCCGTCTGGCCGTGGGGCGCCTATTACGGCGACGCCAAGATGCAGGGCGCCAAGCTGGATATCGCGGAATGGAAACGCCCCAGCCCGGAAACCATCCCGGTCCACGCCAAAGCGGCGGGCCTTTACATGATCTGCACCATTTCCAAGCACAAGGCCGAGGCCAAGGGTTGCTCGGACGCGCTGTTCATGGATTGGCGCGGCTATGTAGCCGAGGCAACAGGGGCCAATGTGTTTTTCGTCAAGGATGGTGAGGTGCACACCCCGCTGGCGGATTGCTTCCTGAACGGCATCACCCGCCAGACGGTGATCCAGATGCTGAAAGACAAGGGCATCACCGTCCACGAACGCCGCATCAAGCCCGAAGAAATGGCTGATTTCGAACAATGCTGGCTAACCGGTACCGCAGCCGAAGTGACGCCGGTAGGTCAAATCGGTGATTACACGTTCGAGGTTGGTGACCTCACCCGTGAGATTGCTGCCGATTACGAGGCACTGGTTCGCGCCTGATCTTACAAAATCATAGACCCGAAAAACCCCGCCTTTCGGCGGGGTTTTTCTTTGCCTGAAGTTCAAGTTTCTGTGCAGATCGTTCAGTTGGCTGGACGAATGCGTAGTCGGGTGTAGGTTACCCTCATGTTGGACCTGCTCAGCGATATCCTCACCCGCCTGTCCCTAAGGGGGACATTCTATTTCCGCACTTCCTTTACCCCGCCCTTCGGCATTCAGGTTCCGGCCTTTCAAAACGTGGCCCGATTTCATTTCGTTCAACGCGGAGAACTAAAGGTTTACGTCTCTAACACAGGGGATACATTGCGTCTGAAGCAAGGTGACCTGATCCTGATCCCGCACGGGTCAGCCCATGCGCTGCTGTGCAACGAGGTCAAACCGCTCGATGCATTGCCATTGGAACAGGTTCTGGACGAGGCCGGGTATCAGGGCGATGGCGTGCTGGTCTATGGCGGCGAAGATAAAAGCCGCGACACGCAGTTGATCTGTGGTCATTTCTCGTTCACCGCTCCGCCGGGGCGACAGGGTACCGGGCATATGCTGATCGACCGGCTGCCACCCTACATCCTGATCGAAAGCTACGGCGAAGAGGCTGGGGCCTGGATCGAAGCCACCCTTCGCATGATCGGCTCCGAGATCAGCGGCGCTCGGATCGGTGGCGATCTGATCGCCCTGAAACTGTCCGAAGTGCTGTTCGCACAAGCCATTCGCGCACATCTGGAACATCAAAGCCCAACCGATACCGCCCTTTCGGGATTTGCTGATCCCCGCATCTCGCGTGCGTTGACCGCCTTTCATCAGGCCCCCGCGCAAGAGTGGAGCGTCGAGTCGCTGGCGCGTGAATCCGGAATGTCCCGCACGGCCTTTGCGCAGCTGTTCGCAGAGAAAATGGGGACCACGCCCATGCAATACCTGACCGACTGGCGCATGCAGATTGCTTGCCACGGCCTGACCGAGAACCGTTGGAACGTGGCGGATGCGGCGGCTGAGGTCGGTTATGCCTCTGAGGCTGCGTTTTCCCGCGTATTCAAGAAACAGATCGGCCTGTCACCGGCAGCTTACCGGTCGATGCACTGATCCGGGCTATTTCTGAACGATCTGCAATTTTTCAAGGACGAACCAGAATTAAACGTCCGGCACTCTTGCCTAGTTTGGGGTCAGACCAAACAAGGAAAGGATATTTCAATGTCTGTTCGTTTTGTTACCCGAACCGTACACGCCTATTTAGACTACCCGGTCGCCTTCGCACTGATGGGGCTGCCTTTCGTCTTGGGGCTGGGGCAATCCAACCCGATGGCCTTGTGGCTGTCAGTTGTAACCGGAGCGGCGGCCTTTGTTCTGACCGTGCTAACCGATCACCATCTGGGGATTTGGCGGGTGCTGCCTTACAGGTTTCATCTGGCTGTCGATCTGCTGGTCGGTGTCGTTTTTCTGGCCGCGCCCAGCCTGTTTGGGTTCTCGGGCATGGACGCAATATTCTACTGGCTGAACGGGGCGGCAGTGGTCGCGGTCATCTCGCTCAGCACGCCGGAAGAGGGCGTAACCACCTGAGTTGCTTATTCTCAGATGGTATTGTCCCATCATGGGGCTGCTAGAAAACTGAACCGCTTGTCCAACGGAAAAGCGGTTCATTGCGACCTCTCAAAGCATACCCAATTGAGTAAAATCCGTCTTTTTGTATTGTTTAGACTCTAGTATCAGAAATCCACCCCGCGCTGAGCCTTGATGCCAGCCTGGAACGGATGTTTCTCCTCGGTCATTTCTGTAACCAGGTCAGCATAGTCTCGCAGCGCCTGCGGCGCGTCGCGTCCGGTCAGGAAAACGCTGGTCTTGTCCGACCGTGCCTTCAGCCCATCAATCACCTGATCGACCGAGAGATATTCATAACGCAGGGCTATGTTGATCTCGTCCAGAACCACCAGATCATACTCACCACTGGCCATCAGCACGCAGGCTTTGTTAAAGGCGGCGTTGGCGGCGGCGATGTCACGCTCTTTGTCCTGAGTGTCCCAGGTGAATCCCTCACCCATCGTGTGCCAAGTGACCAGATCGCGTTCTTCGAAAAATCGCCGCTCACCAGTTTTCCACTTGCCCTTGATGAACTGCACCACGGCAACCTTCTGACCCCAGCCCAGCGCACGGATCACCACACCAAACGCGGCCGAGGACTTGCCCTTGCCCTTACCAGTGTTGATCAGCACCAGCCCGCGGCCGGGATCAACTGCTTCTGAGACTTTCTTGCGGTGCTGGGCTTGCACCTTCTGCATCTTTTCCTTGTGATCCTGTGCGTCGCTCATGGGGAACCCTCAATTTGTGTCGGGCACACCCTAGGGGAAGTTCGGCAAAGGTAAAGGTCAGGCTTTGGGATCGGTGGCGGCGCGGGCCTTGCCGCGTTCCAGACCCAACTGATGTTCGCGCCAGATCACCACGATATTGCCCGCAATCACCAGCGCTGCACCAGCCAGCATAACCAGCGTGGGCAATTCACTGAACCAGACATAGCCGATGACGATGGCAAACAGCATCGACGTATAATCGTAAGGTGCCAGCATCGACGCTTGTCCAAAGCGATAAGAAGATGTCACCAGAATCTGTGCCACACCACCGATCAGACCAGCTAGGATCAACAGGGCTGCTTGATCCCATGTAGGCACTACCCAGCCCCAGAAGACAGTCAGCCCGGACAGGAACGTCGCAGTCATCGAGAAATAAAACACGATGGCCGCCGGGTGATCGACCTGTACCAATTGGCGGATGTGAATTTGCACAAAGGCGCGGGCGATGGTCGCCCCCAGAATGCACAGAGCACCAATAGTGGCAGCAGTCTCTAAATCGTTACCGCCCAACCGGGGCCAGATCATGACCAGAACACCCAACAGGCCGATGGCCACGGCAGCGATTCGAATCTTGCGAATACGTTCACCCAGCATGAGCGCAGCCAGAATTAGCGTGAAAATCGGTGTGGCATAGCCAATCGCGGTAGCCTCGGGCAGAGGGATCAGGCCAAGGCCCGTGAACGTCAGCCCCATTGCCGTGGTGCCCAGAACGCCGCGCCAGAAATGGCCCATGGGTTTTCGCGCGACAAAACCCTGCGCCAGCTCTCCACGTGCGATTAGCCAGATGACGATAACCGGAATGGCAAACAGAGACCGAAAGAACACCATTTCGCCCGGTGGAAACGTGTCCGACAGGGCCTTGACCAAGGCTGACATGGCGGTGAACAGAAACACCGCGCTCAGTTTCAGAGCGACAGCCAAAAGCGGTCGATGCGATGTTAACGATTTAGCCATGCGCGCGACCCTGCGCTCTTAGTTCGGAAAGATCAACGTCAGCCAGGAATCCAGTCTGGTGGCAGTACGCTACCGATTTCTTCCGAGAATTCTTCAAGAAAGCGGATCATGCGCTGCACACGTACCTGTGCGACAGCCCTACCGCCTTCAGTCAGCATGTCAGAGGGCAGCGCCAACAGCTTCACTTTCCAATGGTCGAGAGAATAAGTCAGATCGTCCAACGGGCGCTTGGCTGCAAATGGGTCTGCCGGATCATAAAGCGACCGGCCCAAAGCGCCGGAGACGGAAAAATTCCTTGCGATCCCAATCGCGCCCAGCGCGTCCAGCCGATCTGCATCGCGCAGAATGCACGCTTCGGGTGATACCGGCGTGATATTGGCAGAGAAGCTGTGCGCCTCAATCGCGTGCTGAATTGCAAAGATTTGAGCCGGGTCATAGCCGAGTTTCCCAAGAATAGGCTCTGATTCTTCAGCGGACCGACGTGATGCCAGATGGCGGTCGGGGGCGTCTTTGGACAGATTCACCAGATCGTGCAGATAGCTGGCGGCTAGCAGGACAGGCATATCAGTTTGCTCGTCCGCGATGGCCTGCGCGTTCACCCAGACGCGGTCCAGATGAGCCAGATCATGCGCCGGATCGGTCTCCATCCGCTGCGCGACGACTGCGCGCAGGCGCGTGCGCAGATCAGCCGATCCGTCCACGGTTCTCTCCGATCTGTCCGCGATGCAGCAGCAGGTGGTCAAGGATCACGCAGGCCATCATCGCCTCACCCACGGGTACCGCGCGAATGCCGACGCAGGGGTCGTGGCGGCCCTTGGTGATGATTTCGGTTTCTTCACCGGACTTGGTGATGGTCTTGCGGGTGGTCAGAATCGACGAGGTTGGCTTGACGGCAAAGCGCACCACCAGGTCCTGCCCGGTCGAGATACCGCCCAAAATGCCGCCTGCGTGGTTCGAGCTGTATTGCGGGCCGTTCTGGCCCATGAAAATCTCATCGGCATTGGCCTCGCCGGTCAGTTCAGCGGCGGCCATGCCTTCGCCGATCTCAACGCCTTTGACAGCGTTGATCGACATCATCGCGGCGGCCAGATCAGTGTCTAACTTGGCGTAAACGGGCGCTCCGATCCCGGAGGGGACACCGCGCGCGACCACTTCGACCACCGCACCAACCGAGTTGCCGGACTTGCGCAGATCGTCCAGATAAGCGGCCCAATCCTCGGCGGCTTGGGTATCCGGCGTCCAGAAAGGGTTCTGTTCAATCTGTGACCAGTCGAAATTGGCGCGGTCGATCTTGTGCGGGCCAATCTGTGTCATGTAGCCGGTGATCTGCACATTCGGCGCGATCTGTTTGATGGCTTCGCGCGCCAGCCCTCCGGCAGCGACACGCGACGCAGTTTCGCGGGCCGAACTGCGCCCTCCGCCACGATAATCACGGATGCCGTATTTCTGCCAATAGGTGATATCGGCGTGGCCTGGACGGAACTTGTCCATGATATCGCCGTAGTCTTTCGAGCGCTGATCAGTGTTCTCGATCATCAGTTGAACAGGCGTGCCGGTAGTCTGACCCTCGAAGACGCCGGACAGAATCTTCACTTGATCGGGCTCGCGCCTTTGAGTGGTGAACTTGTTCTGCCCCGGCTTGCGCTTGTCCAGCCAGTGCTGGATCATGCTCTCGTCGATTGCAACGCCCGGTGGGCAGCCATCTACGGTCGCACCCAATGCGGGTCCGTGGCTTTCGCCCCAGGTGGTGACGCGGAAAAGGTGTCCAAAGCTGTTCATCGACATGGGGCATGCTCCTTTGCGCGTCGTGATTAGCGGGCAAGGGCCGCGGCCTCAAGCGGATTTGCTGTTGAGAGCGGGTTGCACTGCCCGATGGGCAGCGCGTTTGAGTATTTCTGAAAAGCTGAAGATTAGGCCGCTTTCGCGATTTCGGCACGGGTTTTCGTTATCTTGAGCGCGGCCTGCGCAGCCTCGCGGCCTTTTTCAACGAAATGAGCGCGGTAAATGGCATTGTGGTGGTCGGTTTCCTGATATTGGTGCGGGGTCAAGGAGATAGACAGGACAGGAACACCAGTATCCATGCCTGCGCGCATCAGACCGTCGACCACGGCTTGCGCCACGAAATCGTGCCGGTAGATGCCGCCATCCACCACAAAGGCGGCGCAGGCGACGGCGGCATACTGGCCGGTTTGGGCTAGGTCACGCGCCAGCAAGGGCATCTCGAACGCTCCTGGAACGTCAAAGACATCGACCTGCTCTGCGGGGATGAGGTCCAGAAACCCATCCAGTGCGCGGTCAACGATATCGGAATGCCAGTTGGCTTTGATAAAAGCATAGCGGGTGTGTGTCATCATGATCTCCTTTCGGTTTGGTGGCCTGCTGGCGGTCGCGAAAACCGGTTCCCACTTTTCGCTGCCAGCCCGGCATGACACGTCACCCAAGGCGATCACGAGCAGACGCACCGCATCACCGGCACGCTGCACGTTCTCTTTCATCCGGACTGTAACCGTCGGCTCTGGCCTCTCACCAGATCTGCTGACACCCTTTGGTGGTTCCACAATTTGTCCGAAAACCGGTTCCCACTTTTCGGATCGTGGACACCGCGAGGCCGCTCGCGGGCTTACGGGTCATTGCCCGCATACCGCCGGTGGGGAATTTCGCCCCGCCCTGAGAACGGGGCGGACCTTGCCAAGCCATACGCAGTTGCGCAAGGGGTATCGCCACCCAAGAATTGAAGGTTTCGATTCAGGCCCTGTAATGTAAGGTCGGCGCTAGCAGGGAGATCGCGAATGAAACTCTATCACAGTCCGACGTCACCTTATGTGCGCAAGGTCATGGTGTTGCTGCACGAAACCGAACAGTTGCAAGATGTTGAGCTTGAGACGGTCGCAAATACACCGGTTTCACCCGCTGCGCCCTTGCTGTGCAAAGCGCCGCTGACCAAGGTTCCGGCGTTAGAGCGCCCGGACGGCCCTACCTTGTTTGACAGCCGAGTGATTTGCGCCTTTCTGGACACGCGCGCAAAGGCCGGGCTCTATCCTGAAGGTGCCACACGCTGGGACGTTCTGACGCTTGAGGCATTGGCCGACGGTATCCTGGATGCCGCGTTGTTGATGACCTACGAAGTCCGCCTGCGCCCCGAGGACAAGAAATGGGACGACTGGAGCGAAGCACAATGGGTCAAGATCGAACGTGCCTGCGCGGCGCTAAACCAGCGCTGGATGGCACATTTGTCGGGCTCACTGGACATGGGGCAGATCGCCGTAGCTTGCGCGCTGGGCTATCTAGACCTTCGCCACGATGCGCGCGGCTGGCGCAAGGGAAACGACGCGCTTGCTGCTTGGTATGCCGAGTTCAGCAAGCGCCCCAGCATGGCTGCCACACGCCCGCCGAGTTAAAAATGACGCCCCGCGCCTTGAGCGAGGGGCAAGGCGCTTATGCTCATTGGGCATTGAAGGTGGCGAGATAGGCGGCGATATCCTCGGCGCCTTTTTTCAGCTTTACGCTCATGTTCGGGCGGGCCGTCTCATCGTCCAGATATTCCCGAATGAAACCGATCGGGTCTTGTGAATAGGCAGCGATGTTGTCTTCTGTCCAGATCAACCCTTCTTCACCTGCGCGGATCATGTCGTCGGTGAACATGCCTATCGGCAGACGTTCGCTTCCGTTGAGGTAATCGGTCTCGGTACCTGCCAAGCGGCCGACAACTCCGTAAAGATTCGGTCCGGTGATGCCTCCTTTGACCAAAAACTCCCCATCTTTGATGATCGCATGGCAAGAGGAGCAGCGATTAAAGAGTTTTTCGCCTTTTGCCGGATCACCGGCGGCCGCGGCGTGCGAGGAAAAAGCCAGAACAAGGGTCAGCATAGGGGTAAAGAGCTTCGACATGGGAAACGTCCTGCTAAGGGTGGTAATTTCCCGCGCCTTCATGGATTCACGTTAAAAGTGCAATCGAAATCGAGCACATTTAAGCCTTTATAAAATATCTATTTTTAACTCAGTTATTATCCAGCCACACATTTCGAAAAAGTGGGAAATTGCGTGGCAAAATCTGGTCAGAATCTTGCCCGCCATCTGCTCTTCGAAAGGATTTGGGACGCCCCAACCACAACCTTCCGTTAGGCGATTTTCTAGCCCGAATCACATAGACCCCGAGTTCAGGCGTAGGGCGGGTTTCTCCACTTAAACCCGCTTGCATCTTGAAAAAATGCCACCTCGTTGTGACATGAATGCCCAGATGCGGCGTAGTGCGCGCCTATGACCGCTGGACGAACCGATTTCTCCCCGCTAGATAGCCGCGATGAGACGCCGTATTTGATGCGGTGCTGATGCATGTTTGCCCGCATCCGCGGGCGCCGGAATCGGAGAAAACCTCGTGTCCCACGCAGAAGACAACGAAGGCACCCGCAGAGATTTCCTCTACTACGTCGCTGGCGGCGCAGGTGTCGTTGCGACGGGTGCAGCCGTATGGCCCCTGATCAACCAAATGAATCCCTCGGCAGACGTTCAGGCGCTGTCCTCGATCCGCGTGGATGTGAGCGGCGTTGAGCCGGGTACGCAGCTGACCGTGAAATGGCTGGGTAAACCCGTGTTTATCCGTCACCGCACTGGTGCCGAGATCCAGGAAGCGCAAGCGCAAGATGCTGAAGGCGTTGGCGCGCTGCCCGACCCGCTGGCGCGTAACTTCAACCAGCCAGCGGATGCACCTGCGACCGATGCCAATCGCGTGATGCCCTCGCCCGAAGGCGAAGCACCGGGTGCTTGGCTGGTTCAGATGGGTGTGTGTACCCACCTGGGTTGTGTGCCTCTGGGTGATGCTGGTGACTTTGGCGGCTGGTTCTGCCCCTGCCACGGCTCGCACTACGACCTTGCCGGTCGTATCCGCAAAGGCCCCGCGCCTGAAAACCTGCCTGTCCCGCCTGCGGAATGGGTGGACAACAGCACAATCAGACTCGGCTAAGGGAGACCTAACTTATGTCCGGAATTCCCCACGATCATTACGAGCCGAAGACAAACGGCGAGAAGTGGCTGAACAGCCGCCTGCCCATCGTCGGCCTGCTGTATGACACCCTGATGATTCCCACCCCGAAGAACCTGAACTGGTGGTGGATCTGGGGCATCGTCCTGGCGTTCTGCCTGGCGCTGCAAATCGTCACCGGTATCGTTCTGGTGATGCACTATACCCCGCATGTTGATCTGGCCTTTGCCAGCATCGAACACATCATGCGCAACGTGAATGGCGGCTATATGCTGCGCTATCTGCACATGAACGGCGCGTCGCTGTTCTTTGTTGCGGTCTATATCCACATCTTCCGTGGCCTGTTCTACGGCTCGTACAAAGCTCCGCGTGAAATCACGTGGATCATCGGAATGCTGATCTACCTGATGATGATGGGCACCGCCTTCATGGGCTACGTTCTGCCCTGGGGTCAGATGTCCTTCTGGGGTGCGACCGTGATCACCGGCCTGTTTGGCGCGATCCCGTTTGTGGGTGACGCGATCCAGACCTGGCTGCTGGGCGGACCCGCGGTGGATAACGCTACGCTGAACCGCTTCTTCTCGCTGCACTACCTGCTGCCGTTCGTAATCGCGGCATTGGTGATCGTGCACATCTGGGCCTTCCACACCACTGGCAACAACAACCCCACAGGTGTTGAAGTGCGCCGCGGTTCGAAAGCCGAAGCTGAGAAAGATACGCTGCCGTTCTGGCCGTATTTCGTGATCAAGGACCTGTTCGCGCTGGCTGTGATCCTGGTCGTGTTCTGGGCCATCGTCGGCTTCATGCCGAACTATCTGGGCCACCCGGACAACTACATCGAAGCCAACCCGCTGGTCACACCTGCGCACATCGTGCCCGAATGGTACTTCCTGCCGTTCTACGCGATCCTGCGCGCGTTCACCGGTGAGGTCTGGGTCGTTCAGTTCGCCAGCTTCATCACCGGCGGCATCATCGACGCCAAGTTCTTTGGTGTGATCGCGATGTTCGGCGCGATCCTGGCCATGGCTCTGGCGCCCTGGCTGGACACTTCGACCGTGCGTTCGGGCAAGTACCGTCCGATGTTCAAATGGTGGTTCTACCTGCTGATCATCGACTTCTTTGCCCTGATGTGGCTGGGTGCGATGCCCGCGGAAGAACCCTATGCGACCTTCTCGCTAATCGCGTCCGCCTACTGGTTCGCCTATTTCTTCGTGATCCTGCCGATCCTCGGCGTGATCGAGAAACCTCTGGCCCAGCCCGAGACCATCGAAGAAGACTTCAACGCGCATTATGGCAAGGCTGACGCCGACGCCACGCCGGCCGAGTAAGAAGAGGGACCGGAAACATGTTCAAGAAACTTGCAATCGGTGCCGCGTTTGCTCTGGCTCTTACCCCTGCTGCGTCCTTCGCGGCAGGTGGCGGCGAGCAGCATATCGAGGATTTCCACTTCTCGTTCGAAGGGCCTTTTGGCACCTGGGACCAAAACCAGCTGCAGCGCGGTCTTCAGATCTATACCGAGGTCTGCGCGGCCTGCCACGGCCTGCAATATGTGCCTCTGCGTGATCTCGAAGCGCTGGGGTATTCGGAAGAAGAAGTCATCGCCTACGCTGCGGGCAACTTCGAAGTGTTCGACCCCGAGCTGGACGATTTTCGCCCGGCGATCCCAACCGATCACTTCCCGGCCAATAACGGTGTTGGCGCACCGGACCTCAGCCTGATGGCTAAGGCCCGTGCCGGCTTCCACGGCCCTTACGGTCTGGGTATCAACCAGCTGTTTAAAGGCATGGGTGGCGCGGAATACATCGCCTCGCTGCTGGACGGCTATACCGGTGAGGAAAAGGAAGAGGCAGGCGCCGTTCTCTATGAGAACAAAGCCTTCCCCGGCGGCTGGATTTCGATGGCACCGCCGCTGTCCGACGATCAGGTGGAATTTGCCGATGGTCACCCGGCCACGGTTGAGGCCATGTCCGAAGACATCGCCGCCTTCCTGATGTGGACCGCTGAACCGAAGATGATGGAGCGCAAGTACTCCGGCTTCGTCGGCGTCATCTTCCTGTCGGTGCTGTCGGTGCTGCTGTACTTGGTCAACAAGCGCCTGTGGGCCGCTGTGAAGGGTAAAAAGACCGTCTGATCGGTCTTACCCAAGGATTTAGAAAGGCCCGGCGCACGACGCCGGGCCTTTTTTGTTTGCAACCATTCGGGTGCTATACTCGACCCGTCCCCTTTTGTTTCGGGGCAGTGCATTTTTACCGGATATCATTTGGGAGAACGGATTATGGACACGCAGCGCAACGTCGAAAAGATGCGCAAGGCTTTCAAGGAATGGAATGACTGCAAAGCCTCTGATGTCGGTATGTGGAAAAAGTACACAACCGAAGATTTGTGCATGCGCTCGCTGGGCAGGGGGCAATACGGGCTGGATTTCAGCTGCGAACGCGATGGTCGGGCCGAAATGCAGGAATATCTGGAAGACCTGACCAAGGCGTTCGAAATGCAGCATTGGACGCTGAAAGATACCATTGCCCAGGACGACAGGGTAGTAGGTATTGGCGTTTGTGCCTGGACGCATAAAGGCACCGGCAAAACAGTGGAGACGCCAATCGTTATCATATGCCGATTCCGCGATGGGCTTGTCTGCGAATATGAAGAATTCTACGACACTGCTGCGGTATCTGCCGTGACCAGCTAAGTGCGCGTGCCTCAGGCGACCAACTGAGTCACGGTACACCCAAGCACTTTCGCAGTCACAATCTGTCCCTCGGTTTGTGGGGTATCGAATGTGACTTCGGTGAATTGCTCGGTCCGGCCCATATGGGGGTTCTCCATCAGGATGTGATGGGTTTTGCCGATCTGGGCGCTCAGGTGTTTGGTGACCTGAGCCTCACCTGCAGCGCGCAAGCGGGCTGCACGGTCTTTGATGATATTCCCGTTGATCTGCTGCGGTATCCGGGCCGCTGGGGTGCCGTCGCGCTTGGAATAGGGGAAGACGTGCAGCCAAGTCAGATCGCAGTCTGTGACCAGCTTCAGTGAATTCTCGAAATGGGCATCAGACTCGGTCGGGAAGCCTGCAATGATGTCGGCGCCAAAGGTCATTTCAGGGCGCAGTTTGCGGGCTTCTTCGGTAAAGCGGATGGCATCGTCGCGCAGGTGGCGGCGCTTCATCCGTTTCAGGATCAGGTCATCCCCGTGTTGCAGCGACAGGTGCAGATGCGGCATCAGGCGCGGTTCCGTCGCGATAGCCTGCATCAGGTTTTCATCCACCTCGATCGAGTCGATCGAGCTGATCCGCAGGCGCGGCAGGTCGGGCACCAGTTTCAGGATGCGCATCACCAGATCGCCCAGTTTGGGCTGTGCGGGCAGGTCTGCGCCCCATGAAGTCAGGTCAACGCCGGTCAAAACAACCTCGTTATACCCCCGGTCCACCAGCCGTTTGATCTGATCCACCACGACACCAGCCGGGACGCTGCGAGAGTTGCCTCGACCATAAGGGATGATGCAAAAGGTGCAGCGGTGATCACAGCCATTCTGCACCTGCACATACGCGCGTGAGCGTGTTCCGAACCCATCGATCAGGTGCCCGGCGGTTTCGGTGACCGACATGATGTCATCGACCTGCACGGCCTCGGTCTGGCCAATGAAATCCGCGGCCATGCCCTTCCAAGTGTCGGGCTGCATCTTCTCGGTATTACCGATGACCGCATCGACCTCTTCCATCCGAGAGAACGTCTCGGGTTCGGTCTGAGCGGCACAGCCGGTTACGATCAGTCGCGCATTAGGATTTTCACGGCGCAGCTTGCGAATCTCCTGCCGTGCCTTGCGCACCGCCTCGGCCGTGACCGCGCAAGTGTTCACCACGACCGCATCGGTCAGCCCCGCCTGTTGCGACAGCTCTTTCATCGCCTCGGTCTCATAGGCGTTCAGACGGCAGCCCAGCGTGGTGAACTTGGGGGGATTCATTCCAAAGACCCCAGGAATTCAGGCGTCAGCGTACCCGAGAAAACATGGCACGTCGGCCCAGTCATCCAGACACCATCCTCGCGCCAGTCGATCCAGATGGTGCCGCCATCCAGATCGATTTGCACCTTGCGCCCGGTCAGACCGCGCCGTGCGGCTGCAACGGCCGTTGCACAGGAAGACGAACCCGACGCCAGCGTAATGCCCACGCCCCGCTCCCACACACGCATACGAATGTGATCCGGCCCTATGACCTGCGCCACTTGTACGTTGGTACGTTCGGGGTAGAGCGGATGATGCTCATAACGCGACCCAAATTCGGTCAGTGGGATCGCTTCGGCATCTTCAACAAAGAATGTGCAATGCGGGTTGCCCATGCCAGTGGCGCTTGGGCCGCCCTCAATCGGCAGCTCCAGCGTGTCGACTTCTTCGGCCAGCGGAATCTCGTGCCAGCTCAACTGCGGCTGCCCCATATTAACTGAGGTCAGGTCGCTCCCAGCGTCGCGCGCATACAGCGTGCCGCGTTCAGTGGTCAGCGTCAATTCGGATTTTCCGGTTTGTTCCATCAGAAACCGGGCAATACAGCGCGTCGCGTTCCCGCAAGCCGCCGAGGTCGATCCGTCCGCGTTGTAAAACACCAGGTGCGCATCCGCTTCGCCGTTTTCAATCACGGCCAACTGGTCAAAGCCCACACCGAATTGCCGGTGCCCGATTCCCCGTGCCAAAGCGGGTGTGACCTCAATGTTATCCGCGCGCGCATCCACAATGACAAAGTCATTGCCTAGCCCGTGCATCTTCATGAAGGGCAAACCCGTGTCGTGTGTTTGTTGCATGGCGGGCATATAACGATGGTCAGGAAAGGAATCCACCCTGCAGTGAAGATTCCTGAAAAAAGGGGTTGACCCCCCTGAGCCACCTGCCTAATTAGGCCGCCTATCGGGACGCTGGAAACAAGTTAAGTTAAGGCGGAACGACGCGCAAAATAAAGGCTTGAACCCGGATGGGAAAATGCCTTAGAGAGCGCCACGGATCGAAGAGATCCAGAAAAAGAGTGGGCCGTTAGCTCAGTTGGTAGAGCAACTGACTTTTAATCAGTGGGTCGCAGGTTCGAATCCTGCACGGCTCACCACTTTTCATAATTTATCCTTTCCCTGTATTGGGTTAGTTAAAGATTTGACGAACCTTTCTGATAGGTTCGCCAAGTTACGCTCTCCGTTGGGACGGGATATTAGCTTTTCCATAGCAGAATCCGCCATACCACCGCGACCGGCAGCCTCAGTGTAACGCTGCACGAGCGCAAGCGTTTTGTGTCCCGTTACAGCGCCGATTTCATGGGCGGTGGCGCCCGCCTCAGCCAAACGACGCGCGCAAGCCTTACGCAGGCCATGGGCGGAGCAATGCGGTAGCTTGGCCTTTTCCGTCCAGCGTTGCATCAGGTTTCCAAGCCCACCTGCTGAACGCGCCTTGCCTTTCAGAGTCGCGAGGAAGGGACGATCCGTTGGAAGCTTCGCCAGTACCTCAGCTAAGTCAGGATGAATGGGTATTGAAACAAGGACGCCACCTGATCGGCGCGTTTTCTGCCGTTTATACTCGATCTTCCCGTTACGAATATTCTCTGGCCCCAACTTGACCGCATCGACCCGCGCTGCGCCAGTGTAAAGCATCAGAGTTACGGCTGTATGAGCTAAGGTGCCAGACTTGTGGGTTTTGAAGAACTGAGCCAACTCATCTTCGTTCCAAGTGTGAAAACCTTCACTGCCTACTCTAAAAGGTTTTGTTGCCCGGGCTGGGTTGTCGCCGCGCCAATCCAATGAAATTGCAAAATCTAGCAATTGGATCAATCGTTTGCGCAAGTTGTTGGCCGCAGTCGGGGTTTCGGCCTTTTCAGACAGGATCGTTTGGACGTGCCGCCGTTTCATTAATCGCACCGGCTTGTCACCGTGTTTTTCGCGAAATTTTTCAACGATCCCACGATAGACCTTTTGTGTGCTGCTGGATAAGTCGAGGAACCCAGGCGATCTATACCAAAGCGCCACAAGTTGGTTGACGCTATAAGGTTTGATACGTTCCGCCCCTACTAGTCCACGAGTTTTCTGGCCGTTCAGAGCATCTTCATAGCGTTGGATAAACAATTCCGATCCATAGTCGCGTCCCAGCTCTGCGGAGAAGCCTTTTTTCCTAAAGCGCCAACGGCGACTACCATGTCGGTCGAAATAAGCGGTCGCTCCTGGAAACTGGCGTTGCTGCTTCAAATTCAATCCCATGGATTTTCACTTCCTTCGGGTGATGGTTCTGTGCTGTAGATCACAACTTTTCCATCGCGGCTTATCTCTGATCTCACTATAGGAATTCCCGCATCCCGATACGCCTTAAGGTATCGTGCAAGCTCAGTCTGTGTGAGCGCAGTGCGCGGCATAGCCATGATGAGTCCCCTATTTGGCATCTGTTGACAGCTTTGCTTCTGCTTTGACGGAGAACTTCTCGACATAGCGCTCCCAAGCACCTCGTGGAATTTTCGGGTTTCGCTTCCCTGGGGCCGTAAAGATGTGATCCAGCATTTCTGCGCGAATTAGATATCGAACATTAGTAACTGGAATTCCCACTCGCTCTGCCAGTTCTTTCGGAGTTTCAAGAAGTTTTTCCACACGTGGCCTCCACAATTCGCTTACAAACATAGGCGGCAAAGTTCCCTTTGCGCTCAAGATCGAACAGACTTACCTTGAATTCGACAGAATCAGGCGTACTGCATTTATTTGTGTTTATTTATTACTTTTGTAACCACAAATGTAGTCACCGCAAGAAAAAAGAAGGTTGAGATGGCTATTAAGGGCCTAGGTTTGCGTCTTGCTGCTGTAAGAAGGGGTGAAAATCTCTCCCAGGAAGAGATGTCACAGCGGCTCGATATCAGCAGAAGCGCCTATCAGAACTACGAGCGTGATCAGCGCGACTTTACGGCTCAGTTGCTGTTGAAGGTCTTAGAGGAGTTCGCTGTCGACCCGCTATGGATGCTTGTCGGGGATTCCGACGATGGCAGAGATCCGCGCTCTGAAAAGTTGGCTAAGGACTACCGTGTGGTTGGAATATCTGTAGAACGCCGGATCGCCGATCGAGGCCTTCAAATCTCACCGGAGAAAAAGTGGGACGCAATTGAGTTTTTGCTCGATGAAATCCCAAATACTGATGACCTCGACAGTGACGTGGAGGGCATCGACACCACTAGGATAGACAGGATTTTAAGGTTAGTGAGCTGATGGATAGCAAAGAATTTTCAGGAGAAGTGAAGAACCTTCGCCCCCGCAAACTGCGCATATATAAAAATGAAGATGTCTCTAGAAAAGCCCATGGAGCTGCATGCCTACCTGCCAGCGGCAACAATGATGATGAGACTGCCCATACGGCAAAAGATCACGGAGAATTCACGACTGCGCAAATGTGGAAGATTGCCGGCGTTTTAGCGCTCGTGGTCTCATCGACGTGTTCTGTCATGATCGTTGGGACTGACGCATGGAAGTGGGACATCACTACAGCAACCTTGTTGGCAATAGCCTGTTTTGGTGTGACGGCCTGCGCGGCAAGTGAATCATTTCGCTAGTGCGTGTTCAAGTTAGGGTATCGCTAGGCAATGCGGTCTGCACTTGCAAAATCCCAACATACCGAGCACGTGGAGCCCATTTGGCTGTGCGTGCAATCTTGTTGAGAGTGTGCACAGGATCGATGCAGTCGTGCGCCCAGACTAGCAGTTTGAGCCCGTTGCCGACCTTCATAGGTGGCATGAGAATTGCACTTTCGGCAAGTTACAAACGGCGCATTGTTGTCATTGGGGAATCGCGCAGCATCGGTCAAAGTAGGCTCACAGCAGCCGTTATCTGCTGAGCGCTTCAACTGATCGAACGAGCCCTAACCGGTTACTCGGTGATCCTTGACTGTAGGCAAGTTCAGTAGTCGGTTTTACTCTGCACGGTTTCGACCAGATTCCAATCGTATCAATCACTAGAGGTGACAGTTAGGTGGCTTATCTATGAGTGATCCTGTCGATCATCACTATCTTCCGATTTTCTACCTAAGCCGTTGGGCGGAGAAGGATGGGAAGGTGTGTCGTTTCAGCCGACCTTATGGTGGCGAAGTGGTTGCAAAACGCGTCGTACCCAGAGGTACGGCGTTTGAAGAGCATTTATATTCGGCGCGCATGCCTGAAGGACCACCAAATCCAGAGATGGAAAAAGGGTTCATGTCTCGAATTGATTCCGAAGCGGCTGACGCGCTGAAACTGCTCGAAGAAGGATTGCCTGAATCCAATTGGAGGCCGCGGTTGAGGAGTGCATGGTCGCGGTTCGTTTGGGGGCTATCGATCAGAACGCCCTCTGAAATAACACAACTCAAGTCAACGGTTAAAGAAGCGTGGAGCGAGGCAACACCCGGCCTGCAAGAAGCATATGAAGCGAATCGCCCAGAGGGCGCACCTGAATGCGTCGATGACTACCTGTCTGCGCTTGATCCACACGAGGAAGACAAGTTGGCGCTAGGCATCGCTCGGCGATGTCTGGACCATCCTGGCATTGGCCAGATTATCAACAACATGCACTGGAATGTGCTCGACTTTGAGGACTGTGGCGTACCGTTGCTTACTACAGATCGTCCGGTATGGATGACCGAGACAATAGCTGACCCTGGGTCGTTCCTAATGATTCCGATAGGCTCAACTCGCCTGTTTGTAGCAACGCAAAAACCTGAAACCATGCAACGCCTCGTGGCACGGAACCGCCGCCAACAGGCGAAAGATGTGAATAGGATCAATGTTCAGCATGCGGTCAAATTCGTTTACGGGATCGACGACAAGATGAAAGCCTTTGTGCAGAAACACTTCGCGACTCGTCGGCATTCAACTCACATGGAGCGCTTTGCGGCCAAGCGTGGACACAGTATTGTCGCCGATAACAGCCCGCTTAGAACGTCTGGCAACACGGCTGAAGATTAAGACAGCGACTTCAAAACACTGTGCCAAAACTGGTGATCATGCCGGAGGGGCGTACTCGGTAGGGCGCAGAATAGTCTGATCACCAAGTGTAATCTGATCGGGCAATAGCGAAGTTTTCAATTTGCCGGTAGGAATAGCAAATAGGGCCCGTGAATTGCGGTTCTTTCGTTTGGGGGGCGCTACAATGTCAATAAGCTTGCCAGGGGCTTCACTTTTGGCAAGCTCTACGGCCTCATTCAAATCCGTATCAGCAGAGATTACTAGAGCACGATCAAACCTGTCCTTCAGTGCGTCTGCCATGAGATGTACGCCAATGTTGACGTCTGTTTCTTTCTCTTCGTGCGAGATCCATTCCACTCCGCAGCTTTTACAGGTGTTCTTTTTTTCCTTAAATCGGCCTTCGATGAACTCAACGTTCACGGCCAAAAGCGCTTTGACGTAGACTTGGTGACGACGATAACTGCCCTCGCGCCATTTTGCGTACGCAGAAAAATACTTGACGGAAGTGACCTCTTCTCCAGCGCGGACAAGCTTCTCTGACAAGGCCCACAGATCAAGCCATTTCAGATAGTTGCCGTTCAGTGCGTCAAGGGCGTGATACAAATTGAAGCCATCAACGTACACAGAAACTCGCTTCGAAGCCATAAACCACCTTCATATAAAGAAAAAGCCGCCCTTTCGAGCGGCTTATCCGATGGCGCGAACCCCACCGGTTGGATATCGGTTAAATAACTACGCTGTTGCGTATAGTCAACCCTTAGTAGAAGCCTTACCATCTGTTGCCTAAATTCACTTTGAATCAAGCAAGTTCGTTGTCGAGTTCGGCCCTCTTTGGTGGTTGCCGTTAGATTTTTTGCCCAACGCGCGATTTTTCGCGGGGTGCACGATCAACCTGCACCTTCAACTGATGGCCTCTCGTCGTTGCTTTATAGCTATAGAAGTGTTGGATAAAGCCTGCGCAAATTTGCCGTTCCCTGTTCTCGGTGCTGGGATCGAAGCGAAGGTCCGCTGTGTGGCCGTTCCCGCTAGGTAACCAGCGGCACGGTGATTGGCGGCCATCGGTCTGGATGCAAGAGCTTAACAGGCTTGGGCGGCAGCTTTATTGGGATTCATGCGGTAATTAACCGGGAATATGCAGCATTCCGCCCCAATGTGAGAGGCGTGCAATTTGACTATCTTCTAATAAGCCTTTTTTCACGGTTCATTGGCGTCTGGCATCCCCGGGCTTTGGTTGGTTGGCGCAATCAGCCCAATTCACAATCATCGTTTATTTAACCGTAGTTTCCCACCCAGTCAGGCGCTGGGCCGATGGGAAATGTCCATTCATAGCCCGTTTTCTTCTGTAGGCGGCAAAGTATTTTCGCCAAACGTTCATGCATATGCGCGTCTATGAATGAAATTAGTTCTTCCCATTCGTCTCTACCGCCAACGTAAAACCCAAGACTCATTTGAACCTCTACTCGGAAACTATTGTCATCGAAATCTACCTTGATGCCGCTCTTTACAGTCTCGTGGGAAGCGTTGTGGGCATACCTTTTGTTCCTGAGCAGTATGAGATCGTCGTGGATAGGCCTTAGGTGCTCTGGCAAACTGCTTCTCGAAACGCCACTTACGCCATTTCCGCTCGCGAAGAGGCGACCATAGGTCACAATGAATGCCGTTGTGAGAGTTTCTTGTTCCATCACGTCTTCAACCGTCGCCTCGAATTTGGAGGTTCTTAGACGGTGATAAATGTAGCTAAGACTTGATGAGGTCGGTATTGCATTGACGAGCCGAATAAGGCCTTGGATGTCTTTATCAGCGATCCGAAGTACATCCTGACCTTGTTGCTTACGGGCTTCTGCGGCCTCGCGATATTCTTTCGGAAGATGTTCAAAGAGTTCTTCAGGTACATAAATGAACTCATCATCTTCCCAAAGATTGTGTTGCTCTATTTGCATCGTGATGCACTCGCTTTCGATGTTAGGGCGCAATGAACTTATTGCTTTGGGAAACTGGAGGCTGACTACCGTTGGCGCAACCGAAAACAGTTGCCAGGGGCCAGTAAACCGACCGACTACGATGTTCCTTAGGTGCTCGAGTTTTGGTCAGTCGCCCACGGCCAATTTTTGCCAGAAAATTGTGTAGTGAGTACACATTTACAATGTTCATCGACGCGCGTTGGCGCGGCTCATTTTTTTTGCCGGGGCTGTCTGCCCCGGACCCCGAGGATATTTCTCGAAGGTGAGGGTGGGAAACGTCCTGATTGTATCGTCCTAAAACTGAAGAGTTAAATCAGATTTGAGCAGAAGCGGTATTGAACGATAACTGAGCGAAAAAGTGTAAGTATTTAGCAGTGTTACAGTTGCCACCATTCTCTTTTCGGTAGACACTTGCAGCCTGCAACACGGCCTCTTGCGTAAAGAAGTTTTCGCAAGAGGTATTTATCTACGAGAACCCTGGATGCCTGAATTAAACTATGTTGTTGAGAATTCATTAACCTCGCAATCTCTTTGTGAGCTTGTTCTGTGGAAGCCTCCTCAAGGTACTATTGCCGAAGCCATTCCACTGTCCATCGACTTAGATTTTGATGCGGAGGTCGTCCAGCTCCCCACGGTTTCATTTGGCGTTCGAGCAACGAGAGCCGACATTCACTTGCGAATGATTGACGCGGATTTGGTTCGCGGGTCGCGGCTGGGCGAGCATGTGCTTGATCAACAGATGACGGCGAACGTCACTCAAACCGTGAGGCACGCGATGGAAGCCGAGACCGGCGCAGAAGGTCGTATAGAGGTTGAAGTAAAGCCCAACATACTCGGTCGGCTCGCGGCTTCAGTGTTCTGGAAAAAGCGGCGGTCAAAGAAAGCCGAGCATGATCATATTGTTATGTCTTCAATGCGAGTTTCCCGGGTCATTCCGAGACCAAAAGGAAAATGGGCGGTAGTAGAGCCTGTAGCTCCTCACGTCTTGAATGGTAGATATGTTGGAAGCGACGGACAGATGGAAGTGGGGCCACTTTGCTTGCTTACAATGCGTGGGGCTGACTGTTTGGTCCAAATTGTTGTATCCGTAAACCGACAGGACTTAGACGTTGTACAGAACAATGTCGGAGCGCAGAACTCACGAAACAAGGAAGCGGTGATGGATGCGATGGCTAGGAGGGCGGTAGCTACCAATCAAACCACGGGTTTCGCGCTGCCTCCAAGTATTGGGCACGATGATATCGTACTTGCACGGTCAACTATGGAGATTTCCGATGGAAACGAATGACACGCACAATGCAGCGTTTTCGCTAGTCTCCGAATCTGAAAGTAATGTGTTCTCTGAACTAGTTGAGCTGTCCGGTCTAAGCCCCCAGACGGACTTTCAGCATTCTAGACTTTCGGGCGTGGATTTTGCCGGATCGAACCTATCGGCATTCAATTTTGATTACGCTGATCTGCGCGGCGCAAAGTGGAAAAATCGGTCGTCGGACCCGAATAGCTTGCGCTACTCCTTGCGAGGCAACGGGACTGACGAAGTTCGCGGAACTGACTTTGAGGACCTTTCCGCTATGGTTTTGTCCAAATCCACGTGGACGGAGCGTTTTTACGCATTTCGGCTACTGATCGACAATTGGGGTGAAAACCCTGAAACGGTGGAAGTTCTTTCGCAACTATTGCGAATGAAAAGTGGGACTTATCTACCTCTTTGCTCATTCATCTACTTTACGGCCTCCTACTTGAACGACGATGCGGCAAAGACGTGGTGTATCAACATGGCGAATGCTGGGCGGTCTCAGCTAAACATGTTTCGACTAAAAAAATTGCGTCAGAATGCTATCCAAAACGCAAAGTACTTTGACCGCGCCGCGCTGAAGCCGAGATATCCGAAAGACATGACGAAAAAAGACATAGAACCACTTCTGCGCGACCTGTCAGATGTGATGCAATCCTTATATCCTGCCGAAACAAGCAATTCTTGGCTTGACTGAAGTCCGCGGATCGCAACGAGGGAGCAGACAAATGAACGTCAGCTGTGTGTTTGACCTACCCGACCTGGGCATGGATACATGCCTCGACATACTGCATTGAATCGTCCCGATAGACCAAATGCTTATGATGCAGTAACAATCAATACAGAAAACCCGGTGGGTACTGACGTAATCCTCGATTGGATATGAACAAGGGGCATCATGCCTGACTATTCAGAAGACTGGCATCCTGGCAGTTTCACCAAGAATTTTGGTTGGGGGCGAGACGGTCGTGGCCTAGCAGAGTTACACAGAGCCATTAGAGTCGGGTTCGGTGGAGAGCACACTGACGTAAGCCGAAGTGGTTTCCGTGAGCGGCTAGAAGCGGAGAAAATCAACTTCTACATCCCCGCAAATTTTTTCCTATTCAACTATTCAGATGGGGCCGGGGATAGGATCGCGTTCGATGAACTTGTTTTTCAGGCGGTATCGTTTGATCATTCGGCTCACTTCGATAGGCTTGCGCTCTTTGCCTTCAACCTTTCTCTGGTAGGTGCTTGGCAAGGCGCGCGACAGTATCAGCGGCGGCCTGCCCTTTGGTCGAACCGATACATTGTCGAAAGGCTAGCTGGCACACATCAATGGGACGTTTCCAACGTAAATGCCGATGATATTCAGTCTTTCTTGGATGGTGACGAGCGATACAAAGCGAAGACATCTCGGAAGCTCAGCACCAATTTGAACTTTCTTTATCAAATTGGCGGGTTGCGCTCGATGGTGGCGGAAACCATTGAGCGGTGGTGGATGAATGCCTCATTTTTGGCAGCTGATCGGCTCTGCCGCCTTAACTATGCTCGCCGCTTGACGACTTCTTCGATTAGAGAGGCTCTTGATGAATTCGAATTCGCCTCACTTACCGGTGGGAAAAACTTAGAGAAGTCATATGCTCTCGGTCGCCTGTTGGAAATGTATGTATCTGTCGGCGGACCGGCCAGATTCGAACGTTCGGTAGAGGCCGTCAGTTCAGGCAAGACAAACGATCCTCGCCCGTATGGCTTGGTGGATAAAAAGCTTCCAAGAGCACCAAAGTCTCTCCCAGCGGGGGTGGTGAATACAATGGAATGGCTTGACGCTTCATACGAGCTGCTCGACCATGATGAACTGAAGACTTTCGACGTAGATTTGTTCGTCAGGGAGGCTTCAGTACGTGCACTCTCAAATATTCGCAACCGAGGTATCAAGCCTACAATGAGTTCGTCAGATCTCATGTCACTGATGAGAGGCTAACTTGGAACCGACCTCTGCATGTATGGACACGTCTGCTTTGATTGCGCTTCTTAATGACGATGAAGACGCACACGCTGCGGTACTAAGTGAATTTCAAAAATATAAATCAAGTGGCATGGTGTTTGTCACTGAGGTTGTATTTGCCGAAGCGTCGGCGGGTATGAACTCGGCGGAAGAGCTCCGCTTGGCCCTTGATGAACTTGGAATTGCCAATTTAAGCGCTGATGATGAAAGCCTTTTTTCCGCAGGCCAAGTCTTCAAAGAATATCGGCGCAGCAAAGGCACTGGAAAGAAGGATGGTGTTTTGCCCGACTTTATGATCGGCGCTGTGGCGAAGGGAAAAGGGGTCGCGCTGATCACACTCAACGACCGGGATTTTGTAAATAAATTTAGGGGCTTGGCAGTCGTCAATCCCACCAAGATTGAATGATAGAAAGAGAACTGAGAGAAAACTACACATCGTGCCTTCGTTAGTTGTCGACGTTGGTTTCTCTTGGCTGAATTAAGGAAGATGAATGTTTGAGACCTATACCTACGATGACCTAGGTGTAATGCCAAGCAGGGCACGAGATCACTGGTCGTTCATGGAAACGAACTCCGCATCTGCTGTCATGAAGGCCGTGTGCCCAGGGGAGTGGGATGATATTGTGAGCATCCTCTCTTCGTACCGACTGGAACCCCGGTACTGGCTTCGTGCGGGTGGCAACAGGGGTGACATAGCGGAACAGATCGACAACGCCTTTCACAAAAAAGGTTGGAGGGAAACTCGACTAGATCTGTCCACCAGGGGAATTCTGTTCTCAAAAGAGGAAGAAAAAATTGGAGAGCTGCCAGAGGTATACCAAAAAGGCTACTTGGTCGACAACTTCAAGAATAGGGTAGTTCTCGATGTTGAGTGGAACGCCAAGGATGGGAATTTGGATCGCGATTTATCTGCTTATCGCTCTTGGTACGAAGCAGGGGTGATATCAGCTGGTGTGATAATCACAAAAGATCGATTGCCGCTTCTCAGACTGGCTCGCCAGCTTTGGGCCGACTATCAAGAGACGCTACCCGAGGACGAACGCACCAAAAAGCTCCCAATCGACCTTACAACGTCGACGGTCACTGCATTTGACAAAGCTCAAATCAGAGTGAAGCGCGGAGTCATGGGTTCTTGCCCAGTGTTAATTGTGGCTGCAAATGAAACCACTTGGGATGGGACGCCCTATCCCGCTGGTTGAGCGTCTATTCTGCGGCCGGGGGGCGACCGCGTTTTCTCAAAGGCGTCTCCGCTAACTCAAGCAGCGATCTAACACGTTGAATCGGATAGCCTGTTTCAACTGCAAGATCCCTGATGCTCGCGCCTGCCTCATAACGAACCCCCATCTCTCGCCCAATTTCAGTCGCGACAGTTTCGGGGATTTTTTCACTAGAATGCAGCGGTGGAAACATCTCACCACCAGCATACCCTTTGTGCACTTGGCCGCGCGGTTCCACTTCCTCCGATGCCTCATCACCCCAAAGTGTCCATCCCTTCTGAGGGTGGCGGGCGAACATCTCCAAATAGGGGCCAGGTGAACAGGCTGTAATTAGGTCATACTGCTCATCCGGTTTGCGGGAGTGCTCACGCTTACGCGTTTCAATCATATTCACTTGTGACCTGGCTGGAGCGAGAGTGCGCATGGACCCTTTGACCCCAAACAAGAGAATTTCAGTTACATTCCGGAAGTAGAAGCCTACTCCACGACCATCAGGGCCACCATCTTTGCGTCGCTTTGCCCAAATAATGTTTGACACATAGCGGAATCCCCAAGCTTCCATAACAGCGAGGCCATCTGGCAGAAGCGCGTTAGGTACCCAAAGATAAAGATGTGCGTTCTTGGCGCAAACATCCGAAACAGGCAGAGCTTTGATTGCCTCAAGATCCATAGTTGAATAGCGGTCGAGACGGCGGTGTTCCGGAGCCACTTTGCCTGTACGGTTGGTGAAGCGCCAGGGCGGGTCCGCTAGTACGGTAGAGAACCCGCCAACTACTTTAGGCAGAGCTGGAGGTTGCGCTTCTGGCCGCAAAGGTTCTACTGTTTTTTTAGACATTCACTGCTCCCGGATCTTTTTTCAGATCTTTATAGTGTAGAGCTTAAAATGGCTAGTCTAAAAAAGCGGGCTTGCCAATTTAATGTATCTAGAGCTGTTTTTAGCGCACGAGTTACGTAGCTGACACTCACGACACTTTGAAAAGCCTACTTTCAAATTTTCCAAATAGCCGAGGCGCGGTGCAACAACCTGCATCCTCGCCTCAAAACAAGTCTTCGTCAATCAGACAGCCGACGCAATTCGGAAGTGAGCGGTACCGGTAGGTTACGAAACTCACTTATTGAACCGCTCCACAATTTCTGGAGGCAGTAAGTGCCGCCATTGCTCCGGCGTATTTTTCCAAAGCTCCTCGTCGGAAACGGGCTCCGTACTCACCTGCATCCGGCTTTCTGTGCCTGTCTGCGCATTCTCAACATCTATTCCCAACGATTTCAGCAATTCGCGAGTCTTAGCCTGGCCTTCAGGCGTCTCACCGTGGCGACGAAGCACTTCTTTCAATGCCTTAACTTTGGCTTTGGCTCTGGTTTTGGCTTCAGCCCCGTGAATATCAGCCCGGGTGAAACTAGGCCCGTTTTTTTCAGTCATTGTCTGTTTGCGCTCCCTGCTGGGTTGTTTCCATTTCTGCCACCCGGCAGGCGACGACCAAGATATCGTTCTGCACCTCTTTGAAGCGCACCTGTGGACGCCTGTGCACCCGCTGATAGCCCGGCGGCGATTGATGGCAGGAGAAAAAAGAAAATGATGCCGGTGACGGTGACGCCTGCGAAATAGAACATAGCCAGGGTCGCCGGAAGAATGTCTGTTTGCAGCACGGCCCGTTCCAGCATCAAGATGATGACGAGTGACAGGACGTAGATCAGCAGCTTGAAGATGAGAAAATTCAGGATCTGCCCCAGCCAGGAGAAGAACCAACCGCGTGTCACTTCAAACAAAGCGAAGCAGATGAAGATCGGTCCTATTGCGGCCATGATGGCAAGCCCGACCGTCGCGACTAGCGTGAACACAAAGGCTGTGCCGGACAGAATGACGCCGCCCAGGAACATCACGATCCCATAGTAAATTGGTCCAATGATCTTGCCCGCAAGGCCTTGTGAGACGTGATGCTGAAACACACGCTCGGCTATACCAACAGATTTGGAAAATACAGGGTCCGACGGCAGTTGCCCGGTGCCGGAACCCCCGGTCAACGCATCAACAAAGTTGGGCAGATCCCTGTTGATGACGTTGCCCACCCACGTAGAATAGTCCCCTGCGGATGAGACCAGGCTCCAAATGATCGCCAGTTTGATCCCACGAACGGCGAAGTCCAGAACAGGTTCCTGGATCGCACCTTTCATGATCCCAATGCCATAAAGGATGAGGTAGAGCGTCATTGCAGCTGTCAGAGGCGCAGTCAGCTCCGCCGACATGGTGCCCGCAATGGTGTTCGCCGTGTTGGTGATGGCGTCGATGAAGTCGATATAGAGGTTTTGCCACATGCTCAGTCTCCAAAGTACTTCTGAGCCGCATCGAGGTTCGCGTCGCTCTCAGCGAGGCTTTCGGCGGTCTGCGCATTGGTGCAGTTCGCATCAGCTTGGGCGGCGTTCAGCGTTTCACAATCAGCCAGCGTTTCAGCTCGTTCCACCGGGTTGTCGGTGAAGTAATCGACGGTCTTGTTTTCCTCTTCCTTGCACGCGGTAAGGACCACAAGACACGTCATCTTGACCCATCTGTTCATGCTCAGTCTCCGAAATACTCTTGGGCTGCGGCAATGTTCTGCTGGCTGTTGATCAGCAGGGTTTCCGTTTGCCGCTGATCCTCAACTCTGGTCTGGGCCTGTTGCAGCATGGCCAAACCCTGAATGCGGTTGGTGTCGTTCTGGAGCATCGCTGTCTCGACCTGGAGACGTGCTGACAGCGCATCAATCTCTTTCTGTGTCGAGGCCCCACCAATCGCCTGCCGCAGACGTTCCAGCCCGGCAAGGCGGTCATCTGCGGACTGAACGATGCGGTCGCCCAGAGCCGCATCACGGGCCGATTGCGCGCCGATACGGTCCAGTTCTTGCCGGTAGAACTCTTCGGCGGAGATATCGGCCGAGGTGACGCGCGTATGATCCAAGTATCGGCCCGCCGTGCCGGACAGGTCGCCCAAACCGTTGATGTCTACCTCAAGCAAGCTGGCAATCTCGGTAGCCTCCGGCCCCAGAAGTTCCCGCACATTCGGATCGTTGAGCGCGTTGGCGATATCGGCCATGTCGGTGATGCCATTGACTGAATCATATAGCCGTTTGGCCTCTTCCAGTTCTTTCACCATTTGGGCAATTTCTTGTGCGAATTGTTGCTTCGCATTCGCAATCTGGGTGGCATCGATCACAGGGACACCCTGCGCGAATGCAGGTTGCGCCAGAGCGATGGTTGCGGCGGCGAAAAAAAGATTCAGTTTCATAGTTTGTACCTTTTCAATTGTTTGATTGCGGTTCGGTGGCCAAGGTCAGCGGCATTGGCAATCCAGAGTCTTGCCTGGCTGTCTGCGCCTCGATCTGTGTAAAGCTCAGCCAATGCGAATGCCGCCTCCGGCATTCCATTGGCGGCGAGGGATCGCAGTTCGTCGGAAATCGCCATTGAACGCGCCCATGGCTTGATCAGTAGTTCGGTGATCAGGAGAACGCCGGCTAACGGGATCGAGAGCGCCACCAAGACCTGCAAATCATCAGCGGTAGGGGTGCATCCAATGGGCCAGCAACCACCCTGGCGACTGAGCTGAATCAAGCGGGGAACGGCGACAAGAGCGGTCCATGAAATGCTGACGATCCAGACGCATCGCATTACGCCCCGCCATTGCCCCCAAAAGCCATAGCCGCCACACAGACGCGACCAGGCCCGTGCCATCAGACGCAATCGCATCACATTGGTCTTGCTCATAACGCGGTCATTTCGGCGGGTTCGCATCTTGCAAGTAAACGCTGAGAAGATTTCGACGTTGACGCTGAGGCACAAACCAGTCGATGCGGAGTTTGCCTTTGGGTGAGCGATACCGCTGAGCAACGACCTTCTTCTGACCACCAATATCAGCCCAGAGAATTAGGTCGTCGGGCATTGCGGAAATATTGGGATTGTGCGCGGAAGCAGTTTGTTTTCTAAGCATTTTTATCTCCAAGAAATTGAAATTTGTTTTATCGTGACCGCCCTGGATCGTTGCGCTGAGGCGGCGCTTGCCCCAGATCGTCTCGGTGTTGGTCGGTCTGATCCGGTTTGCGGTCTGAATTTTCGCGATAGCCAAGACCCATGAGGCGCTGAGAAATATCCTTTTGGATTTCCTCGGCTGGTTTGACCTTCAAGCTTGTGATCGCCTCTGCAACCGTTGCCAGAGCCTCCTGCTCAATGGGTTTCATCTCACGCTCGAACGCGTTGAGAAGGCGTTCAACCGCATAGATCGTCGTCCCCATTTGCATGACGTGCTCGGCATCCTCGCGCGCCAGATCGCGCTCAGATTTCAAGGCGCGAAGCAGTGCTTCGTCCTGGTTTGCCTGCGTTCTTAGTTCCTCGATCAGAGCATGTGTGCGGTCGGTTGCGCCACGAACTATGGCGTTGACGGTGGAAGATATACGCTGACGGTACTCTTCGGCGGATTCGCCGCCGCGACCCATCATGCCGCCCTTTTGCCGAGCTGGGAGCTGGATGGTATCGGTCTCAGCGCGATTCAGCGCCGCGTAGTAGGATTTGACCCGTTGATGTGTCGCCTTGCTGCCCTGAACGCCCCGGATCAAGCCATGTGATTTGCCGACGCGCTCGGCAAAGTCGCTTTGCATTTTGCTCAGCTTTTGCGAACCGCCAAGAAAGTAGCGGGCATTCAGCTTGCCTCTCGCATCTTTGGGCATGACCATAGCGGTCAGGTGCGGTGTGGTCTCGTCCCGGTGGATAACTGCTGATAGGATATTCTCAGCCCCGTGTCGGGTTTTCAGCCAGTTGATACTCTTGGCAAAATACTCGTCTTGCTCTGACCGGCTCATACGCGCCATCGCGTCAGGACTGCCCGTGATCAGGTATTCGATACCGACAACCGCGTTTTTCCGCACTTTCTCAGGCGCGTTCGCTTTCCAAGCCTCCAAGACTTCCTCGCTATTATCAGGCCCGATAACCACTTGGTTCTGGGCTCGCCGTGCATCGTCCGCGTTTGGTGTTTCGCGTTCTCTGAACGTGTGTTGAAGGCTTGCGCCCATGTTTCCGAGCGTTTTGATCTTGGCCGTTCTTAAGATGACGAAACCACAGACGTTGTCGTCGCCAGCGGGCAGTGGCTTGCCGAAACCACCTCCGCCTTTCGTTTTGGTGACGCGCCGATGATAGGCTTCATCCAGCGCTGATTTCTCTTCCAGCATGTCTCTCACCTTCGGGAAACATCCTCGGGGTCCGGGGCAGACAGCCCCGGAATCTTTTCGCTCAGCCCGCCAAGCGCCGCTCGCCAACACTCTGCGCCTGGGCTATCGCTGCTCGAACAAACCGGAGCTGTGATTGCCATTCAGCGCTGCCCATTGGTGCAGGGGTGCGGGCGGGCAGCCAAAATCCGAGATGATGCTTGTGTGGGGACAAGGGCAGGCTGCGTTCGAGTGTCTGCATACCCGCGCATTCCAGTCGCTTATCCCAATCCCGAACAAAGCAGATGCCTCTTGGAACGAAGATCAATTGCTCGCTGCATGGTTGCGACGGATCGGATTGCCTTGCATCGGGCAAACCCGGGTCGACCGCAGCCTTTTGTTCTTGGGATTGTTCTTCCTCTATATAGGAAAGCTCACTGGTGACCGCTTTGTGAGTCACCAGTGACCCCTTTTCGTCATCGCAAAAGCTCGCTGGTGATCCCTTTTTCTTTTTGCGAAACGGGATGATTTTGCAGGGCGCGCGAAGGTCGTATTTGGTGAAGTTGCCTGCGCCGCGCCCCTCGGTGCGGAACAGCCAGCCGAGTTCGACCAGTTGACGGATACACCGTTTGATCGTCGCTAACGACAAGTTGCCGAGATATTCAACGAGGGTTTCCTGGGAAGGGCTCAGTTCGCCGGTTTTGTCATTTGCGAACTGTACCGCCAAAGCCGACGCTACCACCTTCGTAGATGAGTTTACCTCGCTGCATTGCATGACAGCTTTCAGCCACTCGAACCGATTTAGTTTAGCCATCGTGACCTCCTGCGATTGCAGTCAAGGCCGCGAGATGATATTGATTACCTGCAAACTTTTTGAATTGGCCGTTGACGCGGGTGGCAGCCCAGTCAGCGGCTTTTTGCTTTCTTGGGAACCGTGCGAGGTTCGTCAAAGCTCCAGAATGGTCAATGATTTCAGTGGGTGGAAATTTGAGGTTCGCCAGCTTAACCCTTTGATTTCTTTCTCTGCATGCAGTCCTGCACGGCTCACCACTTTTTTCAATAATAACAAAGACTTGCGCAAGCACACTCGAGCGATTGGCTCCAGCCGACGGCATACCGGAAGCAATACGGAAGCACCTCGATCAAGAAATGATAAGTTGCCTTAGTGTCACAGGCCCAGCATAGGGCCTGACGGCTTGGTAGCGGGTTTGTAGAGTCCCGTAGAAGGTTTTATTGAACACCATATTTTAAGGCCGGTTTGATCCTGCATACAATCTGGAGTTGCCATGTCTGATTTTATTGATCACACCCGTAGGTCCATTCTCGCATTGGCGGACACTCTGGAACCTGAAGAATTTTCCTTGGTTCCGACAAGCCGCAATCTTGTTGCGCTGGTGGATAAGAGATTTGCCAACCACGTGACCAAATACAATTGGTTTGCTGTGAAGTCTTATGAAGAGCATTTGTACGTGGTGGCGGATATCAGAGGCCAACGCATCTCGTTGCAGCGATTGGTGTTATCATTGGCGCATCCAGAAAAAACAGTTGCTGACTTCAAACAAGTATCATTCAAAAACAAGCTTAGCTTCGACTGCCGGTTGTCAAATCTGACTGACAGAGTTGGACGCCAATCAGTTATGCGCAACCGCTGTCCGTCGTCAGGGATTTTGGGACAGATGGCCGCCTGAGCTAAGAGAGGATCTGGCTCATCTGGTTTTTGTGATTATGCGGCGGATTTGCGGTGAAGCAAG
>NZ_JBQFUV010000004.1:0-229081 GCF_056539365.1 Ruegeria sp. BB7 | reverse complement strand
CTAGAAAAATCCCCCTTATCTCTCTAACGATGAAAAGAACACTACCCGGCCTCAAGTAGCGTAAGCGATAGGCCAACAATGGTCTCAAGTAGCCGAATAGGCGATAGGCCACAAAAAGTGTCGCGGGATGGAGCAGCCCGGTAGCTCGTCAGGCTCATAACCTGAAGGTCGCAGGTTCAAATCCTGCTCCCGCAACCAGCACTGTCGAACCAGCCGCCGAAAGGCCTCCCTCATCGGCGGGCTATGCTTTTTTGAGCATGGCGATTAAATTACCCTGTATGTCTAGAATATGGTTCTTGGCGTCTTGATCATAAGAGACGATCACGCGGTCCATATCCTTTTGGAGGCATGATAGATTTCTAGGTGTTGGCTGAAGAGATGCTATCTAGAGGGGCAGATGCAACTCATACGCTGGGGTGACCTCAAGCGATGTTGCTGGGGCCGCCATTTGGATAATTAAGCTGCGTTCCCAAGTGGAATCTAACGGGTAAATTTGATGAGTTCATTAAATCACATGCCAGCATGGGAAATATGCAATTCTCGATGCATCCGGACCCAAGGATAATGAAAATCCTGCTATACCTCCTTTATCAATCGAAGGGGGTATCATGAATTCACTTAAAAGGATCACGCGAGGAATACGCATTGCATTCAAAGACGGTCGGGTAAAGGGGATTCTGGCCTTTACGGTCGGGATGATTTTGTGGGCTTCTGTCTTTTATCATTTTGTCGAAGGCTGGAGTTGGCTCGATTCAATTTACTTTTCGGTCGTCACAATTTCGACGGTGGGATTTGGAGACTTTTCACCCGAAACGGCTGCGGGGAAGATATTTACGATGCTCTATATCATCGTTGGACTGGGTGTATTCGTAACCGCAGCAACCACCGTCGCTGACACAATCCTGTCGCAGGATGATGGGGACGAAGGCACCTAAAACGGCGTGTTTCCGTGGTTTGTACAAATCCACAAGCCGCGGATTCGTTGAGTATCGGTGCGATTTCCCTGCATTTTTCAAGGCTCTACCGAACCAAAAATCCAAAAATATATACACATCGTGTTTTTTGAGTTTAAGTTTGAGGAAACAAAATGTGGGAGGGACGGAATGGAAAAAACCCAGGACGCCAAGATCGTTGATCTTGCTATACGCTTACTTTTCCTTGGATTGTTCCTTTACAGCGCGCTGGTCATGGTTGCTCCGTTGGCCAGCGTTGTCATCTGGGCGACGATATTGTGCGTCGCGCTCTACCCACTCTTTGAGTGGCTTCAAGGCAAGCTGGGTGGGCGAAAATCTCTGGCAGCGACGATTTTGGTCCTGTTGGGTCTTTTACTTACGCTGGGTCCGGTCGCAACGGCGGTGTCGGGTGCCGCCGAACTTGGGTCAGACTTTGCCGAACAGGCAGATCGCGGCGAGCTGAAAATTCCTCCTGCGCCCGAAGGCATCAAGGAGCTTCCGCTAATTGGAAACAAGATTGCCGATGTCTGGGCGATGTTCGAACGCAATCTGGACGGGGCGCTGGCAAAATACGGCGCGCAAATACTGGAAATTACCAAGTCTTTGTTCGGCAGAGTAATAGGAATCGGCATAGGGTTGCTGGGCCTTGCGCTGTCCGTCATCATTATGGGCGCGCTTTTCAGCCCCGGGCCGAATTTGGTGCAAGGATTGCAACGTTTCGCCAACCGCGTGTTTGCCCCCCGTGGCGGAGAGTTTGTCACACTGGCTGGGGCAACTATCCGAAACGTTACCAAGGGGGTGATCGGTGTTGCCGCAATACAGGCTGTCGTCGTGTGGATTCTGCTGGCGGTTTTCGGCATTGGGTCGGCAGCAACGCTGGCTTTCGTGTGCCTGATCCTTTCGATCATCCAGATCGGCCCCGGTCTCGTCCTGTTGCCGGTGGCTATCTATGCGTGGAGCTCCATGTCTGGTGGAGCGGCTATTGTGTTTACCATTCTGGCGATCCCGGTCGCCATCATGGACAGTTTTCTACGGCCTGTTTTCATCTCAAAGGGTCTTGAGACGCCGATGTTGGTCATCCTGATCGGCGTGCTTGGCGGGATGATGGCATATGGCCTGATTGGCATTTTCATGGGCCCGGTCCTGTTTGCGGTTTTCTATGAACTGTTCAAGGTCTGGATCGACGCATCCCCCGATGCCTCGGAATCTGCCGAAGGAGCGGCGGAATGAGGAAAACGATCTGGACGACGCTGGCGGTCATATTAATTTTTCTTGTCTGGTATCTGGTCGCAGATCGAAAAACGCCTTTCACAGGAAACGCCCGTGTGAAAGCTGTTGCAACCCAGATCGTTCCGCAGGTTACCGGCACAGTCACCGATGTTCTGGTGGAAAACGGTCAGGTCGTTTCGGCAGGTGATGTGTTGGTGCGCATTGACCGCCGACCCTATGAGATCGCGCGGGCCAAAGCGGAAGCGGATCTGGAGGCCGCAACGCAAGAGGTTGGCGCGTCGTCGGCTGAAGTGAGCGCTGCGCAGGCCAAATTGGCCCGCGCACAGAGTGATTTGGATACCATTCGCCTGCAGACGGAACGTGTATTTGCCTTGGAAAAGAAAGGTCTGATCGCTGTCTCAAAGGCTGACGACGCACGGGGGCAATTGGCCGAGTCCGAGGCCAACTTGGAAAACGCCATTGCCGATCTGGAAAAGGCGAAACAGAGGCTGGGTGTAGAGGGGGTGGAGAATCCCAAAATTCAACGGGCTCTGGCCGCACTTGCGGATGCAGATCTGAACCTGGAATGGACTGAGTTAAAGGCCCCGGCGACAGGGGTGATTTCCAATCTGCTGATTGCACCAGGAACTTACGCACGATCCGGGCAGGACTTGTTGACGTTCCTTGATGCAACAGATGTGTGGATCGAGGCATATTTCACCGAAAACAACCTTGGCCGCGCCGCTGTCGGCTCTCCGGTCGATGTGGTTCTGGACATGCACCCCGGCCAGATCGTTCCAGGTGTGATCGAAAGCTTCAGCGCAGCCGTATCTCTGAGCGGTGGGGATGAACCCGGTCAATTGGCGAGTGCGCCCAGCACCAAAGGGTTTCTGCGCGAACCCGAGCGGTTCCCCGTGCGGATCGTTCTGCCTGGATACGAAGCCGGTAGCGCCGAAGATGATCTGCGGTTTCAGTTGAACGGGCAGGCGGATGTCATCATGTATCTCAGTGACAATTCGCTGCTGAACATGGTGGGTCGCGCTTATATCCGCGTGGTTTCAATCCTGTCCTATGCGTACTGAGGACCGAAACTCAATCCTGCGGTTGGCGGTGGGCGTGACCGGTGTCTTTTCACTGGGGCTGTTTCTGGGCTGGCCGCTGGCCGTTGTGGGTGCGGTTTTTACCGCCTTGTTTCTGCAGGCCCCGGCGGCGTTGCCTTTGGCCGCATTTGGCAAGCTGTTTGTGTTTTCAATCGGCTTGATGTTCATCTCTTTCCTTGTGTCGTCCGTCTTTGCGCCATACCCGGTTGTATTTCTGATCCTCGTGGCCATCGGGATCATCCTGTCGTTTACGTGGTCTGTATCGGGGGCCGGGGTTTTGCCCGGTGTCATTGCCCTTATGGGGGCGTTGATGATTCCGAACCTTGTGCTGCAGTCGCAGGACCTGGCATTGGTATTGGTGTTCTGGATTCCGTTGAACTTGTTCTTCGCGGGCTTTGTGTCCACGCTTATGTTTGTGATCATTCCTGCCGAACCTCCGTCCGATGCGCAGAAAAAGGCAGAGGCAGCGCAGGACTTTGACCCGCATCGCCGGATATTTCGAATGGCGATGGTCACCGTTCCTTTCGCCTTGGCGTTCTTCGTATCAGGTGCATCGGCGTTGCTGGTGCTGTTTTTCGTGGCACTGCTAAGCCAACAACTGGCGGCGATGCCGTCTGCGGGTAAAACCGTTGCCATTGCCATGCTGACGGCAAATCTGCTGGGCGCAGCAGTTTCGATCCTGTGTTATGAGGTTAACGTCATAGCACCGGTGTTTCTGACACCGGTGCTGTTGTGCTTTTTCTTTTGCGTAACACTGGGCGCATTGGGGAAAGCTCAGATCCCTCTGGCCGCTGCTGCGGGGTCAGCAATCACGACGGCTCTGATCGTCTACGGAGGCTCAATTGCGCCGTTCTCGGACGAGGCCGATGTGAAGAGTATCACGCGAGTATTGCAGGTCGCCAGTGCCGCAACTTTTGTGATCGTGGCCTATATCGTGGTGGATGAGTTCTGGCCCGAAAGGAAGCGTCAGAACCCAGCTTGAGGCCAGCGCGCGTTACACGGCTTCCAACACCTTGCGGGCAACGCGGAAACACTCCAACGCCTGAGGTACCCCGCAATAAATACCGACAACATGGATGATGGCGCGGATTTCCTCTTTCGAGACACCGTTATTGATGGCGCCTTTGCAGTGGATTTCCCATTCGTGCATTTTTCCAAGCGCGCCGATCATCGCAAGGTTCATCATCGAGCGGGTCTTGGCGTCGATCACATCGTCGCCCCAGCCGAACCCCCAGCACCAGGCCGTCATCGCCTCTTGAAACGGGCGGGTAAAATCATCGGCGGCCGCCATGTTTTTTTCCACATACTCGGCGCCAAGCGTGCCATTGCGTTGCTCTAGCCCTTTTAGGAAAAGGTCTTCGTCGAAAATATCTGCCATGTGAGGTCTCCGATCTGTTAAGGCGTCAGACGGTAACTAGAACTGACTCAGTGTTGGTTTCATCAACTGCAGGAATGGTGCGCAATGCAAGTCGCAGTTAATTCCAAGGCGGCCTCCAAGTCCGATCCCATCCCTGTGCTCCGGCTGGGCCGCTCCAAACTACGCCGTCGATAACTTCACCTGCTATAAAATACTGTTCCCCAGGACGAACGTTTTCATCGACAACGCAGCTATTCTTCACTTGAGCAACCTGCACGCTTTGGTCTGAAGCTGCACCTTTTATGGGGGTGATGACTTTGACATTAACTATTTCGGCTATGCAAAGACGCTCGCCCGAAAAACACGAAGGCTCAGATGTGAGCTCGGATATCTCGACGAATGCTACAAACTGGGATTGCTGAGCTTTTGTTGGCAAATGCTCAAGAAATGTCCGTTCTCCGGTAAAAATACCACATGCGGCTGCGGGAGTGGTCAGGCAAGCTGCAAAAACCAATGCGGAAGAAAATACACTAGGTCCACCCATCCACCGCCTCGCGCATCCATTGTTGCAACCGGGCGATCGAGTGTTCCGACATCACCCCGCAGCCGGGGTCCAGCACCAGCGGACCGGGGCGGTAGCCGCGCGATTTCAGGCCACGGTGGACGCTTTCGACCAAACGAATGTCCTCCTCGACGGTGGTTTCACGGTCCTGTACGGCCAGTTGCCGAATTACGGCACTTTCCGATCCGCCCTCGGTATACCAACCGCGCCAGACGGTGCAGTGGTCGGGATCATTTGCACGCCAATGGTAGGTGTTCAGCACGTTGCCCGGGTAGCACTGGAACGAGAACATCGGCCAAAGGAACCACGACTGATAGTCGCCTGCGTGCGGTACCGACAGGTCAATGGGATAGGTCATCTTGTCGAGGCTTTGGCACTCGGTCGTGTGACGTAGCACATATCCACCGCCTGCGTCGGGTTGAATGTTATAGGTCTCGGGCTTGACCACGCCTTCGGCAAAAGTCGGGTGGTTGGTTGGGCAGTGATAGCATTCCGAGTAGTTTTCGATACTGACCTTCCAGTTGCAGTTTTCCGGAATCTCGACCCATTCCAGCGGTTCCAGATCGTCGATGTGAGGCACGAAGGCGCGGATTTCCTCGCGCACGCCGGGGTACCATTCGTCCATGGGGGCGGCGTCATCGTCGAGGTTGACGAAGATGAATCCGTTAAACACTTCGGTGCGGACCGAGGTCAGGCAGATTGCACTGCGGTCAAAGCCGGGGACGGATTTGATATTGGGCCCGGCGCGCAACTGGCCGGACAACTCGTAGGTCCAGGCGTGGTAGGGGCAGACAACGACGCGGGTGTTGCCCGCGCCGGTCACCATCTCATGCGCGCGGTGCTGACAGACGTTGTAGAAGGTCCGAATTTCACCGTCGCGGCCGCGAATGCAGAACAGGTTCTGGCCGGCGATTTCAAACGCAAAGTAATCCCCCGTTTCCCGGACCTGCGCGATATGGCCTGCAAATTGCCACGTTCGAGCGAGAAGGCCCTGCATCTCCTGCTCGAAAACCGCAGGGTCGGTATAGTAGCGCGCGTCCAGTGAGTGGGTCAGGGGTGCGTTCATTCGGGCTCCTCCGCGTAGAGGCCAAGTTGGTGTCTGCGTTGGTGAAACCGTTCCACCCGTTCGACGATTTCATCGCTGGAAACCGCAATCACGAAGGACAGCAGCGTTTCCAGCAGTGCAATGGTCGAAACGGAGGACGGGAAGAATTGCGGGGTGTCGGCAGCAACGACAAAGCCGTGCTGCGCGTTCAGGATGACCGGGCTGGCAGGGCTGTCCGAGATGCCGACGACGGTCAGCCCCTGTTGCCGGGCCAGCTTGATCGCGTCGATTACCTCGGTCCGGTAGGGGTGGCAGGTGATGGCGATCAGCACGTCCTGCTCATCTGCCCAGGCCAGATCGTCCACCGGGGTCGAGCCGGGGCGCGGGATGGCGTGGAACTGCTTCATCCCGGTCGAGGCAAGATAGGTGAAATTACGTGCGTTGGCGTTGTTGACGCCGACACCCAGCGTGAAAATCTGACGGCAATTCCAGATGTCCTCAGCCGCAGATTTCAGGCGCGCGGCGTCGATTCCAGCGAAAGTGTCCTCAATATTGCGGATCGCCGCGCCGACCATGTCGGCATAGAGCCCTCCCAGTTCCCCCGACTTGCCGATGTTTTGCAACCAGCGGGCGCGGTCAGGAAACGACACGCCCCCTTTACGAATCGCATCGCGGAACGGAGCGCGGAAATCTTCGTAGCCTTCGAACCCCACCTGCCGCGCCATCCGGACAAAGGTGTTGGGCTTGACCTTTGCGGCCTCGGCAATCTCTCGCACCGTTGAAACCCCAACATCTGTTGGGTTTTCCAGCACGTAGCGTGCGGCTTTCTGCGCCTCGGGGGTGAGGGCATCCCATTCCTCGGTGAGGCGGTCGAGAACGATTGATGATACATTTGTGTCATTCATGATTGACGATGGTACATTTGTGGAATTAGCCTGTCGAGCAGAAACGCGACTCGGGAAGAGGAAAAATCATGTCCGAGAAGAATCTGCCCACCCACGTCCGCGTGGTAATCGTCGGAGGCGGCGTCATGGGGGTCGGTCTGGCCTATCATCTGGCGCATGAAGGCTGGGGCGACGATACCGTCTTGCTGGAAAAGGCTGAGCTGACCAGCGGCAGCACCTGGCATGCGGCGGGCCAGATCACGCATTCGACCTCGAGCTTCGGGCTGGGCAAATGCGTGGACTACAACATTGGTCTTTATTCCGGCCAGTTGGAGGCTGAAACAGGCCAGCCTGTGACATGGCATGGCTGCGGTTCGTTCCGTCTGGCCTATACCGAGGATGAGATGGACTGGCTGCGCCATACCCTGTCGGTGGGGCGTTCGCTGGGCTTCAACATCGAACTGGTTGGCCCCGAGAAGGTGGCCGAGCTGCACCCGTTCTACAATCTCGAAGGTGTGCTGGGAGCGCTGCACACGCCGGATGACGGTCATGTTGATCCAACCAACGTGACCATGGCGATGGCGACCGGGGCGCGTCAGAAAGGCGTGCGCATCTTCCGCAACTGCCGCGCCACCAACATCACGCAGGCCGACAACGGCGAATGGGTGGTTGAGACCGAACAGAGCACCATTACTTGCGAGCATGTGGTGAACGCAGGCGGGACCTATGCCCGCCAGATGGGCGAGTGGTCCGGGTTGCAACTGCCGATGACCTCGATGACGCACCATTACTTCGTGACCGAACCGGTGCCCGAGTTCCAGAATCTGGACAAGGAACTGCCGGTGATCCGCGATGACTGTAAAGTCTCGGGCTATATCCGGATGGAGCAGCAACGCGGCCTAATCGGGATTTATGAGAAAGAGAATCCGAATTCGGTCTGGCACGACCATTGCCCTTGGGAGTACGAGAACTGGCTGTTCGATGCTGATTACGACCGGGTGATGCCGTGGCTTGAGGAAAGCCTGAACCGGATGCCGATTTTTGCCGAGCTGGGCATTCAGCGTGACGTACACGGGGCGATTTCGCACCCGCCGGATGGCAACCCGCTGATCGGACCGGCGCCGGGTGTGCAGAACTACTGGTGCTGCTGCGGGACGCAGATCGGCATCGGCTGGGGGCCGGGTCTGACGCGTGAGCTGGCGCGCTGGATGGTGCATGGGGCTGCCGATATCTCGATGCGCGAGTTCGATCCGCGCCGGTTTGGAAGCTATGCCACCAAGGATTGGCAGGTGATCAAGGCCGAAGAGGATTATTGCCTGCGTCACGAAATCCCCTTCCCGCATTTCAACCGTCTCGAGGGTCGTCCAATCAAGCCGTCGCCGCTGAATGAGCTGCTGAAATCCAAAGGCGCGGTGCATGAAGAGGTCTATGGGTTTGAGCGCCCTCGTTGGTTTGCACGGGATGGGGTGGAACAGCGCGATCACTACTCCTTCCGCCGTACGCCAGCCGACGAAATGGTCGCGGCCGAGGTCAAAGCGGTGCGTGAGAGCGTCGGCATCATGGATGTCACCGCCTTCACCAAAGTCGAGGTTTCGGGTCCGGACGCCTATGCCTTTCTGGACCGGCTGACTGCCAACCGGATGCCGCAAAAGGTGGGCTCGATCACGCTGACCCATATGCTGAACCGCCGGGGTCGGATTGAGCTGGAGACGACAATTGTCCGCATGGCCGAAGACCGGTTCTATCTGGTCTGTGCCGCTTTCTTCGAACAGCGCCTTCTGGATCATCTGGCGCAACAGCGCGCGGATGAGGATGTGCAGATCACCGCGCTGTCCGCCGACTGGTCGGCCCTGTCGCTTAACGGCCCCTGCTCCCGGTACGTGCTGGCACGCTGCACCGATGCCGATCTGACCAATGCCGGGTTCCGTTGGCTCTTGGCGCAAGAGATCACAATCGCGGGCCATAAAGTCTGGGCCTTCCGCATGTCCTATGCCGGTGAACTGGGATGGGAGCTGCACATGCCCAACGCCGCCTGCCTTGACGTCTATAACGCTCTTTGGGCGGCGGGTGAGCCGCACGGCATTACCGACTACGGCAGCTTTGCCATGAACGTGATGCGGATGGAGAAGGGCTTCAAAGGTGCGGGCGAGCTGACCAATGAGGTCACTCTGGCTGAAGCCGACGTACTGCGCTTTGCCCGCACCGACAAGGCGTATCTGGGCAAGGACAAGACGCTGAACACCGACCTTCCATGGATCTGCGCCTATCTGGAAATCGAGCCTGACGGCGAGATTGACGGACACGGTGGTGAAGCGGTGATGCTGGACGGGCGTGTCGTGGGTTCGACGGCCTCGGTGGCTTATGGCCATACGGTCGGGAAAATTCTCGCCTTTGCGTATATCAAGCCCGAGGCCGCAACACCCGGTACCAAATTGCAGGTGGTGGTCCACGGCAAACCCCGCGCAGCCCGCGTGCTGGGGGAACCTGCCTATGATCCGCAAAGCCTGCTGCCGCGCACCGACGCCGCATTGGAGACTGCGTGATGAGTCTGCCCGACACAATGAAAGCCATGGTCACGATGGGCCATGGCGGCTTGGAGCAGATGGTTCTGCACAAAGACTGGCCGCGCCCGGATCCGGCGGCCGGAGAAGTTCTGATAAAGGTCGCCGCCTGCGGTCTGAACAACACAGACGTCAACACACGCTCGGGCTGGTACTCGAAAACCGTCACTGACGCGACCACCGGAGGCGCGTTCGAAGAGGTGGGCGAAGACGATCCCACTTGGGGCGGAGCACCGATCACTTTCCCGCGTATTCAGGGGGCCGATATCTGCGGTGAAATCGTGGCGGTAGGTGAAGGCGTCGACAGCGCCCGCGTCGGTCAGCGTGTCATCACTGATGGATGGCTGCGTGATCCGACGGACCCCGACAACATGGACAAAACCGGCTATTTCGGATCGGAACGGGACGGAGGGTTCGCTGAATACGCCACGACGCTGGCAGTCAACGCGGTGCCGATTAACTCGGGTCTGTCGGATGCGGAACTGGCGACCTTCTCTTGTTCCTATTCCACCGCCGAAGGGATGTTGACCCGCGCCAATGTGACCGAAAAAGACACCGTTCTGGTTCCCGGAGCCTCGGGCGGCGTCGGCGGTGCGCTGGTGCAACTGGCCAAGCGCCGCGGGGCGCGGGTAATCGCCTTGGCGTCCGAGGCCAAGCATGCCGATGTGGCCGAACTTGGCCCTGACCTGATCCTGCCTCGCGCACCCGAAAACCTGCGTGCGGTGCTTGGCGAGGAAAAGATCACCGTTGTGGCTGACGTGGTCGGCGGCCCCTATTGGCCAAACCTGATCGACATTCTGGAGCGCGGCGGGCGGTACACCTGTTCCGGTGCAATCGCTGGCCCGATGGTGGATTTCGACCTGCGGACCTTCTACCTGCGCGATCTGACCTTCACCGGCTCAACCGTGATCGACCCGCAAGTCATGCGGAACCTCGTGACATACATCGAGGCCGGTGAGATCAAACCCGCCCTCGCCGCGACCTATCCGCTGGAGGAGCTGCGCGAAGCGCAAGCCGCCTTCATCGCAAAACAGCATACCGGCAACATCGTGGTGATCCCATGACTCTGGACGACGTATTAGAGGCGGCCCGGCAACTGCATCAGGTGCATCCCGACCTTGCTGCATTCGCGGCATGGCCTGACGATCTGGCGCCGACGGGTCTGCAGCCTGCGCCAATACCCGCCACGGATTTGGTGCGCGACATTGATCTCGACGGCAGTGCGTCAACACGCGACCTGGTTGCGGCAATTAAGGCAACCGCACATCTGGCCCAATGGAAGCATACTTATACAGAAGAGGAAGTTGGTGCGGACTTCCTGAGCAAATATGGGTATTACGAGCTGTTTGGTCCGACTGGTCATTTCCACTCGACCCGGTTGCGAGGTTATGTGGGCTATTGGGGGGCGGGGCTGAACTATGATTGGCACAGCCATCAGGCCGAAGAGTTGTACCTGACGCTGGCAGGTGGGGCGGTGTTCCGTGTCGACGGGAACGAAACCTATGTCGGCCCGAACCAGACGCGTCACCATGACAGCTGGCAAAGCCACGCAATGACCACGACCGACCAGCCGATCCTGACTTTTGTCCTCTGGCGTGGCGAAGGTATGGGCGATCTGCCCAGAATGGATGCCGCATGAAAATCACCCGCATCCGCATCTACCAGATCGGTCTGCCCTATGTGGGTGGGGCCTATGTCTGGGGTGATGGCAATGCGATCGAAACGGCCATCGCCTCGGTCGTTGTCATCGACACCGATGCCGGATTACAGGGCTGCGGTGAGTTCACGCCTTGTGGCGAGAATTACATGGTTGCCCATTCCGAGGGCGTCGCGGCACTGGCGCGGCTGGTGGCGCCAAAGCTGTTGGGCGAAGACCCGCGGCAAGTGGGGCAGATCGAGCAGCTGATGGATCATCTGGTGCAGGGGCACGGATATGCCAAAGCGCCGTTCGATGCGGCCTGCTGGGATATTCTGGGGCAGGCCTGTGATCAACCGGTCTGGATGCTGCTGGGCGGCAAACTGACCAATGGTGCCCCGATGTACCGGGTCCCTCCGCAGAAAGCGGTGGATGAGACCGTGGCCGAGATGAACGGCTACCGAGATCAGGGCTATCGCCAATTTCAGGTCAAGGTCGGCGGCGACTGGGTCACCGATATCGACCGTATTCGCACCACGGTGCCTTTGCTTCAACCCGGAGAAAAGGCGATGGCCGATGCCAATCAGGGTTGGCGAGTTGACAATGCAATCCGGGTGGCACGTGCGACGCGCGATCTGGATTTCATTCTAGAACAGCCCTGCCGCACTTATGAGGAGTGCCAACAGGTGCGCCGTGTGGCTGAACAACCGATGAAGTTGGACGAATGCGTCACCGGCATCCATATGGCCCAACGGATCGTTGCGGATCGCGGGGCCGAAATCTGCTGTCTGAAAATCTCGAACCTCGGTGGGCTCAGCAAGGCGCGGCGGGTGCGGGATTATCTGGTCGACAACCGCATTCCGGTGGTCAGTGAGGATACATGGGGTGGCGAAATTGCCTCCTCTGTCGTCGCCCATTTTGCAGCCTCGACCCCGCCCGAATATCTGCAGAACACCACTGATCTGATGAATTACAATACCCGATCAACCGGAATCGGCGGGCCGGTGTCGCGTGATGGCAAGCTTTACGCTTTGGACGCTCCAGGATTGGGGGTGGCCCCGGATTTCGAAAGTCTGGGAGAACCGATTGAGGAGTTCCGCTTATGAGACCGCAGGCGACGGCAACTCAGATGATTGACGACGCCCGTGTTCGGGTGACGCGATTTGACTTTGCTCCTGACGCGGAAACCGGATGGCACCGTCACACGATGGATTATGTCATCACGGCCATCACCGATTGCCACATGCGATTAGAACTGCCCGACGGAACAGTCAATGACGTGACGGTTCCCGCCGGCACGGCCTATCGCCGGGATGAAGGCGTCGAACACAATGTGATCAATGCTGAGGGCGACCCTATGTCATTTGTTGAAGTAGAGCTGAAATGAAGATTTCCCGACTGTCAGTCTATCATGTCGATCTGCCGCTAGAGCATCCATACTGGCTGTCTGGCGGGCGGTTGAAGTTCGAAACGCTCGACGCGACGATTGTGAAAATCGAAACCGATGCGGGTTTGGTTGGCTGGGGCGAGGGAACCCCATGGGGGCACACATACGTCCCAGCGCACGGGCCTGGAATCCGCGCGGGGATTCAGACTATGGCGCCATTCATCCTCGGCCTCGACCCGCGCAAGGTGTTGGAGGTGGAGCGCGCAATGGATATTGCGCTGCCCGGCCACCTTTATGCGAAAAGCCCGATCGACATGGCCTGCTGGGATATCGCCGGTCAGGCGGCGGGCCTGCCGATCGCCGATCTGATGGGCGGAGGGTCGCGGACGCCGCGTCCGATTGCCTCTTCGGTTGGAGCCAAGACCATCGAGGAAACCCGCGAGGTTATGGAACGCTATCGCAGCCGAGGCTACATCGCCCATTCGGTGAAAATCGGCGGTGATGTGGAACGGGACATTGCTCGCGTGCGCGACGTCGAAAGCATCCGGCGGCCGGGGGAGATTGTGCTCTATGACGTCAACCGCGGCTGGACTCGACAACAGGCCCTACGGGTGATGAGCGCATGCGAAGACCTGAACGTGATGTTCGAACAACCTGGCGAGACGCTGGACGATATCGCCGCGATCTCGGGCCGTCATGCCTCGCCCGTTTCGGTGGATGAGAGCCTCGTGACCCTGCAGGATGCAACCCGCATTGCCCGCGATGGGATCGCCGAGATCTTCGGGATCAAACTCAACCGCGTCGGCGGTCTGACCAAAGCCGCGCGGATACGGGATATCGCGCTGTCGCATGGTATCGATATGTTCGTCATGGCCACGGGTGGCTCGGTTCTGGCCGATGCCGAGGCCTTGCATCTGGCCGCCACCATTCCGGACACCAATTGCCACGCTGTATGGGCCTGTCAGGATATGATCACCGTCGATATTGCGGGTGGGCGCGGCCCGCGCAACGTCGACGGTCACCTACACTTGCCGGAAACGCCGGGTCTCGGTGTGCATCCGGATGAGGACGCGCTGGGCAATCCGGTTGGAGTATACGGATGAAAATCAGCAAGATAACCCTCTGGTCCGTCGATCTGACTAGCCATGAAACCTATCACATGGCCGAGGGCAAAACCTGCGCGACCGTGACCTCTCATATCCTGTGTCTTGAGACGGATAGCGGCCTGAAGGGATGGGGTGAGGTCTGCCCGATCCCCCACTATTTACCCGCCTATGCGGGCGGCGTTCCGGGCGCGGTGGCGGAGATGGGTCCGGAAATTCTTGGCATGTCCCCGTTCGGTGTAGATGCGCCGATGCGTAAACTGGATGCGTTTCTACAGGGGCATCTCTATGCGAAATCCATCGTCGATATCGCCCTGTGGGATCTGTTTGGGCAGGCCACGGGCCAACCGGTCTATGCTTTGCTGGGTGGTCGGACGCGGAAGGACATGCCGCTGTATCACTCGATCACCTGTATCGCACCCGACGAAATGGCGCGGATCGCGCAGGCGGCCTATCAGACCGGCATACGCCAGTTTCAGGTCAAGCTGGGCGTGGAAGGTGACTGGCAGGCCGATGCCGAGCGGCTGATCAAAGTGCGCGAGGCCGTGGGACAGGGGCCGCTGGTCTATGGCGACTGGAACTGTGGCGCATCGCGCCTGCAGGCCACCCGGACAGGCCGTGCGGTTGCACATCTGGATGTTATGCTGGAACAGCCCTGCAAAACCTTGGAAGACTGCGCCGCTGTGCGACAGGCCACCGGTTTGCCGATGAAGATTGACGAAGGCGCCTTTGACCTGACTTCGTTGCTACGGGCGCATGAATTGGGATGTATGGACGCGGTCGCGCTGAAACTGTCCAAGTTCGGCGGTTTGTCTGCCATGCACCGCGCGCGGGACCTGTCCGTGCATCTGGGGGCTGAAATCTGCGCTGAATGCACCTGGGGATCGGATATCGTGACAGCGGCTTCGCTGCATTTTGCGGCCTCGACCCCGCATGGATCACTGCTGAACACCTGTGATCTGTCGTCCTATGTTGCACCGCGTGTTTGTCCGAACGCACCAAACCGTGAAAACGGCCGGATTGCCCCGCCGGAAGGTCCGGGGTTAGGTGTGGTGCCTGATCTCGAAACCCTGGATTCCCCGATGTTGGAGATCGTGTAAGATGCTGAAAATTAACACTCAGTCCGAATGGATCGCCCGCGCGAATGAGGTATTACCCGCTGGCGGCTTTGGCAATTTCGACCCGGGTATCATCATCGCCCGTGGCGAGGGGAGCCGTGTTTGGGACGAAGACGGCAATGAATACATCGACTATCTGATCGGCTCAGGCCCGATGCTGTTGGGCCATGGCCACCCCGAGGTGATGGAGGCCGTTCTGGAACAACTTCCCAAGGGCATGACCTTCTTTGCCAATAACGCCAAAGGTATTGAACTGGCCGAAACGATCATTGATGCGGTGCCGTGCTGCGAGCAGATCCGCTTTGTCGCTTCAGGTGGCGAAGCGGATATGTACGCGATCCGTCTGGCCCGCGCTTACACCGGGCGTGACAAAATTCTGAAATTCGAAGGTGGCTATCACGGCATGAGCGCCGAGGCTCAGATGAGTCTTGCGCCGTCGAAGCGGGTTAATTTCCCGCAGGCTGTACCGGACAGCGCAGGGATCCCAGCAGGTGTGGCCGAACAGATGCTGATTGCGCCCTACAACGATCTTGAGGCGGTCGCTGCTCTGCTCGATGAACATGACGACGTTGCAGCGATCATGGTTGAGCCGCTGCAGCGCATCATCCCGCCTTGGCCCGGCTATCTGCAAGGTCTGCGCGACCTGTGCAACAAGCACAATGTCCTGCTGATCTTCGATGAGATCGTCACCGGGTTTCGTCTGGCCTATGGCGGCGCGCAAGAGAAATACGGTGTTACCCCCGATATCTGCACCTTGGGTAAAATCACCGGCGGTGGGTTCCCTTTGGCTGCGCTGGGCGCAAGCGCCGAAATCATGAAGCATTTTGACAAGGCAAAGGTGGGCGAAGAGGGTTGGCTGATGCAACTGGGTACGCTGTCAGGCAACCCGGTTGCCTCGGTCGCGGGCTTGAAAACGATGGAGATCCTGCGGCGCGACGATACCTATGACCAGCTACGCGCAACCGGAGTCGCGTTGCAGCAAATGCAGGCGGATGCGCTGGGCAAGGCGGGTATTGAGCATCAGATCATCGGCGATGAAACGCTGTTTGATATCTATTTCACCAATGGCGCCTGCCGCGATTATCGCAGTGCCAAACATGATGACCCGCACCGCAACGTGATCTACAACGCTACGTTGCGCGACCAAGGGATTTTCAAAGCCCCCGGCAAGCTTTACCCGTCCCTTGCGGTGACAAAGGCAGATCTGGAAAAAACCCGTGATGCTGTTGATAAGGCTGTGCAGGCAATCAGTGCTACGTGACCGTCAGCATTGAAAAGAAATGGGCCGCCGTCGAAATATGACAGCGGCCCTAACCGATCAGTGAACTGGGTAAACTCTCGCCCCCTCGAATACCACTTAAGCGAATATACTGAAAAATTTTTCGACTTTATCGAGATTGACCCGTCATGGTGATCGGCATGGGACCTTGATGCCAGATCGCCATGTTCCCGACAGTGAAGTAGTTCACATTACTCAAATTTTTACTAATTTCTCCAGTCGAAGAAACCCGGGCCCGCTTGCTTCAATAGTTTTTCTGCCATCGCGCGGCCCATTTCGGAGCCATCGGCGATGGTGCCGGTGATATCTTCTGAAATTGCCTCGGACCCGTCGGGGCGCAGCACCTCGCCGCGCAGGCGTAGCTGACCATCCTGTACCTCGGCCAACCCGGCGATGGGCGTTTCACAGGACCCGTCCAGAGCTGCCAACAGTGCTCGTTCTGCAGTCAGACGTTGGCCAGTTTCGGTATGATGAATCGCTTCAAGCATACCCGCTGCGCGGGAATCCTCAGTACGACGCTCGATGCCGATCGTGCCCTGTGCAATGGCGGGCAGCATGTCCTCTGGGGCGATGGCGGTCGCCGGGACGTTATCCATGTTCAGGCGGCGGATGCCAGCCATTGCGAGAAATGTACAATCTGCCACGCCGTCCGCCAGTTTCTTCAGCCGGGTCTGCACGTTGCCGCGGAACTCGACCACGTTCAGGTCGGGGCGCCGGTTCAGCAATTGCGCCCGGCGGCGCAGCGACGACGTGCCGACCACCGCACCCTGCGGCAGGTCGTGGATCGAGTTCAGGCTGGGTGAGATGAACGCGTCGCGCACATCTTCGCGCGGCAGAAACGTGTCGAGTACCAGACCTTCGGGCTGTTCTACCGGCATGTCTTTGGTCGAATGCACCGCGATGTCGATATCGCCGCGCAGCATTGCCTCTTCGATTTCCTTGGTGAACAGGCCCTTGTTGCCGATCTCTTTCAGCGGGCGGTCCGCGTCGATCATGGCGCGGTTATCGCCGGTGGTCTTGATCACTATGATTTCGAACGCCTCGTCAGGCAGGTCAAAGGCGGTGCCCAGCCGTTGCCGGGTTTCATAGGCTTGTGCCAGCGCCAGAGGCGAACCACGGGTGCCAATCTTCAGCGGTGAGTCGGGTGTGGGCAGGGTCAGTGTCATGGGCCAAGCTTTAGTCGCGTCACATTGCCCTGACAATGGGGGCACACCTTGACAAATTGCCACTGAGGGCCGACCCGTTGCGGCAAACCAGACGATTGGGGACAAAGATGGCCGAGACAAAGAAACTGCTGCGGGCACTTGCGGGCGAAGTACAGGATGTGCCGCCTATCTGGATGATGCGTCAGGCTGGCCGCTATTTGCCCGAATATCGCGCAACCCGCGCGCAGGCCGGGGATTTTCTGTCACTGTGCTATAATCCTGAGCTGGCCGCTGAGGTGACGTTGCAGCCGATCCGCCGTTATGGGTTTGACGCTGCGATATTGTTTGCTGACATCCTGTTGGTGCCGCAGGCGCTGGGCGCGGATTTGTGGTTCGTCACGGGTGAAGGCCCACGACTTTCGACCATCACGCAGCAATTAGAATTTGATGTGCTGAAGCCGGTCGAGGATATTCATGAAACCCTGTCACCGGTTTACGAGACGGTCCGTATCCTGTCGCGGGAATTGCCCTCCGAGACGACTCTGATAGGATTCGCAGGCGCGCCCTGGACTGTCGCGACCTATATGATTGCCGGGCGCGGCACGCCGGATCAGGGGCCTGCCCATGCACTGCGCGAGGAAAACACCGCCCTGTTCGAGGCGTTGTTGGATCGGATTACGCAGGCAACCATCGAATACCTTTCCGCGCAGATCGAGGCTGGGGCCGAAGTGGTGAAGATTTTCGACAGTTGGGCGGGGTCGCTGAAAGGCGAGGCATTCCAGAAATATGCGGTCGAGCCCTGCCGGGTGATCACTCAGGCCATCAAGACGCGCCATCCCGGTATTCCGGTGATAGGTTTCCCGCGTGAAGCTGGGGATGGCTATATCGGTTTTGCCAAGGCAACCGGAGTGGACTGCGTGGCCCTGGACAACTCCGTGTCACCAGAATGGGCTGCCGAACATGTGCAGGTGGATGGCTGCGTTCAGGGCAATCTGGCATCTTCTCATATGGTAACGGGCGGGCAGGCGCTGGTGGATGAAACACGACGGATTGTCGAGGCGTTCTCGAAGAGGCCGCACATTTTCAACCTCGGTCACGGGATTACGCCGGATGCGGATCCGGAGAACGTTCAGTTGATGATCGACACGGTGCGCGGGCGGTAAAGGAAAGGGGGCCAGCCCCCTTCTTGGCCTGTGGCCAATTCATCCCCCGGGATATTTTTAGCCAGATGAAGAGGCGGATGCCTGTTGTGCGTCAAGCTCTTTCAGGATGTCCTGACGGTGTTCACCCCGGGCGGGGCTGGGTTTGGATTGCCATTCGGAGGTTGAGAATCTGGGGGCGGCTGCGGCTTGTAGGCTGCCATCTGCCTTGCGCCATGTCTGACGTGCCGCGTTCATTGGATGGGACTGCGCTTCGGTCGGGCTGAGAACTGGGGCGACGCAGGCATCGGAGCCGCTAAAGAGGTTTGCCCAATGGTCTCTTGGTTCGCTGGCGAATGTTTCGATCAAGCGTCGAGTCAGTGCAGGCCATGTTGCGCGGTTAAATTGCTGTTGGAACTCGGGGTCATCTGACAAGCCCATTTTGTCCAAAAACAGCGCGTAGAATTTGGGTTCAAGGCATTGCACCGTCACGAACCCACCATCACCGCAGGTATAGGTGCGGCTCCAATGTGGGCCGTCCAAAAGACTTTCGCCGCGTGTGCCAGACAGGTTTCCGGTTTGGCCAAGGCTCATCAGCAGGTTCATCATATGTGCCGAGCCATCATAGATTGATGCGTCGACCACCGTGCCTTTGCCCGTTCTCTGCGCGTTGAGCAGCCCGGCCAGAAGGCCCGCGACCAGATACATCGCGCCGCCCCCTATATCGCCCACCAGTGTGGCGGGAGTTTGCGGCGGTTGGTCAGATTGAGACGCGTACCAGAGCGCACCGGACAGGGCGATGTAATTCAGGTCATGCCCGGCCGTTTTCGACAGGGGGCTGTCCTGGCCCCAGCCTGTCATCCGACCATAGACCAGTCTGGGGTTAATTCGGTCACAAAGGTCGGGACCAAGGCCAAGTTTTTCCATCACGCCCGGACGGAAGCCTTCGATCAACGCATCGGCTGAGGTGATCAGGCGTTTGGCGATCTCCAAATCATTTGCGTCTTTCAGATCCAGTTCAATCGACCGCTTCCCGCGATCTAGAATAGATCGTTCGGGCATGCCCGGCGTCACCGGCTGCCCCTTGCGGTGGATGGTGATGACGTCGGCGCCCAAATCCGCCAACAGCATGGCGGCAAAGGGGGCGGGCCCCAATCCTTCGACCTCGATAATCCGGATACCGTTCAGCATTGTGCCCCCTCGTTTTTACGCAGGGTTCAGGGATCGCCGGCAAATTGCAAGCAGTACGTTGAGAACACAAAAAAGCGCAGGGGCTTGTGCGAAATTGACCTGTTCTGTGCTGGTTGGGCGGGGTAGGGTCGCCTCCAGAACGGGGTACTTGCATGACGACCATTCTTTCGATCAAGGACTTGCGCAAATCCTATGCTGATGGGTTTGAGGCGCTTAAAGGCGTGTCTCTGGATATCGAACAGGGGGAGATTCTGGCGCTACTTGGTCCGAACGGGGCAGGCAAGACAACGCTGATTTCGACCATTTGCGGGATCACGACGCCGACCTCGGGGACGGTGACGGTGGGCGGCCACGATATTCAAACCGATTTCCGTGCTGCGCGCCGGATGATCGGGCTGGTGCCGCAGGAGATCGCTCTGGAGCCGTTCGAAAAGGTCTGGAACACGGTTCGCCTGTCGCGCGGCTTGTTTGGGCTCGGCCGTGATGATGCAAGGATTGAAGACATTCTGCGGAAACTGTCCCTGTGGGATAAGCGCAAGAACGCGATCAAGGAGTTGTCCGGAGGTATGAAACGCCGGGTGTTGATCGCCAAGGCGCTGTCGCATGAACCGCGCGTCCTGTTTCTGGATGAACCTACCGCTGGTGTCGACGTCGAATTGCGTAAGGACATGTGGGAGATCGTGGCCGAACTGAAGCAGGCCGGCGTCACCATCATCCTGACAACGCATTACATCGAAGAGGCTGAGGCTATTGCCGATCGCGTTGGCGTCATCGACAAGGGCGAATTGCTGTTGGTGCAGGAAAAGGACACGCTGATGGCGCAGATGGGGAAAAAGCAGCTTGAGGTGATGCTGAGTGAGCCCATCCATACCATCCCGGATAGTTTGGCGGCCCATAATCTGGTGCTGAACGGCAATGGCGATGCGCTGGTCTATACCTATGATACCCATGCGGACCGTACCGGCATCACCACGTTGTTGAACGACGTGGCGCAGGCGGGGCTGGTGTTGCGGGATGTGCAGACCCGGCAGTCGAGCCTTGAGGAAATCTTTGTTAATCTGGTGTCCGGAGAGCCCGCATGAACTGGTCCGCTGTTGCTGCCATCTACCGGTTCGAAATGGCCCGGTTCTTCCGTACCCTGGCGCAGAGCTTTTTGTCGCCCGTCCTGTCGACTTCGCTGTATTTCGTGGTCTTCGGCACCGCCATCGGCAGCCGTATTCAAGAGATTGAGGGTGTGTCCTATGGTGCGTTCATCGTGCCGGGGCTGATCATGCTATCAGTGGTGATGTTGGCGATTTCCAACGCATCCTTCGGAATATATTTCCCGAAGTTTCTGGGCACGATTTACGAGCTGCTCTCAGCGCCTATCAATTTCATCGAAATTGTAATCGGCTATGTTGGGGCGGCGGCAACGAAGGCGCTGTTCGTGGGCTTGGTTATACTGGTCACTGCGTCTTTTTTTGTGGATTTGCGCATTGAGCACCCCTTTGCAATGGCAGCATTTCTGATCCTGACCTGTCTCAGCTTTTCCCTTTTGGGGTTTATCATCGGTATATGGGCCAGCAACTTTGAGCAAATGTCGCTGGTGCCGCAGCTTGTGGTGACTCCGTTGATCTTTTTGGGGGGCACGTTTTATTCCATTTCGATGCTGCCGCCCTTGTGGCAGACGATCACGCTTTTCAATCCGGTGGTCTACCTGATTTCGGGCTTCCGTTGGTCGTTCTACGGGCTTGCGGATGTTCCGATTGGGTTCAGCCTGCTGGCCATTCTGGCCTTTACCGGCGCGTGTCTGGGCATCATCGGTTGGATCTTTAAAACTGGTTGGCGCATCCGAAACTAACCGGCAGGATGGCGTTGCATTTTTGCCCACTGCCCTCAGGAAATGTGTTCACGTCTCGTATATCGGCCAAACGGTCCCTTGTTTACCGGTTGGGTGCACTCTACATCGGCTCCCATGAAACTCAGCCTGCCGTTTCTCAAAAAACAACCTTGTGTGGCCGTTGTGCGCCTGTCCGGAGCCATCGGAATGGCCGGACGCGGGTCAATGTCCGACACCGCGCTGGCCCCGGTATTGGAGAAAGCCTTTCGCAAAGGCAAGCCCGCTGCCGTCGCGCTTGAGATCAACTCACCCGGTGGATCGCCGGTGCAAAGCTCATTGATCGGGGCGCGAATCCGGCGGTTATCTGAAGAATTGAACGTTCCTGTCATCGCCTTTGTCGAGGATGTCGCCGCTTCGGGCGGTTATTGGCTGGCGGCGGCTGCAGATGAGATCTATGCCGATGACAGCTCGGTTCTGGGATCGATTGGGGTGATATCCTCGGGGTTCGGCGCGCATGTCCTGTTGCGAAAACAGGGTATCGAGCGCCGCGTACACACCGCCGGCAAATCGAAGTCCATGCTGGACCCGTTTGCGCCTGAAAAAAAAGAGGATGTCGCCCGGCTGGAAGGGTTGCTGGCCGATATCCATGAGAACTTTATCACCCATGTCAAAAACCGGCGCGGTGGTAAGCTGGACGAAAGCCAGGACCTGTTCACCGGAGAAATCTGGTTGGCGCGACGTGCCCAAGAACTGGGCCTGATCGACGGCATCGCGCATCTGAAACCAAAGATGCAGGAACGGTTTGGCGACAAGGTCAAATTCCGCCGTTATGGGCTGCGCAAACCGTTGTGGTCGCGGTTCGGTGCGTCCTTAGCACAGGACGCCATTGCCGGGCTTGAGGAGCGCGCTGCCTACGCGCGTTTCGGTTTGTGACGTGATTATCAAGATTGTCACTCTGTTTTTGATCGCCATGGGAGTATTGGCGATGTTCGGAAAGTTGCGCTTTCCGGGCCAGAAACGGTTGCAATCGGCAAGGTGCCCACGCTGTGGGCGATTCAGGATCGGCAAAGGCCCCTGCGCCTGCGAAAAAGGAGGCCGTACATGACGGCATGGCTGTTATCCGGCCTCGGTCTGCTGATCCTGTTGCTGGCGGGCGATGCCCTTGTGCGTGGCGCGGTGAACCTGAGCCTGCGTATGGGCGTGCCGGCGCTGATCGTCAGCCTGACGATCGTAGCCTTTGGCACCTCCGCGCCCGAGCTTTTGATTGCCATCAGCGCGATCAAGGAAAACGCGCCGGGCATTGCCCTAGGTAATGTGGTCGGGTCGAATACAGCAAATATCCTGTTGGTTCTGGGCCTGCCAGCCTTGCTGTCGACATTGCACACCAGCGAATGCAACAGCCGCAGGAACTATGTTTTCATGCTGTTGGCCTCGGTCCTGTTCATCGGTTTGGCCTTTTGCGGTGTGTTCACTCTGGTTAGCGGAGCGATTCTGCTGGCGGCATTGGGTCTGGTCCTCTGGAATGCGTTTCGCGAGGCACACGCGCATCGCAAAGCATGTGGTCAGGCCTGCGCCGAGGATGAAGAATTGGACGGCCTCGAAGAGGCCGACCCCAACATGGCCTACTGGAAGATTTCAATTTATCTGGTTCTAGGTCTGATCGGCCTGCCCATGGGTGCGCATCTTCTGGTCGAGAACGCGACCGTGATTGCCCTCACCTATGGCGTCAGCGAAACAGTGATCGGCTTGACACTGGTTGCCGTTGGGACCTCTCTGCCGGAATTGGCGACAACAGTGATGGCTGCGCTACGGCGGCAGGCGGATGTGGCTCTGGGTAACGTGATCGGATCGAACATGTTCAACCTGCTGGCCATCGTCGGGATTGCTACGCTGGTCGGACCGATTCCCGTAGATCCTGAGTTCCTGCGGTTCGACCTGTGGGTGATGCTGGGTGCCTCGCTGCTGCTGGCCCCGTTCGTGTTTTTCAAACAGGACATCACGCGCACCTGGGGCTTTGTGTTGACCCTGCTATATGCAGTCTACATCGTCGTGTTGCTGGCGTGATTTGATCAAGAGGAAGCGTCCATGACCCGAGCGTTAGTGACCGGTGCCGGAATTCGCCTTGGACGGGCCATGGCGCTGTATCTGGCGCGACGCGGCTATGATGTCGCCGTGCATTACGCCACCTCGGAACACCCCGCGCAGGAGACCGTGGCCGAGGTTCAGGCTCTGGGCCGCAAGGCGGTGGCTTTGCAGGCAGACCTTCTGGACGAGGCGCAGGTCAGCGCGCTGCTACCTCGCGCGGCTGAGGCTCTGGGCGGGCCGATCACCTGTCTGGTCAACAACGCCTCAATCTTTGAATATGACAACATCCACACCACCACGCGGCAAAGCTGGGACCGGCATATGGACAGCAACCTGCGCGCTCCCTTCGTGTTGACACAGGCGATGGCGGAACAGGGGCTAACACCCGACACGGACGAGGCAGGCGAACCCGTCGCCACTGGTTTGATCGTCAACATGGTCGACATGCGGGTACGTAAACTGACGCCTGAATTCATGTCTTACACGATTGCCAAGATGGGCCTTTGGGCGTTGACCCGTACTTCCGCGCAGGCATTGACCCCCGCGATCCGCGTCAACGCCATCGGGCCGGGGCCGACCATGCAGGGACACCGCCAGAGTGAGGATCATTTCAACGCGCAGCGGGCCAACACTCTGCTAGAGCGAGGCGCGAACCCGTCAGATATTACCGCCGCGCTGGGGTATTTTCTGGATGCCCAAGCCGTCACCGGACAGCTTTTGTGTGTGGATGGCGGGCAGCATTTGGGCTGGCAGACACCGGATGTATTGGGTGTAGAATAAGTAAATCTGCTGCAAGTTTTGCACCGTTCGCGTTTCTGTTACCTGCCTATCGTGAAAATGTCTTTTTTTTCATGCACTTGTCTTGTGTAGGATTTTCTTTCTTTTAAAAACAAATACTTATAATGCTGCCTATTTTTTGGGCAGTTCAAGGTTTTCTTAATGAATCAAGGGAATTTCGTAGTGTCAGGAAACTTATCATCACACTTATCCACAGAAACCGTGGATTTGTTTTCTCTTGATCTGAGAGCCTCAAGATTGCAGCCATTGTCAGAGAATCATATCTGAGGCCCATGACACTCCAAGACAACCAGACCCCGGATGCTCAGCCCACCGGCTATGCCTGCATTCAGCGCTATGTGAAGACGCTGGACAGCTCGCCGGGTGTGTATCGGATGCTGGATGCGGACAGCCGGGTTCTGTATGTGGGAAAGGCGCGAAACCTCAAGGCGCGGGTGTCGAATTATGCGCGGCCCGGTCATTCGGGCCGGATCGAACGGATGATCGCCGCGACCGCCTCGATGATGTTCCTGACCACGCGAACCGAGACCGAGGCGCTGCTGCTGGAGCAGAACCTGATCAAGCAGCTCAAGCCAAAATACAACGTGCTGCTGCGCGATGATAAGAGTTTCCCGAACATTCTGGTCGCCAAGGATCATGCCTATCCGCAGATCAAGAAACATCGCGGGGCGAAGAAAGAAAAGGGCGCCTATTTTGGCCCCTTTGCCAGCGCGGGCGCGGTGAACCGGACGTTGAACCAGTTGCAGAAGGCATTCCTGTTGCGCAACTGCTCGGATTCGATGTTCGACAGCCGGACACGGCCTTGTCTGTTGTATCAGATCAAACGCTGTTCCGGACCATGCGTCGGGCTGATCTCGGAGCAGGATTACCGCGAAAGCGTCAAGGATGCGGAACGCTTTCTGTCGGGCCGCTCGACCAAGGTGCAGGAGGAGTTGGCCGAACAGATGATGGCCGCCTCTGAGGCGATGGAGTTCGAACGCGCCGCCGGTCTGCGCGACCGTATCCGGGCGCTGACGCAGGTGCAGACCAGCCAAGGCATCAACCCGCGCGGAGTGGCCGAGGCGGATGTGATTGGCCTCTACATGGATAGCGGGCAGGCCTGTGTGCAGGTGTTCTTCATCCGTGCCAATCAGAACTGGGGCAACAAGGATTTCTACCCGCGCGTGGGGCCCGATGTTTCGGCTGCTGAGGTCATGGAGGCGTTCCTTGGCCAGTTCTACGACAACAAGGAACCGCCCCGGCAATTGATCCTGTCCGACGGAATAGAAAACGCCGATTTGATGCAGGAGGCGCTGACCGAGAAAGCGGGCCGCAAGGTTGAAATCCTCGTGCCCCAGCGCGGCGAAAAACAGGAGCTGGTGGCCGGTTCCCTGCGCAATGCACGTGAATCGCTGGCGCGCCGCATGTCGGAAAGCGCGACGCAGGCCAAACTGCTGCGTGGCGTGGCCGAAGCGTTTGATCTCGACAATCCGCCGGACCGGATCGAAGTCTACGACAACTCTCACATTCAGGGCACCAATGCGGTGGGAGGCATGATTGTGGCAGGCCCTGAGGGGTTCATGAAAAATGCCTATCGCAAGTTCAACATCCGCGGCGATGACCTGACTCCGGGCGATGATTTTGGCATGATGAAAGAGGTTTTGACCCGCCGTTTCACGCGCCTGCAAAAAGAGGACCCGGACCGCGACAAGGGTCTGTGGCCCGACCTTCTGTTGATCGACGGCGGGGCCGGGCAGGTGAGCGCCGTGCATGAGATCATGCAGGCCCATGGGGTCGAGGACATCCCTATGTTCGGCATCGCAAAGGGCGTGGACCGAGACCACGGCAAGGAAGAGTTCCACCGTATTGGTCAGCGCCCATTTGCCCTGAAACGCAATGACCCGGTACTGTACTTTATCCAGCGCTTACGGGATGAGGCGCACCGCTTTGCCATCGGCACCCACCGGGCGAAACGGGCCAAGGCCGTGGGCGCAACACCGCTGGACGAAATCCCCGGAGTGGGGGCCGCCCGTAAACGCGCCCTTCTGGCGCATTTCGGCAGTGCAAAGGCGGTCAGCCGGGCTAATCTGGCGGATTTGAAGGCGGTTGACGGAATTTCAGCCGGGTTGGCGCAGAAGGTCTATGATTTCTTCCACGACAAGGGCTAAGCCTGACGTCCGCGCCACAGGATATACAGCCCCGAGGCCACAATCAGTGTGCTGCCAATCCACATGGTCTGGTCAAGTCGCTCGCCAAACATGACCACGCCCAACGCCACCCCGAACAACAGGCGGGAATAGCGGAACGGGGTGACGGCGGAAACTTCGCCTGTCCGCATTGCCTTCATCAACGAGGCGTAGGCGGCGGTGCCCATCAGAACCGCCCCGGTCAAATGTAGTCCGGTATGCAGGTCAACGGGCGCAAGCGGAGCGCCTTCCCAGAACTGATAGGCCAAGCCGGCGATGATGATGCAAAGAAAGCCGTAGAAACCCAGCACCTCGGTTCCCAGTGTTGCGGGTGCGGCACGGCTGGCCAGATCGCGTCCAGCAAAACCCAACATGCCCAGCACGGCCAGTATGGACAGGGCCGAGAAACTGTCTCCGGTCGGTTGAATGATGATGACCACACCGATCAGGCCGATCAGAATGGCGCTCCACCGTCTCCACCCGACCGTTTCGCCAAAGAACAGCGCTGCGCCTGCGACCACGACCAGAGGTGTGGCTTGCAGGATCACCGTTGCCGCGGACAAAGGTGTCAGGGCGATCGCCAACACATAGAACAGCCGCCCAAGGATTTCGAACAAGACCCGCACTTTCATTGGGCGCGACAACACATCGGGGTGAAACAATGACGTCCCACGCAGCGCGGCCACAATCGCAAAGATCACCGCTCCACCTGAACCGAAAAGCAGCAGGATCTGCCAGATTGGCAACGCGGTCGAGGCCCCCTTTAGCAAAGCGTCTTCCAGCGCGAACAGCGCCATCGCCAGGATCATCCAGGCGCTGCCGATCAGATTGGACCGGGCATCGGTTTGAATATGTGCTGTCATTGCGCCGTTACTTTGAAACTGGTCGTCAATCTGACCGCAAAGGGATCGCGCGCCAAGGGGGTATCTGACTGAGAGTTCCAGCTTGCGACCCTTTGACCAACGCTGCCGCAACTGCCTGTGATCTGGCCAGTTTTTTACGGGGCCGCCTTTTATGTCTGCGACCGGCAATGTAATGTCCGAACCATGAAATGGAACCTGCCCAATATTCTGACCGTGCTACGCCTGCTTGCAGCCCCCGGTCTGGCCGTGATGTTTTTGTACTTCACCCGCCCTTACGCGGATTGGTTCGCGCTGATCCTGTTTTTATCGGCGGCTATCACTGACTGGTTCGACGGCTATCTGGCCCGCGCCTGGCAGCAGGAAACCAAGATCGGGGCCATGCTGGACCCCATCGCGGACAAGGCGATGGTCGTAATCGCGCTGATGATACTGGTGGGCTATTCTGCCGAGCACTGGACGCCCTGGTTGGTCTTGCCAGCAACCGTGATCCTGTTCCGCGAAGTCTTTGTCTCGGGTCTGCGGGAATATCTGGGTGACGTGGCCGGGACACTGAAGGTGACAAAGCTGGCCAAGTGGAAAACCACCGCGCAAATGGTGGCAATTGCTATCTTGTTCTCGCAGGGGATATTCGAGCACCATTTTGTGATGGGTTCAATCGGGATGGATGCAGAAACGCTGGATCAGGTTCTGACGGGGCAGATTGAAGACCTGCACGGGTTACGCTGGCACCTTGAGGGGATGTTCTGGTCTGGCCGGATTGGTCTGTGGCTGTTGTGGATTGCCGCGACGCTGACATTGATCACCGGCTATGACTACCTACGTAAAGCCATGCCCCACCTGAAGGAGAGCTAAGTGATGGACGTGCTGTATTTCGCCTGGGTCCGAGAACGGATCGGATTGCCGAAAGAGCGGGTCGAGACCGAGGCCGCGACGGTATCCGATCTGGTCGCCGAACTCAGCGCGCGTGAAGACCGCTATGCTGCAGCCTTTGCCGACCTGTCCGCGCTTCGCGTCGCGCTGGATCAGGAGCTGTCAGATTTTGACGCTTCGCTGTCCGGAGTGCGCGAGGTGGCATTCTTCCCACCCATGACCGGCGGCTGACATGCGCATCGTGGTTCTGGAACAAGAGTTCGACCTGGGCGCCGAGGCCAACGCCTTTGCCAACGGTGACGACGCAAATGGGGCCATTGTGACCTTTACCGGTGTCGTGCGGGATCTGGCCTCGGGCGATCTGGATGTGATGGAGATCGAGCATTACCCAGGCATGACCGAACGCGCCCTGACCAAGATCGCGCAAGAGGCGCAGCAACGCTGGTCGTTGGGGGATGTATTGGTCATCCATCGCCACGGGCGGTTGGCTCCGGGGGACCGGATCATGATGGTGGCCACGGCTGCTCGGCATCGCAAGGACGCGTTCGAGGCGGCCGAGTATCTGATGGATTACCTGAAATCCCGCGCGCCTTTTTGGAAGAAAGAGATCACCAAGTCAGGTGAGGCGTGGGTCGCTGCCAAGGATGAGGACGAGGACGCGCTGACACGCTGGTGACAGTTTGATCCGAACGCAAACTGGGTCCGCGCCATTTTCAGTTCACAAGCCTGCCAAGCTCATCACCAGAAATCGCATCGGCCGAATAGCTGAACGTACCCTTGGATTTTACTTCATCGGCGGCCCGTTTCAATGCGCCAAATGCGGCGCGCGCGAATGACCCGCCGACGCTGACCCGCCGAACGCCTGCTTCGGAAAGCTCGGATACGGAATAGACAGGTCCGCTCAACCCCATCACTATATTCACCGGTTTGTCGACTTCACGGCACACGGTTCTAATCGCGTCTATGTCGGGCAAACCGGGTGCATAGAGTACGGCAGCGCCTGCTTCGGAAAACATTTGCAATCGTTTGATCGTATCACCCAGGTCCGCACGACCCCACAGGTAGTTTTCTGCCCGTGCGGTCAACAAGAAAGGTAATTCTGCGGCAGCCTCCGCAGCAGCCTGAATACGATCAACCGCTTGGTGCAGGTCATAGATGGGGGCGTCGGGATTGCCTGTCGCATCTTCTATTGATCCACCAACCAAGCCGATCTCTGCGGCCATTCGGATGGTTTCGGCGCAGGTTTCGGGTGCATCCCCAAAGCCTGCTTCAAGGTCGGCGGAAACGGGCAGGGGAACCGCTTTGACGATGTCAGAGGCATTGTCCAGAAGCTCATCCCTGCTTAGCTCAGCAAAAGAGTCGCGTTTGCCTTTCGAGAACGCAAAGCCAGCGCTGGTCGTTGCCAATGTTTCAAAGCCCAAATTGGACAGCAACCGGGCCGAGCCAGCGTCCCAAGGGTTGGGCATGACAAAAGCTTCAGACCCAAAGTGCAGGCTTTTGAATAGCTCGAATTTGTCTGTTTGATTTGACATTGATCGCCCTCATGTTGGTGACGACCCAACAGAATTGCGAGTAAAATGAGAGTGAAAAATCCGGCTATCTGATGATGCCTGCCCAGATAGGGCTTTTTCCCTTAATCTGCGTTGTTGATACGCCCGCGCAATTCTTCGGCCTCTTGCCGGGCGGCGCGTAGGCCGTCCATGGCGGCGGCCAGTTCGGCCTCGGCCTGTGTCAACTGATTGGTCAACTCGGCCTCGCGCTGTTGCAGGTAGGTGATCGCCTGATCGCGGGTTTCCTCGGCCTCGTGCAGCTCTTGGCTCATGCGGTCCAGATCGGCCACGTCGCTTTGGCGCACGCGGGACAGTCGGTGCGCCAGCCAATTGGCGAACCAGCCCATGCAGAAGGCCGCGAACAGGATGATGGCGGTGGCGATGATGAATTCGATACGGTTCAACTTATTGGTCCCCTGCATCCGCGTCTGAGGCGGCATTGTCCGTCTGATCGGCCTTGATTGTTTCAGCCTCGATCGCGTCCAGCCCGGTTTCTGGGTTCTCGACCGGCTCGGGTCGGATCAGGTGAAATTCGATGCGGCGGTTCTCTTCGCGGCCTTCTTCGGTATCGTTGTCAGCGATGGGCTGCGTTTCGCCATATCCTACAGCAGTATAGCTGGCGGTGGGCACACGGCGTCCACGCAGCTCGTTCAGAATGGATTGTGCCCGCGCCTGGCTGAGCTGCTGATTCATCTCTTCGCGCCCTTGACTGTCGGTGTGACCCTGAATCTCCAGCCGGATCGGGCCGCATTCGCGCAGGATGTCCGCGATCTGGTTTACCGTGTCGCGTGAATCGGCGGCGACGGTGGCAGAGCCGGGCTCGAATGCGATCTTGGTGCTGGCCTGAACCTCGGCGATGCGTTCTTCGCAGATTTCTGGGTCGGGCAGCTTGTCGGCGGGTTCGGGCGGTTCATGATAGGTGATCGACAAGGTGAATTCTTGCGCGTCGCCCAGCTTCTCGGATAGCAGTCCGGCGATTTGGGCGCGTGTGTCCGGGTCATGGCTGACGCCGGTCAAAACAAGATCGTCCGGTGTGACCGTCAGGGCTCCATTGTGAAGTTGGGCCAGCGCCTCAAGCCCGGTCAGAATACGCACGGGCCAATCCATTGGCAGGCCCTCTGGTGCGATACGGGGTGCAGTATGGACCCGTTCGGACCCAAAGGCGGCGCGGGCGTAGCTATCGACCATCTCGCGCTGGGTTTCATCAGTCAGACGACCACGCATCTGGACCAGCCCCTCGGGACTGCGCGTGGCAGTAAACTCGGGCGGGCCTTCGCCTTCATCCGTTTCGGGTGGAGGTAGGACCGCATGCAGTGCAAAGACCGGGGGCAGGGCATTTTCAAGCTCGCCCACCACCCGATCAAAGGTTCCGGCATCTGTGCCTTGTGCTGCTGCCAGTGTGATATCCGCGTCCGAGATCGTCACCGACCCTTTGCCAAGCTCCGCCAAGGCGCGAATGCTAAGTGTAGCGGCCTCGGGCCAGCGGGGTGAGGGTACGCCCAGACCGATGGTACAAGTGAAGGGGCCTGTCAGACCGGCATCCTGCGCGGCGGCGGCAATCGCAGACCGGGCATTCTCATCCTGAGCCGAGCACGCATCGAATTTCCCGCCATCCTCGCCGATCAGAAAGCGCAAGGTAAAAGGTGTAATTACTGGCCGCGGTGCCGAGATCGCCAGACCGATGCGCAGGCTGGGCGGCGCGGCGCGCGTGAGATACTGTTCCAGCTGTTCTTTTTCCTGCTGGCTGTCGGCAATTGCTGTGATCTTTACCAGTCCGGGGCTGGCCGAGATTTTGGAGCGAGGTAGCAGGTTCAAAGCGTCCAGCGCATAGCTAATGGCGTTATCCCACCCTTTGGGTTCGGGATAGTCTGCGGTTTCCAGCAGGTCAGAAACACGGCCGTCATCATCCAGATCACGCAATCGTTTCATCAGTGCGTCGCGGTTCTGACTGGCTGGGATCAGGCCGATTACGGAAATACCGCTGTCATTGCGCAAAATCTCGGCGGAGAATTGGGGCGGTGCCAGTTCGGTTGTAGGTGCCACCTCCATTTCGTCGATCACGCGCGAGGTATCGACTTCTGTACCCGCTGCGGTCAGTGCGCTGAAACGGGTGGCCTCGTCCGTTGCGGTCCCCGTCAATACGACACGCAAGCCGTCCGAATGCACCTCGGTCCAGTCGTGCCCTTTCAGGTCCAGCGCGCGGCGCACCGCGAATTCGGACGTTTCTTCAACCTTTGTCACCGCAAAGCTGGCGGTCATAAGGCACAGGCCTGCAGACACGAGAAAGATAAGAGAAACGGCAAAGAAATAGGGCAAACGCATGTGCGGTTTATCGACTCCTCAAGCGGTTGTGCGCACTCTTACAGAGGCCCGCGCCAAGGTGCAATCAGAGCAACAGCGCGACGCAGAGGAAGATCAGCGGAATAAGGCCAGTATCGCGGTTGGCACGGAACAGTTGCAGCAGTTTTGCATTGTCCTCGGTATCCAACCCGCGCAATTGCCATGTCATGTGCCAGCCCATAGCCCATGGTCCCGCCAATGCAACGACCAACGCCAGCAACGAGGCCTGAGAAAGTGCACCGTCGATAATGGCCAAACCCATTAGGAAGACCGTGGCCACAAGAAAATATTTCAGCCAGCGGGCGGTGTCGGTGCCGAACAGCCGTGCGGTGGATTTAATGCCGATCAGCTCGTCGTCCTCGGCGTCCTGATGGGCATAGATCGTATCGTAGAAAAGCGTCCAGGCGATGCCGGCCAGATACAGCGTGATCGCGGGTGCGCCGACCGTTCCAGTGTGCGCAGCCCAGGTCAGCAGGATGCCCCAATTAAAGGCCAGCCCCAGAAACACCTGCGGCCACCATGTAAAGCGTTTGGCATAGGGGTAGATTGTAACTGGCAACAGAGACAGTACACCCATGGCGATGGCCGCTTGGTTGAACGTCAGCAGGATTCCCAGTGCAAGCAGACATTGCAAACCCATCCAGATCACAGCTTGCCGCACGCTGACCTGCCCGGATGGAATCGGTCGCGACCGAGTTCGTTCCACTTGTCCGTCGAACTTTCGGTCGGTGATGTCGTTCCACGTGCAGCCCGCGCCGCGCATCAGGAAGGCCCCGATGGCACAGCCGATAGCAATCCAGAGGTCTTCCCATCGGGGGGTGCCATCGCTGAGGATCGCAAGCGCCAGACCCCACCAACAGGGAATCAGCAACAACCATGTACCGATGGGCCGATCCGCGCGGCTGAGCCGAAGGTAGGGCCGGGTAAAAGCGGGTGCATATGAATCGACCCAGTTGCCACTGACCGCATCGGCGACCTGACCGTCTGGTGTTGGGGCGTTGCCTTGCATATGTAACGTCTCATGAGTGCAAAGATCAGACTGTATGTAGAGCACCCTCTGGGTCAGGGGCAATCGGTAGATTTGACGCGTGAGCAGGCGCATTACCTGTTTGGCGTTATGCGGCTGGCTGTGGGCGGCCATGTGGCCCTGTTCAACGGCCGGGACGGAGAGTGGCTGGCCGAGGTTGCTGAGGCGGGCAAACGCGGTGGCGTTCTGAGCTGCGTGGAGCAGACAAAACCGCTTAAAATGCCGCCCGATCTGTGGTTCCTGTTCGCCCCGATCAAAAAGGCGCGCACCGATTTTATCGTTGAAAAGGCAGCGGAAATGGGCGCGGCCCGGATCATGCCGGTGCAGACCGAGTTCACCAATTCCGAACGCATCCGTCAGGATCGGCTGCAGGCCCACGCTGTTGAGGCTGCCGAACAATGTGGTGGCACTTTTGTGCCCGAGGTCGCCGATCTGCAACGGTTAGATCGAATTCTGGACGCGTGGCCCGGAGACCGTCAGCTGATGTTCTGCGACGAAGCCGAGGTGGGCTCGGCCTTGCGTCTGGCGGCGCACGAAAAGGGTCACCCCTGGGCTATTTTGATTGGCCCGGAAGGTGGGTTCTCGGAAAAAGAACGCACCCGGTTGGCCGGATTGCCGTTCGCGCATGTGGTGAGTCTTGGCCCGCGTATCCTGCGCGCCGACACGGCCGCCGTGGCGGCCTTGACCATGTGGCAACAGGCTTTGGGGGATTGGTCGTGACGTGGCGAGCGGCGACTGAAACCGATGTGCCGCTGATCGATGTATTCCTCTCACAACATATTCAGACTTCGATGTTTCCGCTGGCCAATTTGCGGGATCATGGTCTTCACGGTGCACATCCGCGCGCGTTGAACGCTTGGGTTCTGGGGGATGAACCCCGCGCCGTATTCAGCATCACCAACGAAGGCATGGTCCTGCCGCAATGTCCCGATTGCACCGACGCAGAGCTTGAGGCAGCGGTTGACCTGATCCGGGGCCGCAAGCTGTTTGGCTTGGCCGCCGAGGCGTCTCAGGCTCGTCGGGTCATGCGACTGGCAAGTTGGGCAGATCGCCCCGCGACCCTGAACAATGACGAACCAGGATTTTCGTTGGAGTTGGACAAGCTGGTTGTGCCCGAAGATGACAGTGCCGAGATTGTGCCTTTGGAGGCGCTCGATAAGGCGGTCACCCAAGAGTGGCGGGAAAGCTATCTGATCGAGACCATGGATTTCGCGCCTGATCGGGCGCGAGGGCAGGCGAAAGCGGATGTCGCAACGTATATCGAACGCGACTCGCACCGCGCGTTGCTGATCGAAGGCCAGCCGGTTGCCATGACCGGCTTCAACGCCCGCCTACCCGAGATCGTGCAAATCGGAGGGGTTTACACGCCGCCGGACCTGCGCGGTCTGGGCCATGCCAGACTGGCTGTGGCGCTGCATCTGGTTGAGGCGCGCGAGGCCGGAGCGTCCCGCGCGGTGCTGTTTGCGGCTTCCGATTCCGCCGCGCGTGCCTATATCGGAATTGGATTTCAACCGGCGGGCCAGTATTCGCTGATCCTGTTCACAAACCCAAAGGACACGGCATGAGTTTCATCCGACCCGAAGCCAAACTGACCCTGTGGCGCTGGCGCGAGGTGCTGGTGGCTGCGGCGGTCCTGTTGGTGGGCCTCAGCTGGATCAGTGGACCTGGCGGGCTGTTGGGTTGGCTGGGCTGGGTGTTGGTTCTTGCTGCCGTGGCCCTCGCCGTCGTTGGTATTCAACGCGTCCGTTTTCGCACGGGTGTTGGCGGCCCCGGTGTTGTGACCATCGACGAAGGCCAGATCACCTATCTTGGCCCGTTAGAAGGCGGCATGATTGCCACACGGGAAATCGAGAGGCTTGCGTTGGACCCGACTTCCTCACCCGCGCATTGGGTGCTGGAACAACCGGGTCAGCCGGTGCTTCACATTCCTGTGAATGCCGAAGGCGCTGAGGCGTTGTTTGATGTGTTCTCGACCTTACCGGGCCTGAAAACCGAACAAATGCTGTCTGAACTGAACGGCGGGTCCCTGCATCCGGTAGTGATCTGGGAGCGCACGTCAACGCGCCCGGCTCATCTAACCCTGCATTGACACTGGGGCGGTTTACCCTCACGACTGACCAACTAGACAGACACATCAGGATCGGAGCACGGTTCATGTCCATCCCCCAGTCCGGCGGCGGGCCGATCGAACGCCATGAGCAACTGGCCGAATATCTGGAATCGGGCTGTAAGCCCAAGCAGGATTGGCGCATCGGGACCGAGCATGAGAAGTTCGGCTATTGTAAAGACACTCTGAAACCCTTGCCGTTCGAGGGTAAACGCTCGATCGTTGCGGTGCTCGAAGGGCTGCGCGATCGCCACGGCTGGGCTGAAGTGCGCGAAGCTGGGCATCTGATCGGTCTGGAAAAGGACGGCGCCAATGTCAGCCTCGAACCCGGTGGCGCACTGGAGCTGTCGGGTGCTCCACTGGAGACGATTCACGAGACCTGCGATGAGGTAAACACCCACCTGCGCGAGGTGAAGGATATCGCCGACGAGATTGGCGTGGGCTTTATCGGTCTGGGCGCGGCCCCGATCTGGACCCATGACGAGATGCCGTTGATGCCCAAGGGCCGTTACCGGCTGATGAACGACTACATGGAGAAAGTCGGCACCATGGGCCGTGCCATGATGCGCCGCACTTGCACGGTTCAAGTCAATATCGACTTCGGGTCCGAGGCCGACATGGTGCAGAAACTGCGTGTGGCGCTGGCGCTGCAGCCGGTCGCAACGGCCCTGTTCGCGAACTCTCCGTTTTTTGAGGGCAAGGTGAACGGTCAGAAAAGCTGGCGCAGCTATATCTGGCGGCATCTGGATGATGCGCGCACTGGTATGCTGCCCTTCGTGTTCGAAGACGGCTTTGGGTTCGAACGCTACGTACAATACGCGCTCGATGTGCCAATGTATTTCGTCTATCGCGACGGCGAATATATCAACGCGCTGGGCATGTCCTTCCGTGACTTCCTGCAAGGCAAGCTGCCCGCGCTGCCCGGTGAGACGCCGACCCTGTCCGACTGGGCCGACCACCTGACCACCGCCTTCCCCGAAGCGCGGATCAAGAAATTCATGGAGATGCGCGGCGCCGATGGTGGCCCGTGGCGCCGCCTGTGCGCGCTGCCCGCCTTTTGGGTTGGACTGACCTATGATCAAGGCGCGCTGGATGCCGCGTGGGATCTGGTCAAAGGCTGGGACGCGGAAACCCGCGAATCCTTGCGGATCGAGGCCGCCAAGGACGGTCTTCAAGCTCAGGCCGGCAACATCAACATGCACGATCTGGCGCGTGAAGTGGTTTCGATTTCCGAGGCTGGTCTGAAATCCCGCGCCTTCCCCGGTGCCGGTGGTTTGGTGCCGGACGAGACGCATTTCCTGAACGCCCTGAAAGACAGCCTTGAGACGGGCAAGGTCCCCGCCGATGAGTTGCTGGATCACTACAATGGCGACTGGAATGGTGATCTGACGCGGGTGTTCCCGGAATACAGCTACTGATCCGCTCGGTCCGGGTTGCATTCGCAGGGATTGGCCGATAGCAGGTTGTCGACCAATTTCAGAGGGCCGTCATGGACGATCTTAAGGCAAAGTATCTGGGGCAGATCGCCGAAGCAGGCGACGAAAACGCACTTGAGGCGATCCGCGTCTCCGCCGTGGGTAAAAAAGGCGAGGTCGCGCTGAAGATGCGCGAGTTGGGCAAGATGACGCCCGAAGAACGTCAGGTTGCAGGCCCCGCACTGAACGCCCTGAAGGACGAGATCAACTCGGCGCTTGTAGCGAAAAAAGCAGCATTGGCCGATGCCGCGCTGGATGAGCGTTTGCGCACCGAATGGCTGGACGTGACCCTGCCGACCCGCGCGCGCCGTCAGGGCTCGATCCACCCGATCAGCCAGGCGACCGAGGAACTGACGGCGATCTTTGCTGAACTGGGCTTCTCGGTGGCCGAAGGGCCGCGGATCGAAACCGACTGGCACAACTTTGACGCCCTGAACATCCCCGGCCACCACCCCGCAAGGGCCGAGATGGACACGTTCTATATGCACCGCGCCGAAGGCGATGATCGCCCGCCGCATGTGCTGCGTACCCATACATCCCCGGTGCAAATCCGCTCGATGGAGCTGCAAGGCGCGCCGATCCGCATTATCTGTCCGGGCGGCGTTTATCGCGCTGACTATGACCAGACCCACACGCCGATGTTCCATCAGGTCGAAGGGCTGGCCATCGACAAGGACATCTCGATGGCGAACCTGAAATGGGTTCTGGAAGAGTTCGTGAAGGCCTTCTTCGAGGTCGACGATGTAGAGCTGCGCTTCCGTGCCTCGCACTTCCCCTTTACCGAGCCATCGGCCGAGGTCGATATCCGCTGTTCCTGGGATAACGGTCAGCTGAAAATCGGCGAGGGCGACGACTGGATGGAGATTCTGGGCTCGGGCATGGTCCACCCCAAGGTGATCTCCGCCGGTGGGATTGATCCCGAGGTCTATCAGGGCTTTGCGTTCGGGATTGGGATCGACCGTCTGGCGATGCTTAAATATGGCATTCCAGATTTGCGGGCGTTCTTTGATAGCGACCTGCGCTGGCTGCGTCACTATGGGTTTGCGGCGCTGGATATGCCGAACCTGCATGGTGGTTTGAGTAGGTGAGTGAATCTACTTCGGTTGTCGAGAACTTAGTACATGACTTCGTTTGGCTACCCGCTTTTCTTGAGTGGGTTGGGGCTTTGGTGGCAAATCTGAGTCCGTTGATTGCTTTGGCTGGTGCAATTTACCTCTACTATAAGAAGGCGGCGTCTGAGCGAGCTGAGTTGCGTAGAGATGAACGCCGCAAAGTGTACGCTGAATACGTTCATCAATGTGGTTTGCTTTGGAATGAGATTAGCTCGGGTCCCGAGAACACCAACATTTCGAAGCAAACTTCAAATCTATATCGTTACCTTCAAGAGCTAAAACTGATCGCCCCTAAAGAGGTGTACAGCTGCGCTTTGAATCTAAGAGGAATTTACATTGATTTTGGAGATCACGTAATCTCGTTGTCTCAAGCGCAATGGCTCAAAAAAACTGAGGAACAAAGAGTTGTTGATCGGCATTACCTAGCGAAGATTGTGTCTGTGTCAGATGAGATGATTTCTGCCATGAAAGAAGACTTGAGCTAGGCAAGATTGGGCGAATTTACCGCAGGTCTGACGTTTTGTTCTCCGCTTGCGCCATACTTTGATAGTGCGCGGATTTGGCTGGCATAAAGTGCCAACTCAAACCTTGGATCTCCATCCCGCGGTCCGGCGACAGCGCGGCTAGTTACATGCGCCCACGGGGTTGTGACGTGACAGCGGGCGCAGGCTCGCTAGGGTTCGACGGATGATTTACCGACTGCTCTGCCTCTTCCTGCTGACCGCCACCCAAGCCACCGCCATTGAATCCTGTCACGGCGATACCGCCTGTCAGGTCGGTGACCGCTCGTATCACGTGCTGGAACCGGACGGCTGGGATGGTGAAACGCCTCTGCCCGTTCTGCTGCATTTCCATGGCTGGGCGCGGCAGGGAACCGTGGTGGTGAACCATGAACGCATCGCCGGGGCAACGAAACTGCGCGGCGTGCTGCTGGTGGCCCCAAACGGGCTGGGCAAAAGCTGGGATTTCTGGACCTCGGACACAGGCGATGTGGGTTTTGCCGACCGGGTGTTAAAGGATGTGGCCAAGCGCTACCCGATTGATCCCGACCGCATCTATGTTTCGGGCTATTCCTTCGGCGGCGCGATGGCGTGGCGGTTTGCCTGTCAGTCGGGCGATGATATCGCTGCGTTGCTGGGCGTGGCCGGAACCATCCGACAGACCGAACATTGCCCCGAAGCCCCGCGCGAGGTGCGCCATGTGCACGGCCTCAGCGATACAGTGATGGATTTTCCCTATGGCGCGGGTGGCGATACGACCTATCCGGTGGCGTTGTGGCGCGAGAAATACAACTGCAACGGGGCTACTCCGCGCGGCGATTGGAGCGTAGTTCCGATCCTGACACTCAGCCGGGTGGAATGGGCGGATTGCACGCAGGGGCGGGTTACGCTGGATACCCATCCCGGCGGGCATTTCATCCCCCATGGCTGGATCGGGCGGCAATTGGATGAGCTTTTGGGCCGCACCCCCACCTATCCGTAACGCGCAGCGCTTGCACCCCGGCCCAATCTTTGCCATTGCCTGTGCCGACTGGATGTTTGCCAAAAAAGGCCCCGTGCAATGAAATTCACTCTCTCCTGGCTGAAAGACCACCTCGACACTGATGCTTCGGTCGATGAGATCGCCGAGGCGCTGACCGATCTTGGCCTTGAGGTCGAAGAGATCGTCAATCCGGCTGACCGGCTGAAGGATTTCACCCTCGGTTACGTGAAACATGCCGAGAAACACCCCGACGCCGACAAGCTGCGCGTCTGCAAGGTGGACACGAATGAGGGTGAGCTGCAGATCATCTGCGGTGCCCCGAACGCGCGCGAAGGCATCACCGTCGTGGTCTGCAAGCCGGGCATGTATATCCCCGGTCTGGATCTGACGATCAGCGTCGGCAAGATCCGTGGTGTCGAAAGCTTTGGCATGATGGCCTCGGAGCGCGAACTGGCGCTGTCGGACGAGCATGACGGTATCATTGAGCTGCCCTCGGGTGAGGTTGGTGATCGGTTCATCGACTGGCTGGCCGAGAATGAGCCCTCGAAGATTGACCCGATGATCGAGATTGCGATCACGCCGAACCGCCCGGATGCGCTGGGTGTCGAGGGGATCGCGCGCGATTTGGCGGCGCGCGGTGTGGGCACGCTGAAGGATCGCGACTATGCGCCGGTGCCGGGTGATTTCGAAAGCCCGATCAAGGTGACCATTGATGAGGATACTCTGGATGGCGCGCCGCATTTCACCGGCCGTTTGATCCGCGGCGTCAAGAATGGCCCCAGCCCGCAATGGCTGCAGGATCAGTTGAAGGCGATCGGTCTGCGCCCAATCTCGGCCTTGGTGGACATCACCAACTATATGACTTTCGACCACAACCGCCCGCTGCACGTATTCGACGCGGATAAGGTTCAGGGCAATCTGCGGGTGCACCGCGCCAAGGGTGGTGAAAAACTGGTTGCGCTGGACGAAAAGGAATACACCCTGCAGCCCGGCATGATGGTGATTTCGGACGACAAAGGCCCGGAATCCATCGCCGGTATCATGGGTGGTGAGGAAACCGGCTGTACCGAAGAAACGGTGAATGTCTTCCTTGAAAGTGCGTTCTGGGATCATGTGCAAATCGCGTTGACCGGACGTGCGTTGAAGATCAACTCCGATGCGCGGTACCGCTTTGAACGCGGTGTTGACCCGAAATACACGCTGGAGGGGCTGGAGCAGGCGACCCAGATGATTCTGGATATTTGCGGCGGTGAGGTTTCCAAGGTTGTTGAAGCTGGTAAGGCGCCGGACCATTCACGTGCCTACAAGCTGGACGCCGCTCGAGTGCAGTCTCTGGTCGGTATGGACATCCCCGAAAGCGAACAACGCCAGACCCTGACCCGTCTTGGTTTCCGTCTGGAAGGTGAGATGGCGCATGTTCCCAGTTGGCGCCCCGACATCATGGGTGAAGCCGATCTGGTGGAAGAGGTCGCGCGGATTGCATCCCTGACAAAGCTGCAGGGCAAACCACTGCCGCGTATCACGGATGGCATCCCGAAACCTGTGATGACCCCGACGCAGCGCCGTCAATCCATGGCGCGTCGCACCTGCGCGGCGCTGGGCTATAACGAATGTGTGTCCTATACGTTCATCGATCAGGCTTCGGCTGGACTGTTTGGTGGCGGGGATGCGGCGACTCAGCTGGAAAACCCGATCTCATCCGAGATGAGCCACATGCGCCCGGATCTGCTGCCCGGTCTGCTGCAGGCCGCGGCCCGCAATCAGGCGCGCGGCTATGCGGACGTGGCGCTGTTCGAGGTTGGCCCGGTCTTCCATGACGGAGAGCCCGGCGATCAGAAAACGCAGATCACCGGCCTGTTGGTTGGTCGTAGCGGTCCCAAGGATGTGCATGGTGCGTCTCGCTTGGCGGATGTATTCGACGCCAAGGCAGATGCCGAGGCGGTGCTGGCGGCCATCGGCGCGCCCGCCAAAGTGCAGATTCTGCGCGATAGCGATGCGTGGTGGCATCCGGGCCGCCATGGCAAGATCTGTTTGGGTCCGAAAAAGGTGCTGGGCGTGTTCGGTGAACTGCACCCGCGCGTCCTGCAGTCGATGGACATCAAAGGCCCGGCAATGGCGTTTACCATCTGGCCGGACGAGGTGCCTTTGCCTCGAAAATCCGGTGCCACCCGTGCCGCGCTGGAGCTGCGTGACCTGCAAGCTGTCGAGCGTGACTTTGCCTTTGTCGTTGATGAGGGTGTCGAGGCGCTGACGCTGGTGAACGCCGCAGCGGGTGCCGACAAGGCGCTGATCGAAGATGTGCGCGTCTTTGACGAATTCATCGGCGGCAGTCTGGGTGAGGGCAAGAAATCTCTGGCCATCACTGTACGTCTGCAACCGACAGACAAGACGCTGAAGGAAAAAGACATCGAAGCGGTGGCCGAGAAGATCATCGCCAAGGTCACCAAGGCAACCGGCGGCGTTCTGCGCGGCTAAAACCTGATTTCCGGAAAGAGATCAACGCGCCTACGGGCGCGTTTTTCGTTGGGCTTTTCCGGATTGCGTCATAAGTAGACTTGGAAACAAAAGCGGAGACACCCATGGGTCTGAACGTATACCTCTCTGGCGAAATCCATACCGACTGGCGCGAGCAGATCATCGACGGCGCGCAGGGGCTGGATATCACCTTCAACAGCCCGGTCACCGATCACGACGCCAGCGACGATTGCGGTGTGGCTATTCTGGGGGCCGAGCCGAACAAGTACTGGCATGACCACAAGGGCGCGATGGTCAATGCGATCCGAACCCGCAAAGGCATCGCGGATGCCGATGTGGTCGTCGTGCGGTTTGGTGAGAAATATAAGCAGTGGAACGCGGCCTTTGACGCGGGCTATGCGGCGGCGCTGGGCAAGTCGCTGATTGTGCTGCACGGTCCCGACCACCAGCACGCGCTGAAAGAGGTCGACGCTGCCGCGCTGGCCGTGGCCGAAGAACCGGTCCAAGTAGTTGAAGTGCTGCGGTATGTGCTGACCGGAAAGCTGCCGGGCTAAAAAATAGGGCTTGCGCGCCACTGCGGCCGCAAGCCCTGTTTCAGCAGTTTGCTTGGCGATCAGTCCCGTGCGGGCGTCACCAGCCCTTTTTGTACGGCGGGCCGCTCAAGGAAGCGATCAAGATAGGCCACCACGTTAGTGTGATCGTCCCAGCCGACCAACTCTTTGGCTTCATAAAAATCCAGCCCGCGCAGCCAAGGGGCGATGGCCATGTCGGCAATCGAATAGTCTCCGGCGATCCAGTGCTGCCCTTCCAGCTGTTGGTTCAGGACATTCAGCAGGCGTTTGGCCTCGTTGACGTAACGCTCACGCGGGCGGGGGTCTTCGATCTCGCTGCCAGCGAATTTGTGGAAGTAGCCCAACTGTCCGAACATCGGACCAATGCCGCCCATCTGGAACATCAACCATTGGGTGACGCGGTGTTTGTCGGCTTTAGTCTGGCCTATGAACCTGCCCGTTTTCTCGGCCAGATACAGCAGGATTGCCCCGCTTTCGAACAGGCCGATGGGTTCACCGTCCGGGCCATTGGGGTCGATGATCGCGGGGATCTTGTTGTTTGGGTTCAGCGACAGGAACTCGGCGCTTTTGACATCCGCATCCGATAGGGTGACCTTGTGCGCCTCATAGGGCAGGCCGGTTTCCTCCAGCATGATCGAGGCTTTGACGCCATTGGGTGTCGGGAATGAATAGAGCTGAATTTGATCGGGGAACTGAGCGGGCCAGCGATTCATGATCGGGTGAGAATAGGTATCCAGCATAAAGGGGCTCCTGTTTGGATGTCGCGTGAAAGGTAGGTGCTGTGGGATCGTCTTTTAAGGCTTGGACGTGTGCGCTGTCGGTCAGTGCGTGTTTGTAGGTGAACAACGGGGAAATCCCTGGAAACTGGCACCTAGACCAAAGGCTTATTTTGCCTCAGTATTCGCCAAATCCCGCGCAAAAGGCGCGGGTTTCTTGTTGTTGAAAGGAGATGCGCGTGGATGAGGTCGTAACACAGGTGGGCGTGTTTGCCCCGTTGATCATAAGCGCGGTAAAGGCGCTGGTCGTTCTTGTCCTCGGTTGGATTGTGGCTGGTGCAGTCGGGGGCGTCGTGCGCCGCCGGATCAATTCGACCCCAAAGATAGACCCGACACTGGGCAATTTCACGGCCAGCTTGGTCAAATGGGCCATTCTGGCGATGGTTCTGGTTGCCGTACTGGGAATCTTCGGGATCGAGGCCACCAGTATCGTTGCCATTCTGGGTGCTGCGTCGCTGGCGATTGGTCTGGCGCTGCAGGGAACCCTCAGCGATCTGGCCGCCGGTGTCATGCTGGTGGTGTTCCGCCCCTACAAGCTGGGCCAGTATGTCGATATCGGTGGCACCGCGGGGACGGTGAAGGACCTGAACCTGTTCACCACCGAATTGGTGACGCCGGACAATGTGCAGATCATTGTGCCGAACGGTCAGTCTTGGGGCTCTGTGATTACCAACTATTCGGCTCACGACACGCGGCGTGTCGATCTGGTGTTCGGTATCGATTATGGCGACAGCGCTGATGAGGCGATGAAGATCATTCTGGATATCGCCAAGGCGGATGGGCGTATACACAGCGACCCAGAACCTTGGGTGCGCGTCACCAATCTGGGTGACAGCTCGGTAGACCTGACCGCCCGCCTGTGGTGTGCGGCGGCAGATTATTGGGATGTGAAGTTCGAAATCACCAAAGCGGTAAAAGAGGCGTTCGATGCCAAAGGCGTGTCGATTCCGTATCCGCATTCGGTGGAAATTCACAAGCAGGCGTAAAGTCTTCCGCCTGTCGGTCAGGTATTGATATTCCCTTGTTGGGTCGGGCACTGCGCGAAGGCGCGGTGCCCTTTTTATGTGTTCTACTGTTAGGCCAGAAACAAAAGCGCCGCGCTTTTGGCGCGGCGCTATGCCCAATTCTGTAAAGCGCCCTTTGGAAAAGGACGCTTTCAGAGGCGGGAGCTCTCTTAGTTCAGCAGAGTTGTCGGATCGACAACGTCGATGTTGAGGGCGGTGCCGACGGCTTCGTAGGTCAGCTTGCCGGCGTGGACGTTCAGACCTGCCAGCAGGTGTGCATCGTCCTTGCAGGCCTGTTTCCAGCCCTTGCTTGCCAGCGACAGCATGAACGGCATGGTCGCGTTGCCCAGTGCGATGGTGGACGTACGAGCAACCGCGCCGGGCATGTTGGCGACGCAGTAGTGCATGATGCCGTCAACTTCGTAAACCGGATCGGCGTGAGTGGTTGCCTTCGAGGTTTCGAAGCAGCCACCTTGGTCGATCGCAACGTCAACCAGAGCCGCGCCGGGCTTCATGGTCGACAGCTGTTCGCGGGTTACCAGTTTGGGGGCAGCCGCACCGGGGATCAGAACCGCACCGATGACCATGTCAGCGGTCTGGATCAATTCAGCAGTGGCACCAGCGGTCGAGTACTGGTTCTTGAAAGTGCCGCCAAACACGTCGTCGAGGTAGCGCAGACGGGGCAGAGAGCGATCCAGAATGGTGACATCCGCGCCCATGCCTGCAGCGATCTTTGCAGCATGCGTGCCGACAACGCCGCCGCCGATAACGACGACTTTGGCAGGGCTCACGCCCGGAACGCCACCCATCAGAACGCCACGACCGCCATTTGCCTTTTGCAGGGTCCACGAGCCAACCTGCGGTGCAAGGCGACCTGCAACTTCGGACATGGGGGCCAGCAGTGGCAGACCACCACCAGGTGCCGTGACGGTTTCATATGCAATCGCGGTACAACCCGATTCCAACAGGTCGTTGGTTTGATCTGGGTCGGGTGCCAGGTGCAGATAGGTGAACAGCAGCTGGCCTTCGCGCAGCATCTTGCGCTCAACCGCCTGCGGTTCCTTGACCTTGACGATCATGTCAGCTGTGGCGAACACTTCTTCGGCGGTATCGACGATCTGCGCACCAACTGCGATATAGTCGTCGTTTTCGAAACCTGCGCCAATCCCGGCATTGGTTTCGATCACCACCTCATGACCACGCGCGATGGCCTCTTGCGCGGCGTTGGGTGTCATGCCGACGCGGAATTCCTGAGGTTTGATTTCCTTGGGGCAACCGATTTTCATTTTTGTTCCTCCGTTCATAAACTGCTTAAATAATGGGCGATCCTGGCCGCAATTTCTGTGAAACTCTGCCCGGGAATTGGCTTTTTTTCGGGAAATTTTCGACTATATTAACAGAATCTCGCAAAGGAATTGCGTAAATGAGCATCGACACGACTGATAGAAAGATTCTCGCAGCCCTGCAGCGGGATGGCCGGATGTCGAATGCAGAGCTGTCCGAGCAGGTCAATCTGTCTCCCTCGGCCTGCCACCGGCGGGTGCAAAGATTAGAGGCGGACGGTTATATCCGCAACTCTGTGGCGCTGTTGGATGCGCGCAAGATGAGCGTGCCCACGACGGTGTTTGTCGAGATTACCCTGCAGGGGCAGGCCGAAGAAGTTTTGAACGCATTTGAAAAGGCCGTGGCCCGCATTCCCGACGTGCTCGAATGCCACCTTATGGCAGGTACAGCGGATTACATCCTGAAAGTTGTTGCCGAAAACACCGAGGATTTTGCCCGCATCCACAGACAATATCTATCACGGTTGCCCGGAGTGGCGCAGATGCAAAGTTCGTTTGCCCTGCGCACGGTGTTCAAGACGACTGCTTTGCCGGTATAGCGCTAGACCGGGCCCGGATACGTGAAAAGGGCTAGATGCAAAGCGTTGAAGCCGAAATGCATCAAAACCGGTACCCAAATTCGACCGGTTGCATAATACCCCAATCCACAGGCTGCCCCGAGGATCGAGGCGAACACAACCAGAGCCGCCCCACCGCCCGCGTGGGCCAGGCCGAACAACAGGCTGGCAACTGAGATTCCCACTACTGAACCGGTTTTCGGGATAACGGCTGATTGCAGATAGCCACGAAAAAAAGCCTCTTCTGTCAAGCAAGTCAGAAACAAGTTTGACAGTGCAAAGATAAGCCACCAAGCGGGCAGGCCGATTTCGGGCCGAACCGCGCCCGATATAAGGCCCAGTCCAAACAGGGTAGGCAGGGCCAATAATCCAATTCCCAAAAGGCCTCTTCTGGTTAGCTTTGCGCTTTGGGTTATCCTGGGCCAGGCCAGTAAAACGGCGAATAGAACCAGCGGTTTGTCCAGGTTGAGATACATAGAAAACTCAGAGCTTTCTGGCCCGGCCCGAACTTGATCCAGAACCAAAAGGTTATGGAAGCCGGGGACCAGATGCACCCCCAACGCAAGGCACCACAAAATCAGCGCCAGATGGCCAATAAGGGCCGCAGGCCCGCTGAGACGGGATAAGACCGCTGCACCCAATAGTCCTGCTACTGCAATCGCCGCAGCCAGAGGTGTCGCCAACCCAAGCACCAGAGCGATTCCCCCGAATACTGCAAGCAGGGTTAGGCCCATCGCCTGGTGGCCCGAGATCACACTGATTTGGCCAGCAATCAGTATAAGCCAAGGCCAGATTGCGGGCAGCAAGGACAGAAAATGTGCCACGGTCACCTCATGGTTCGACCGGAGCACTTGTGCCGTCTCAAAGTAACCGATTGCAAGTATCCTTACGGCGGGTTTACGCCAAACCGTTGGCAATGCGGCAATTCTGACGCTTGCTTCCTCTTACTGTTAGGCTCAGATTTCCAGTAAGACCGAACCCCTTTTTTCATTACCTTGCCTCATCACCGTTTGCGGTCTCGCTTGGGGCGGGGCTATTATCAATTCCTCTGATGACATCAGGCGGTTACACGCGCGATTTACAGTCCGACCCGACAGACGATAAGGATAAGATCTTGGTTTACGAAAATAACGATGCCCCCAAGGACTGGCTGGAAGCCGAGTTGGAAGACACGCTCGACGAAGATTTCGAGATTGAGTTCAGCGAACCGATGCTTTCAATGGAGGTTCGCAAGATTTACAAGGACCAGCACCCGGATATGCTGGACCGCAAGGTCTATTTCCGCAATCTGCTGCGCCTTCAGGCCGAGCTGATCAAGGTGCAAGATTGGGTGCAGCATACCGGGGCCAAAGTTTGCATCCTGTTCGAAGGTCGCGACAGTGCCGGTAAAGGCGGGGTGATCAAGCGGATCACTCAGCGGCTGAATCCACGTGTTGCGCGGGTGGTTGCCCTGCCTGCGCCCAGCCGCCGGGAGCAGAGCCAATGGTATTTCCAGCGCTATGTCCCGCATCTGCCTGCGGCCGGTGAGATCGTGCTGTTCGACCGGTCCTGGTACAACCGCGCCGGGGTCGAGCGGGTGATGGGCTTTGCCAGTGACGATCAGGTCGAACAGTTTTTTCAGGACGTTCCCGAATTCGAACGGATGTTGGTGCGCTCGGGGATTATCCTGCTGAAATACTGGTTCTCGATCACGGATGAAGAACAGCAGTTGCGATTCCTTATGCGCATCCACGACCCAATGAAGCAGTGGAAACTGTCGCCGATGGATTTGGAATCCCGCATCCGTTGGGAGGCCTATACAAAGGCGAAAGAGGATATGCTTTTCCGCACCAATATCCCCGAGGCGCCGTGGTATATTGTCGAAGGCAACGACAAGAAGCGCGAGCGTCTGAACTGCATCGAACACCTGTTGACCAAGATCCCCTATACGGATGTCCCGCAGGAAAAGGTCAACTTGCCGGATCGTAAATATAACCCGGAATATGAACGCCGCGTTCTGCCGGACGAACTGCACGTGCCCAAGATTTACTGATCACAACAAAATGCCCCGGTGTCGGGGCATTTTCTTTGTGTTCCCGTGTCCTTCGGGAACGACTGAATCCTGCGTGGAATGATCGCGAAAGGGGCTGCGACGCATCCTGAGGATGCGCCGCTGTCTGCGTATCAGATAAAGTCCATCATGCATCCGCTGTCAAAAGCGATCGGCTCGAAGAAAGTGTCCATAGGGTTTGGCTCCTCGCCCGGTGCGCCTTCGGGCGCGGATGGTGCGTCGTCGCAAATGCCCCAAGTCAGCAGGAAATCATCATCGTCCGCTGGTTCTGATGCATCCATTTTGAATTCGTCGACCAGTATCAGTAAATCGTTCACGAAGTTTTCGATTGCAGCAAGGAAGATTTCAACGTCGAAGCACTCAAAGGTGGAGTCACCTGATTCTGTGACGTCAGTACCCGGAGTTTCCTCCTCCGGCTCCTCGGTTTCTGTGATGTTTGTATCGGGAGTTTCTTCGACTGGTTCCTCGGTCTCGGTGACGTCAGTGTCCGGTGCTTCCTCGTCTGGATCGTCGGTTTCGGTGTCCTCTGTATCGGGCGTAACGTCGTCCGGGTCTTCGGTCTCAGTGACGTCGGTGTCTGGTATGTCGTCGTCCGGCTTTTCGGACACCGGGTTTTCGGGTTCCGCCACGTCGTCCGTGGGCGGGGTTGGGGTGGCACCGTTGTCCAGCACCACTTCGGCATCTGTGGTGGCAAAGTTCTGGGTCACCATGACGGCGTCCCATCCATTGTAGTCGCCCTCTTCAATTCCGATTCCGATAAATTCGTAATCGGGGTTCAGAATGTTGGCGCGGTGGCCGGGGCTGTCCATCAGGCTTTGATGCAGCTGTTCGACGTCATCGCTGATGCCTTCGGCGCCGCGTTCCGATTGCCATGCGATGTTCTCGCCCGAGCGCCAGTTGCCGGTGAAATCGAACCCGGCATCCTCCATCCGTTCTGTTGCGCTGGAACCGCCCGAGCCTGTGTGGCTGAAGGTGTCGGTGTTCAGCATCCAGGTGCTGTGATCCTCGGCCGAGTCGTTCAGCTGTGTTTCCAATTGCAGCGGGTTTAGCCCACGGGATGTGCGCTCGTCGTTGATCAGCGCCAGCATTTCTTGCTCGAATGTACTTGCAGTCGACATTGTTGCCTCCGTTTGAATGGTCGTCTGGATAGACGAGGCCAGTTACAGGGGGCGTCGGAAGAACGGATAGAGCTGTTGAACTTTTAGGGGAATTTCAGCGCAGGGACGCTACCTAAGCGAGATTCGCTGCGCTGCAAAATGCCGAGCAAAATGGTGCTGAAACGGATTTGGCAGCTTGTCGCACACGGCTGTGGCTGATTCGGCGGATTACAACCGGTGCTTGAAACGACAAACCCCCGGGCGGGGCCTCGGGGGTCGTCAAATAGTGTCATCCAAAGCTGGACGAGCGTCAGGTGCTTAGAGCAAACCTTCGCGCTGTGCTTTCTTACGTGCCAGTTTACGGGCACGGCGGATCGCTTCAGCTTTCTCGCGCGCTTTTTTCTCGGACGGTTTCTCGAAATGTTGCTTCAGCTTCATTTCACGGAACACGCCTTCGCGCTGCAGCTTTTTCTTCAGGGCACGAAGCGCCTGATCGACGTTATTGTCGCGAACACTAACCTGCATGTGGTTGTCACCACCTTTCTAGATAGAGTTGCAAGGAAATTGCAGGAGTTGGCCGTATAGCAAAGCCGGTCTAACTTGTCTAGTACTGGTCCCCAGAACCGGAGAACCGCCATGACAGTGACCTATGAAGATGCAAAACAACAGCTTTTGGACGCGATTCTGACCCATGTACCCTTTGATGGCTGGTCCGAGACCAGCTTTCGCGCGGCGATCGCCGATTGCGATTTGGATGACGGTCTGGCGCGCGCGATCTGCCCCCGTGGCGCGGTTGATCTGGCGCTGGCATTCCACGCACGCGGGGATGCGGCCATGGTAGAGCGTCTAAAATCCACCGACCTGAGCGAGCTGAAATTCCGCGACCGCGTGGCCGCCGCCGTCCGGTTCCGGCTTGAGGCTGTCCCAGACAAGGAACTGGTGCGCCGGGGCATGACATTGTTTTCGCTGCCAACCCATGCGGCGGATGGCGCAAAGGCGCTGTGGCAGACCTGCGATCTGATCTGGGATACGCTGGGCGATACCTCGGATGATGTGAATTGGTACACCAAGCGCGCGACCTTGTCCGGGGTCTATTCCTCGACCCTGTTGTTCTGGCTGGGGGATGATTCGCCGGATTACCAGAAAACATGGGCATTTCTGGACCGTCGCATCGACAACGTCATGCAATTCGAAAAGCTCAAGGCGCAGGTGAATGGCAATCCGCTGTTCAAACCGTTTCTGGCAGTGCCGAACTGGTTAGCCAGTCAGGTGAAGCCCCCTGTGAAAATGCGGGATGATCTGCCCGGGATGCTGAACCCGCGCAAGTAAGCATCTGGGCCTTCCAGAAATTGCCTGCTAGGCATTGGGCAAAGGAGATTTGCCCATGACCCAGATGATGCGCGCTGTTGAGATCACCGAACCTGGTGGTCCCGAAGTTCTGCAACTGACGACCCGCCCGATGCCCGAAGCGACGCAGGGCCAAGTGGTGATAAAGGTTGCTTATGCCGGGGTGAACCGCCCAGATGCGCTGCAACGCGCTGGCTCTTACAACCCGCCGCCGGGTGCCAGCGATCTACCGGGGCTGGAGGTTTCGGGTGAAGTGGTCGCCATCGGGGCCGGGGTTGATTCCCTGTCTTTGGGGGACAATGTCTGCGCGTTGGTGCCGGGCGGGGGGTACGCCGAATATGTGGCAGCCCCTGCGGCCCATTGTTTGCCAATCCCATCGGGCATGAACATGAAAGAAGCTGCCTGCTTACCCGAGACCCTATTTACTGTCTGGTCGAACGTCTTCACTCGCGGCGGTCTGAAGGCCGGTGAACGGTTTCTGGTTCATGGTGGCTCGAGCGGGATTGGGACAACGGCGATCCAACTGGCCAATGCCTTTGGTGCCCGCGTCTTTGCCACCGCCGGATCGGATGAGAAATGCGAGGCCTGCGTCAAGCTGGGTGCCGAGAAGGCGATAAACTACCACGATGAGGATTTCGTTGGGTTGATGCGGGCCGAGGGTGGCGCGAACCTGATCCTCGATATGGTGGGTGGCGACTATATCCCACGTAACATTAAGGCGCTGGCGGATGATGGGCGTCTGGTGCAAATCGCATTCCTGCAGGGGCCGGTGGTTAAAGTGAACTTTGCCCATGTAATGATGCGCCGCTTGACTATTACAGGCAGCACCTTGCGCCCGCAAAGTGATCTGGCCAAGGCAAGGATTGCTCAGGATCTGCGAGAGGCGGTCTGGCCACTGCTGGACGCCGGGAGAATTGCGCCCGTGATGGACAGTGAGTTCGCGCTAGCTGATTCCGCCGCCGCGCATGCACATATGGAAAGCTCAAAACATATCGGCAAGATCGTTTTGAACGTGGCGGGTTAACCTGAACAGGACACGGGCCGTTTCAGGCGACGGCCCGGCGATACAGGTGCCATGTGGCGTGGCCCAGTACCGGCATAACGACGATCAGACCCAGAAGCATCGGAATCGCACCGATAGCCAACATCGCGGCGACGATGAAGCCCCATGCCAGAATGACGCTCGGATTGTGGCGCAGCACCCGGACCGAGGTCACAACCGCCACTGGCAGACCCACTTTGCGGTCCAGCAGTAGCGGAAAACTGACCACACTAATCGCCAGCGCGACCAGGGCAAACAGGAAGCCTACAGCGTTGCCGAATATGATCATCGTCCAGCCTGCGCCTGTGGTGAACACCTGCGTTACGAACGCGCCGAAGGATGTGGGCAGGTCAGGGCCAAGCGTGTGGACAAAAATGCTCTGCGCGACCATCAGCCAGATCAACAGCCACATGACCAGATAAAAGCCCAGCATCAAAATTGCCCCGAATGAGGGCGATCGGAACACACCGAACGCGTCCAGCCAATGCACGTCGCCTCCATGTTCGCGTTTGCGGCTGATTTCATACAGGCCTACTGCAGCAACAGGGCCAATCAGGGCAAATCCCATAATCAGTGGGGCCAGCAATGGCACCATGTTGCGATTCAAGCCAAAGCCAAACATCAACAAGCCCGCGATGGGGTAGATCAGGACGATGAATATGGCATCGGCACGAGTTTCCAGAAAATCGTTATAACCCGCCCGCAAACAGGCTTTCAGATCCTGCATTGTCAGGGTCTGCACCACCGGCAAGTGCCGTGTATCTGCGCTGCCGATGCGGTTCACGCTTTCTGCTATGTGATCGCCGGTCGCACTGATGTTTCTAGCGGCCCAGCTGATCGGGTTTCCAATCGTTTTGGCCATCATTTTCCTCTCCCTTTGCATTGCAGCGCAGCAGAGTGGATCCGGAGACAGTTACCTTTGGCCGGACCAGCCAGCAACGCCCGACGAATAGTATAGCACATTTTTTCACCTTGCGGTTGCGTGATGCAGATTCGAGCCGATTGCCCTTATTTTCAGGCGTGTTAGCTTGGGGTCAGGCAACAGGAGGTCAGCATGCAGCAAACGGCAAGAACCGTCGTCATTCATGAACACGGCGGCCCCGAAGTTCTGAAGATCGAAGACCGCTCCGTGGGCGATCCCGGCCCCGGTGAGGTCCGTATCCGCCACCACGCCTGCGGGCTGAATTTCATTGATGTTTATCAGCGGACGGGGCTTTACCCGTTAAGTCTTCCGCACCCGCTGGGCATGGAAGCCGCTGGCGTAATTGAAGCCGTCGGCGAAGGGGTAACCCATCTTGAGCCCGGCCAGCGCGCAGCCTATGCCGCCGCGCCTGCCGGGGCCTATTCTGAGGCGCGCGTGATGAATGCCGCACAGGTGTGCCCGTTGCCTGATGGGATTTCTTACGACGCGGCAGCGGCAATGATGCTCAAGGGGATGACGGTTGAATATCTGTTTCACCGAACGACACCGCTAAAGCGCGGCGACACAGTCTTGTTTCATGCAGCTGCGGGCGGCGTCGGGTTGATTGCCTGCCAGTGGGCCAAATCAGAAGGGATCACTCTGATCGGTACGGCCGGGACGGACGACAAATGCAGCCTGGCGAAGTTCAACGGCGCGGCCCATTGCATCAACTATCGCACCGAGAACTTTGCCGAGAAGGTGGCCGAGATCACCGGCGGCGAAGGAGTGGATGTGGTGATGGACTCGATCGGGGCCAGCACGTTCAACGGATCTCTGGATAGTCTGAAACCACTGGGGATGATGATTTCCTTCGGTAATGCCTCGGGGCCAGTGCCGCTTATGGATATCGGGATTTTGGCCAAGAAGGGGTCGCTTAAGATCACGCGGCCAACCCTGTTCACCCACATTGCCGATAGCGCGGTCTGCCAGGCGATGGCCCGGCGTCTGTGTGGCAAGGTCGGGGGTGGAGAAGTTAAGATTCATATTGACCAGCGTTTCCCGCTGGATCAGGTGGCTGACGCGCATCGTGCGCTTGAGGCCCGGCAAACCACCGGCAGCACGGTATTGGAACTGTAAGGATGGTCGGCCCGGCGGCATCATGCCGGGCCTGATTTGCCCCAGTATCTAACGGCGCCTCAGGCCCAGAACGGGAAAACAGAAAACGGCGACGGGGGACCCGTCGCCGCAGTGTTGTTAGACGTCAGAGGGTTACTGCTGCAACTCTGCCGGAGTTTTGTCAGCAATGGTTTCCCAGTTGGTGCTGGCCTGCTCGATAAAGCCCGGGATATCACCTTCCCAACGTTCCTGAATGTCTTTCGACAGGTTCAGGTACAGCTTGTTGTCAACGATTTTCCAGTGGGTCGGGTCGCCGTCGAATTTGAAGCCCATCGCAGCGCCGAAGGCACAATAGCCGCCATATGCCGGCAGGTATGCTTCTGGGTTGGCTTCAAACGCAACTTTGTTTTCTTCGTTGGCAAAGCGGTACAGCGCGTCATTGTGCAGTGCAGTGATGCGATAGTCGCCTTTGGCTGGTGCGCCTTCGGTGAAATAGGCAACAGGGTCGTAGCCCTGCATTGCCAGACCGGTCGAGCTTGCGTTCAGCTCAACGCCTGCGGCCAGCGCCGAGCTTGCAATTGCGACGGACAGGGCAACGCCGCCCAGAATGGATTTGAACTTGTTCATTTGTTTCACCTTTCGTGAACTGAAATACCGGATGACGCAGAAAATTGCGCTTTGGTATCCCGTTGAGATTGTTATGTCCGAACGGCAATTGCCCGGTACGATCCCTAACTGGGCAGCGCTTTGATCACGTTCAAAGCAATCAATTGTGATTGTGCGGATACAAAGAGAGGCTGTTCAAAAATGCGCGAAGTGGCGTCATTCGTCGGGCTTAAATGCCAGCACGAAGTCGATGACTTTTTCTGAAGACATCTCGCATGGCCTCAACAATGCTCCGCTGTCGCGTGTCAGATAGAGGTTGAGGCTGATGTAGTCGGTTCCGCCGAATTCGTGCGCGACCAATTTGTGGGATTTGCCCGAAACCTGTTCTGACCGGCTGACAATGTAGCGACGGCCATTGCTCTGCCCCGTCGATGATCCCGACGGGATGGCGAAGAACGCAGACAGGAAAGAGTCAGGTGCGGTCAAGACTGGCCGATTTTTGGCTCGGTGCCTGCCTTGATCCGGGCCAGATTGGCGCTGTGGCGCCAATAGACCAGCAGGGTCAAAATAATGCCCAGCAAGAAGGTAGAGCCATCAGTCAGCACAATGACCCAGATGGTCGAAAAAGCCGCAGCGAGGAGTGCTCCGAGGGACGAAATCCTCCAGATAGCGGCAGCCACTAACCACGTCAGGCAGCACGCCACGCCCACGCGCCAGTCCAGTGCCAACCACAAACCCAGAAACGTGGCTACGCCCTTGCCGCCCTTGAAGCTTAGCCAGATGGGAAAGCAATGGCCCAGAAACGCGGCCAATGCGGCAATCTGGGCGGCGTCTTCCCCAGCTAATGCGCGCGCCAGCAGCACGGCCACCGCGCCTTTTGCTGCGTCGAATATCAGTGTCAGTGCAGCCGCGGCCTTGTTGCCGGTACGTAAAACATTGGTCGCGCCGATATTGCCGGACCCGATATTGCGCAAATTGCCCAGCCCCATAACTTTGGCAATGATCATGCCAAAAGGGATCGAGCCCATCAGATAACCAAGCGCGGCCCAGAGGATAAGCTGGGTTATCGAACTGTCGAAGGGGGGCATCAGGATCTCCGGTAAACTTCTTGGCCTGCAACATAAGTTGCTGTGACCTTACCCTGCATCCGCTGGCCGTCAAACGGTGTGTTCTGCGATTTTGACTTTAGTGAAAACCGGTCCAGTACAAAGGGCACATCCGGGTCGAATAGCACCAGATCGGCGGGTGCACCTTCGGTTAGGCGACCGCAGTCGAGCCCCAGTCGATTTGCCGGGTTCAGCGCCATGGCCCGGAACAGGGTCGGCAGGTCCAGCTGCTCCGAATGATACAGGCGCAGAGCCGCTGGCAGCAGTGTTTCCAGTGCCACTGCGCCCGAGGCCGCCTCTTCAAACGGCAGGCGCTTGCTTTCCTCGTCCTGCGGCGTGTGCATGGAACTGATTATGTCGATCAGCCCAGTCCGCACTGCCTCGATCACCGCTTGGCGGTCGTCCTCGGACCGCAGCGGCGGCTTGACCTTGAAGAAGGTGCGATAATCGGCGACGTCCAATTCATTCAGCGTCAGGTGGTGGATTGAGGTTCCCGCAGTGATGTCCAACCCGTTGCGCTTGGCACGTTCCAGCGCGGGCAGGGCGCGTGCGGTGGTGATCTGATCGGCATGGTATTTGGCGCCGGTCATCTCTAACAGAGCGATGTCACGGTCCAGACCCATCCGCTCGGCCATGGGCGAGACGGCAGGCAGCCCACGCAGGGTGGCGAATTTGCCGCTGGTGGCGGCTGCTCCGGCGCTGAGAACGGGTTCTTGCGGGTGCGCGATAACCAGTGCGCCGCATGAACGGGCATAGGTCAGGGCGCGGGAAAATACCTTGGTATTGGCCACGACATGGTCGCAATCAGTAAACGCAACCGCTCCGGCATCCTGCAGGAAGCCGATCTCGGTCATCTCACGTCCCTCACGGCCTTTGGTCAAAGCCGCCATTGGCAGCACGTTGACCGGCGTATCCGCCTGCGCGCGGCGGGTGACGAACTCCAGGCTTTCCGGCGTATCAATGGCGGGGCTGGTATCGGGGCGAGTGATAATGGTGGTCACACCCCCCGCTGCCGCTGCCAGACCAGCCGATTTATAGCTTTCCTTGTGGCGCTCGCCCGGTTCGCAGACCTTTACGCCGATATCGACAATGCCGGGCGCCAAGCACTGGCCGCCGCAGTCGACGATCTGTGCATCCGACGCGGGGGCATTTCCATCGCCCCGCGCGGTAATCCGACCATTGCTCACGTTTAGCCAGCCCAGGCTGTCGGTGCCGGATTCCGGGTCAATCAGGCGGGCGTTTGTGAAAAGAGCGTCAGTCATTTCGTGGCCTCTTGGGCTTGGTGCAATGCCTTCAACGCGGCATCCGGGTTCAATAGGTGCTCAAACGAGAAATACGGGTGGCCGTCAAAGGCCACTCCTTCGCGTTTTTCTGAGAAATGGAGGAAGCGATCGATTGTCAGGTTTTTCGATTTGATGTGCTTGTTGATTTCCCAAGCGTTTTGCGAGGTCACTACGTAGTAGCGAGACGTTCGGGTATAGCGATCTCCAAAGAGCACGAAACCAAAGAAACCCGTGCAAAGAAGCAGCTTCCAAAAGTCCCAGGGTGTTTCAATGATCCAGGGGCTGGCAAGCCACACCCCTACAGTCAGAACGATCATACTCTTGTACAGTTGTTTGAAACGCGACGGGAAAAACGCCTGATCAGGCTGGCCAAACCACAAAACCTCTTCATCCCTGGGAATTTGCGCTTGCCACCAACCGTCTTTGGAATCAGTCATCCAATCGCCCTTTCGATTGCGGCCTTGGTGGCGGCTGGGTCTGCCTGGTATTTGATCAGGTGCTTGTCACCGCCTTTGGTGACGATCTGGACAAAGCTGCCCATGGTATTGACGGCCTTGATCTGATTCAGCGCGACCTTGCGGGGACCGGGGCCGGTTAGGGTGGTCTCGGTCATTTCCCATGTGGCGACCAGTTCTTCCGAGGCCAGATACCATGCGCGAAAGCCTATGGCGGCAAGGCCCGCAGGTGCGCCAGTCCAGGGATAGGGGTTGCCGATCAGCCATAGGACGATCATTGCCCCCGCCATCGCAACGGCGGCCATCCATGCGTTGGTGCGGATATAGGCCCCTTTATCAGGAGCGAAAGTCACAGGATCAGCCACAGGGCACCTCCGATGGCCAAAAGTATTACCAGTGCCAGAACCGCCGAGCCAATGCGGCGGGGTTTATCGTCTTGTGGTGCGGTCTGAGGGGCCGAGTACGGTTTCGCGCTTTCGGCTGCGATTGGTCCACCGGTCCAGTTGGTCGCCTCTTCCGTGAAAGGGCCAAAAAGGTGCAGCCGCCGGTCAGGGATCAAAGTGGCCGCGCGCCCACCAAAGGCTGCGCTGCGAACCACCATGACCCAACCTGTTATAGCGTCGAGCGCAATGCGATCCAGCTGATCGGCCGACACACCGCAGCCTTCATTTAGATAACCGTACAGCCCAAGATCTTCGAGGTCGGAGACAGGGAAGACATCGATTTGATTCATATCCAACCCAGCGACCCCCAGAACTTGATCGGCGGCACCGGGCTCGCGCAGGAACTTCGCCTCTTCTGGACGCATGTTCAGCGCGAACAGGCGGATCACGCCATGTTCATGAGGGGCTACGGCCAGATCGTTCATGCGGCCTCGCGCAGGTTGCGGGCCAGCAGTTCCATTGCAGCCATTCGAACGGCGACGCCCATCTCAACCTGTTCCTGAATGACGGATCGGTTGATGTCATCAGCTAGCGTGCCGTCGATCTCGACCCCGCGGTTCATCGGACCGGGGTGCATGACGATGGCGTTGGGCTTGGCTTGCGCCAGCTTGGCGGCGTCCAGACCATAGCGGTGGTAGTATTCGCGCTCGGATGGAATAAAGCCGCCATCCATCCGCTCTTTCTGAAGGCGCAGCATCATCACGACGTCAACGTCTTTCAGGCCCTCGTTCATGTCATCGTAGATCTCGGCGCCGAACTCGGAAAAGTGGCCGGGCACCAGTGTGGGTGGGCCGATCAGGCGAATACGGTTTTCCATCTTACCCATCAGGATCAGGTTCGACCGCGCGACGCGCGAATGCGCGACATCGCCGCAAATGGCGATGTTCAGCCGGTGCAGGCGACCTTTGGCGCGGCGAATGGTCAACGCATCCAGCAGCGCCTGCGTTGGATGTTCGTGCTTGCCATCGCCCGCGTTTAGCACGGCGCAGTTCACTTTTTGCGCCAACAGGTCGACCGCGCCGGAATGCGGATGCCGTACCACCAGCAGATCGGGATGCATCGCGTTCAGGGTCATTGCCGTGTCGATTAGGGTCTCGCCCTTTTTGATCGAGCTGGCCTGCATCGCCATGTTCATTACATCCGCACCCAGCCGCTTACCTGCAATTTCAAAACTCGCCTGGGTACGGGTTGAGTTTTCGAAGAACATGTTGATTTGCGTCAGCCCCGACAGCACGTCGGAATGCTTGGTCGACTGGCGGTTCATGTCGACGTATTTCTCGGCCAGATCAAGAATGGCGGTGATATCGGACTGCGACAGGTGCTCGATGCCAAGAAGGTGACGATGGGCGAAACGCATGGGCGGGCTCCTGTCTGACAATCGGGCTGCTTATAAGAAGGTCCGTGCGCCTAGGCAACCTAAGGATCAGAGCCTTTGGGCAGTTTCTCGCACCCGCCATCGGGCAGACATTGCTCGCCGGGTTTACACCACTTGCCATAGCCGCAGTCCACAGCCTTGATTGGTACACAGCCCTGTTGTTCGGAACATTTAAAACCGGGGCGGCACTGCGAGCCCGTTTCCTCGCATAGGAACCAGCCGGGGCGAGTGCATCCGCCACCTGGCAAACAGGATGAACCCGCCGAACAGGACTGGCCATCGTCGCAAAGCGTGGGCAAGCTTTGCGTCGCCGTGTTCGGGTCAAACTCAGGCGAGGTGCGTTCGCATTCGCCCCGCGCGTTACAGAAGGTTCCTCCCGGGCAATCCAGACGCGAGGTGCATTTGTTTGCGCCGGCAGGTGCACACCGTGTTCCGCCTGCCACGCAGCGTTCAAACGGCCCACAGGTGCGCCCTCCGCCGCAATATGTTCCTCCCAAGGGAATACAGTGGCCGTCAAAGCTGCATCGTTGTCCGGCTGAACAGCATCTTGCGCCGCACTGAACTTGTCCGGCGCGGCATTGGCCGTTGCGATCGAAGAGTTGCGCAAAGACAGGGCCGCTGAGTGTGATCAGCAGCAGAGTAATCAGGAGGAATCGCAAAGTTATCAGCATGAATAACTCAATGCTCGGTGCGACGGGTCGCCCGATCAAGCCCTATTCGCTTTCCCTCGATCAAAAGCCGGTTAGATTGAGGGGTATGGAATCGGCTTTGGATTATCATACTGCGCGGGCGCTGCTGGAATGGCAGATCGAACTGGGCGCAACGGATGCAATCGGCGACGCGCCGATTGACCGTTATGCGTTGCCCGACACCGCGCCCAAAGCCAAAAAGCCTGCCGCAGTAAAGGCCGCGCCGGAAAAGCCCAAGCAGGTGGATCCGGTTGTTGTAGCGAAATCTGCCGCCAATGGTGCCGGATCGCTGGATCAACTGCGCGCGGCGATGGACGCGTTTCAGCATTGCGAGTTGAAACGAGGTGCGCGGCAACTGGTCTTTGCCGACGGCACACCGGGCGCGCGGGTCATGATCATTGGTGAGGCTCCGGGCCGCGAGGAAGACCGCGAGGGAAAACCCTTTGTCGGGCGTGCGGGGCAATTGCTGGACCGGATGCTGGCGGCAATTGATCTGGATCGCACCCAGAACGTGTATATCACCAACGTACTGCCGTGGCGGCCGCCACAGAACCGCGACCCCAAACCGGAAGAGATCGGCATGATGAAGCCGTTTCTGGAACGGCATGTGGCGCTGGCCAAACCCGAAGTTCTTGTCATCATGGGAAATATCAGCTGTCAGGCGGTGTTGGGCAAACGTGGTATCACCCGGCTGCGCGGGAAGTGGGAACAGGCGCTGGATTTGCCGGTGATTCCGATGTTTCACCCCGCATATTTGCTGCGCCAGCCGCAGATGAAGCGGCAGGCTTGGGCCGATCTACTGGAACTGAAAGCTCGGTTGGAGGGCACGTGATGCGTATCCTAGCGTTTTCCGATTTGCATATGGCACGCAACCGCGCTGCCGAGGTCGTCGCCGCCAGCACCGAGGCCGATTTGGTGATCGGTGCCGGAGATTACTGCAACATGCGACAGGGTTTGGATGCAGCTATGGAGATGCTGTCAGGCATCACTGCACCGTTGGTGTTGGTCCCCGGAAATGCCGAAAGCGCCGGAGAGTTGACCGACGCCGCGCCCGAGGGAGTGCATGTGTTGCATGGTACCGGTATGACGGTTGATGGTCTGCGCCTGTTTGGTTTGGGGTACGGGGTGCCGGTCACGCCCTTTGGCGACTGGTCATGCGACATGACGGATGCCGAGGCCGCTGAGCTGCTGGACCGTTGCGATGCTGCCGACATTCTAATCGCGCATTCTCCGCCCAAGGGGCACGGCGATATTACGTCTATGGGTGATGCGGTGGGGTCGGTGGCCGTGCGCGACGCGGTGGAACGGCTGCAGCCGCAATTTGCGCTGTGCGGCCATATCCATGACAGCTGGGGTTATCGCGGCACAATCGGTCGTACTCAGGTCGCTAATCTGGGTCCCAAAGTAAACTGGTTCGAGGTCACTTTATGATAGAAACGGTCACTCTGCTGGCATTCATTCCGGCAGCCCTTGCGCTGAATTTCACCCCCGGCGCCGATATGATGTTCTGCTTTGGTCAGGGCTTGCGCTCTGGTTCCCGACCGGCGTTGGTGGCAAGTGCTGGTATCTCTCTGGGGTTGATGGTCCACGTTTTGCTTGCCGGTTTGGGTCTGGGTGCGGCGGTAAACAGCTTGCCGTGGCTGTTCGATGTGATCCGCTGGATGGGTGTGGCTTATCTGCTGTACCTCGCCTGGGGTGCAATCCGGAACGGAGCGGTGTCCGCCGAAGCCCCGACAAAGCCCACAAGCCACGCGTTTCGCGATGGGATGATTGTGAACCTTACCAATCCCAAGGTCATCCTGTTCGTGCTGGCCTTCATCCCGCAATTCGTAAACCCTGCCACCGGCCCGATCCTACCACAGTTCCTGATCTTCGGCTTGATCATTGCGCTGGGCGGCTTCGTAGTGAATGGGCTGGTGGGTATTTTTGCCGGCGGCGCGGGAAAGGTTCTGATCTCGAACCCGCGTGCCTCGCGTATTATGGGCTGGGTGACCGGGGGGATTTTCACCGCCCTCGCCGTCCGACTTGCCATCATGGAAAGGGCCTGACGCCACATGTCGCGCATTGACGAAAGCATGGAATTTATTCCGGTCCGGATCGCCGTTCTGACGGTCTCGGACACGCGGTCGCTGGACGAAGATCGCTCGGGCCAGACATTGGTGGACCGGATCGAACGCGCGGGCCATGCGGTGGCCGATCGCAAGATCATCCGCGATGAGCGCAATGAAATCGCAGCGCAGTTGCAGCTGTGGGTTAGCGATCCCGAAATCGACGTTGTGATCTCGACCGGCGGCACCGGTTTGACGGGTCGCGACGTGACGGTCGAGGCGCACCGGGATGTCTATGAAAAGGAAATCGAGGCATTCGGCATCGTATTCACCATCATTTCGATGGAAAAGATCGGTACATCCGCCGTGCAATCCCGTGCCACGGGCGGCGTGGCGCAAGGGACGTACCTATTCGCACTGCCAGGCAGTCCGGGTGCTTGCAAGGATGCTTGGGACGGGATTTTGGAAAAACAATTCGATTACCGCCACCGACCCTGCAATTTTGTGGAAATAATGCCCCGATTGGACGAACATCTGCGACGGAAGTAGACTGGTTGCGCGTATAACAGTTCGTAACCGCTTTGTGGCTTGGCATTTTTCTAGGTGCGGCTACCTTTTGCACGTAGCAGCCTGATGCGACCGGGGTAAGTGATTGATGCGATTTCTGAGGCAAAGCCTTGTAGGTATCTTTCTGGCGTTTCTGACGCTGGCCTTGGTATTTGTTGCGGTGCAACTGGTCACCAGCGCGGTGCAAGAGGCGTTGAACCGCGAAAGCGAGCCTCCGGAAGCACGCGAACGTATTTTTGCCGTTAGTGTTCAACCCGCCGAGCTTGAGACCGTAACACCCTATCTGGAAGCCTTTGGCGAAGTACAAAGCCGCCGCCGATTAGAGTTGCGCGCGGCGCTGGGCGGACGTGTCATTACTCTGGCAGATGACTTTGAGGATGGCGGTGTCGTCGCGGCAGGCGAGGTTCTGGTTGAGCTTGACCCGGCCGACGCGCAATCGGCGCTGGATCGCGCCAAGTCCGACCTGCTGGATGCACAATTCGAAGAACGCGATGCCGAACGCTCGCTGCTGCTGGCGCAAGACGAGTTGAACTCGGCCGAGGCGCAGGCGAGTTTGCGTGGGCGCGCGTTGCAGCGCCAAAAGGACTTGCAGAGCCGTGGGGTGGGCACGCCCGCTGCCGTTGAAGAGGCGGAACTGGCCGAAGCGGCGGCCCAGCAAGCGGTTCTGGCTCGCCGCATCGCGTTGGCGCAGGCGGAATCCCGGGTGGATCAGGCCACAACATTGCTGGCCCGCGCACGGATTGCACTTGAAGCCGCTGAACGTGATCTGGATGACATGACGGTTCGCGCGCGATTTAGCGGAACTTTGACCGATGTGACTTTGGTCGAAGGGCGTCTGGTATCTGCGAATGAAAAGCTTGCCGAACTTGTGGACCCCAACGCACTTGAGGTCGCGTTCCGCGTTTCAACGGCGCAGTTCGTGCGATTGTTGGACGCCGAGGGTGAATTGATCGACGCGCCGGTCACGGTATCCCTTGAGGTGACAGGTGCGGATCTGATGGCCACAGGTCGTATCAGCCGTGATAGCGGATCGGCGGGCGAGGGGCAGACAGGTCGCCTCATCTATGCCCGCTTGGATGACGCACCGGGGTTCAAACCCGGCGATTTTGTCACGGTCACAGTCGAGGAGCAACCGCTGGACAATGTTGTGCGCCTACCTGCATCGGTTCTGGATGCAGCGGGCACGGTTCTGGTGTTGGGCCCCGATGACCGGCTCGAAGCGTTGCCGGTACAGTTGATCCGTCGTCAGGGCGACGAGGTGCTGCTGCGTGGGCAGGGGCTGGCCGGGCGCGAAGTGGTGGTGGGCCGGACGCCTTTGCTGGGCGGCGGGGTCCGGGTGAGGCCACTGCGGGTTGAGGCGAGTGCTGATCCCGATATGGTTGAACTGTCCGAGGAACAGCGCGCCCAGCTGATGGCGCGGGTTGAAGCCAGCGATCAGATGCCCAATGACGTCAAGGCTCGCGTTTTGGGGCAACTGAGTGAGGCCAGGGTTCCTGCCTCACTGGTGCGTAGTATCGAGACGCGGGCTGGAGGGTAAGCGCCATGATGCGCGAAATCCCCGGAGCGGCGGGCGGTATTCTCAGCTACTTCACTCGTCATCGGACGGTGGCCAATCTTTTGTTACTGGTGATGCTGGTTCTGGGTGCAGCTGCGATCCCGGCCATGCGTGCGCAATTTTTCCCCGACGTGATCCTTGAACGTGTCGACGTGAATGTTGAATGGGACGGTGCCGGTCCAGAGGACGTGGACAACGGAATCGTGCAATTGCTGGAACCGGCACTGTTGGCGGTCGAAGGGGTGGCCAGCACGACATCGACCTCGCGCGAAGGGCGCGCCAGTATCCGGCTTGAGTTCGAACCCAACTGGGACATGTCGCGCGCCGTAGATGAGGTTCGAACCGCTGTCGATGGCGTGACAAACCTGCCCGAGGATGCCGAAGAACCCTCGATCCGGCGCGGGGCGTGGCGGGATCGGGTGACGGATGTGGTCGTGACAGGCCCGGTCGACCCGGACCAACTGGCCAAGTTCACCGACGAATTGATAACCCGTCTGTTCGCGGTTGGTGTGACCCGTACCACGATCCGGGGGGTTGCCGCCCCGCGCGTGGTCGTCGAGGTGCCGACGGCGCAATTAATCGCAAACGACATCACGTTGAACGAGATTGCTCAGGCCATCGCGGCCGAGGCCATGGCCAATCCGGCGGGTGATGTTACCGGGGCCAATGCTCGCATTCGCACCGGCACCGAAAAACGTACGCCGGAAGAGATCGAGGGTATCGCTCTGCGCAATTTTGCTAATGGCTCCAAGCTGTATGTGGGCGATGTTGCGACTATTCGGGTCGAAGGGGTTAATCGCAACCGCAGTTACTTTGTGGGCGAAAACCCGGCCATGTCCGTGCGCGTTGACCGCTCGAACCAAGGTGATGCCATCAAGATACAGCGCACGGTCGAGGAAGTGGTGGGCGAGCTTCAGGCCATCCTGCCCGAAGGCGTGACGATCGAACTGATCCGGACCCGTGCGCAGGCAATCACCGACCGACTGGATATTCTGGTCGACAACGGGCTGGTAGGCCTGGGCCTAGTGGTCTGCCTGCTGTTTCTGTTCCTGAACGCGCGCATTGCCTTTTGGGTTGCTGCGGGTATTCCGGTGGCGATGTCGGCGGCAATAGCGTTCATGTATATTGGTGGGTTGTCGATCAACATGATTTCGTTGTTCGGGCTGATCATTACGCTGGGCATTGTGGTGGATGATGCCATTGTCGTAGGCGAGCACGCCGATTTCCGCTCGCGACGGCTGGGCGAGGCCCCTGTTGTGGCCGCCGAACGAGCAGCGCGCCGGATGGCGATGCCGGTATTTGCCGCCACACTGACCACGGTGATTGCCTTTTTCGGCCTTACCGCAATTGGCGGTCGGTTCGGTGAGCTGATCTATGACATCCCGTTTACGGTAATCGCGGTGCTGATCGCGTCGTTGATTGAATGTTTCCTGATCCTGCCCAACCACATGGCCCATGCCATCGCGCATTCGGCCAAGGAACATTGGTATGACTGGCCCAACCGCGTAGTCAATCGCGGCTTCCGCTGGGTGCGGGATCACTTGTTCCGCCCGTTGATCGCTTGGGTTGTCTGGGCGCGCTATGTGGTCGTGGCGATAATGGTGGTGATACTGGCCAGCCAGCTAGCGCTGTTCATAAAAGGTGACGTGAACTGGCGGTTCTTCAACGCGCCTGAACGTGGCTCGGTCACCGGAAATTTCATCATGGCCGAAGGCGCTACTCGCGAAGATTCGCTTGCTATGATGCACGAAATCCAACGCGCCGCCGAAGAACTGGGCCAGATTTACGAAGAACGCCATGGTCGCAACCCGATCGACTATGTTCTGGCCGAGGTCGGCGGCAACGCCGGATGGTTCAATCCGCCCGCGGCAGAGGGCAAGGATCAGGATCTTCTGGGCGGGATTTCAATCGAGTTGATCGACGCCGATCTGCGCCCCTATTCCAGCTTTGAATTCGTAGGCGAATTGCAGGACTTCGTGCCGCGCCACCCCAAGGTCGAACTGCTGACCTTCCGTGGTTGGCGCTCGGGTCCCGGCGGCGATGCGATTGACGTGCAGTTTTACGGCTCTGATGTGAATACGCTCAAGGCCGCGTCTGAGGATTTGCAGGCCGAGCTGTCAAAATACCCCGAAGTGTCCGCGCTGGAGGATAATCTGGCCTATGACAAGGAAGATTTCATTCTGGACTTGACCGCCAAGGGGCAGGCACTGGGCTTCCGTATCGAAACGCTGGGCCGTGTGTTGCGCGACCGGCTGAACGGGATTGAGGCCGCGACCTTCCCCGACGGCCCGCGCAGCTCTGAAATCCGTGTGGAACTGCCCGAGGGTGAGTTGACCGCCGATTTCCTGGAACGCACCCTGATGCGCACGCCGGACGGGGTCTATGTTCCGCTGGCCGATATCGTCTCGGTCGAGCGTAAATCGGGTTTCTCGGCCGTGCGGCGTGAAAACGGCCTGCGGGTGATTTCTGTAATCGGCGACATTTCAGAAGATGATCCGGCCCGTGCGGCAGAAATTGCCCGAGCTTTGAGTGATGAGATCCTGCCCAATATCGCCGCCGAACGGCAGGTCGAATGGCAGATGGCGGGTCTGAGCGAGCAAGAGGATGAATTCCTGACCGAGGCACGCACTGGCCTGATCCTGTGCTTGACTGGCATCTATCTGGTGTTGGCTTGGGTCTTTGCCAGCTGGACGCGGCCTTTGGTGGTCATGGCGATCATTCCGTTTGGTTTGGTGGGTGCGATCTGGGGCCATTACATCTGGGATGTGCCACTAAGCATGTTCACCGTGATAGGTTTGTTGGGGATGACCGGGATTATCATCAACGACTCGATTGTGCTGGTCACGACCATCGACGCCTATCAACAAGAGCGTGGGCTCGTGCCATCGATTGTCGAGGGCACAGCAGACCGGTTGCGCCCGGTCATGCTGACGACGCTGACCACGGTTCTGGGGCTGACACCGCTTCTCTATGAGGGTTCGCAGCAGGCGCAATTCCTCAAACCCTCGGTGATCACGTTGGTTTACGGGCTTGGCTTCGGAATGCTCTTGGTGCTGTTGCTGGTACCTGCGCTGCTGGCTATTCTGAATGACCTGTCGCGTCCGATGACTGCGATGCGCCGGGCGCTGCGGGCGCCAGATCGGGTGGTGCAAGGTGCAGTGACGGCCACCGGGCTGGCGTTGTTGCTATGGTTCGGAGTGACAATGGTCTGGCCGGTGTCTGCAGGTGCTCCGATTGGTGTGCTGTCAGAGCTTTATGGGGGCGAAGAAAGTGTCGCGGCGCTGCGCATGGGGCTGGTTGCCTTTGTCGCCGGTGCGCTGCCGATCCTGTTGTTGAGCATCGTGCTGTCCAGCCTGCTTTACGTACGCATCCGAGGGCGCGCAGCCTAGCAGCGGCGCAGAGCTGTTTCCAGCAGATCAGTGACACGATTGCTCATGGGCAGATCGCCTTGTCGAATCTGTTCAACGGGAAACCAGCGTGCATCCAGTGCATCGTCCCCGGCCAATGGGCTTCCCGATTGGTAGTGACAGGCGACACCGACCAGCAGGTAATGCGACTGCACTGCGCCGTCTTCGCCGTGTCGTAGCAGGTCCAGATTATCGAGGTAGTGCAGTGGTTCGGCAATGACCGAGGTTTCCTCATGCAGTTCCCGCTGCGCGGCCTGCATGACGGTTTCGCCCCATTCCACGTGGCCACCGGGAAACCCCCACAGCCCCGCGTCAGGTTGTTTGCTGCGTTGCACCAGAAGCACTTTGGCGTCGTGTACAACAACAGCCAATGCTCCGATCTTTGGGGATTTCTCCATGCCTTAGCCTGCGCTGCAGCCCTGAATGTCCACGGCGTGATTGGCGCCCAAAACCGTAATCCTGATCTCAGACCGATCCAGCGCAAAAGTCGCGCCCGAGGCGCTGATCACTTCCGACGTCGCCACAAGGGTATCGCCCTGCCGTATTGTCTTGGGCGGCGCGGCCCAGAGCACCGGGTTGCCCGGTTCAATCACGGCAACTTCGTTTCCACCCGCCGAGGGCATGGTGACACGAGCCTCGATCTGCATCCCGTCCGAGGTCGGGGTCAGTTGGCAAGTGGCGGCGGTTACGCGCGCCTCTTTCGCGGAATAGGGGCGCTGCGCCAAGGCGGCAGCGATGGCCGGGTTGCGGCCTGCGTCGGCGTCCAGCGTATGGTCGAAATCCAGACGTTCGGGAATGCAGACATCCTTGCAGACGCCCAAATCCATATCCCCGCGCAGCTGCACGGGTTTCGCAGGGTTCAAGGGCGTTATTTCGACTGGCAACACCAGTTGATGCGTATAGCCGATGGATTGCAGGCCGTTCTGTACAAACACTTCGGGCGCGGGCCATGTAATCGACACGTCGCCCACATTTTGCGAGCCGTTCCAGTCAAACTGCGGCGGGATACCGGCGTCACCGGGCGCGCGCCAATAGGTTTTCCAGCCGTCCTTAAGCGTCAACCGCAACGCGCTCAGATATGTGCCGCTGGCGGTGCGCCCGCCGTCGAGGACATCCAATTGCACAACCCCGTCCAACGCCTGTGCGTGCGCAGGGGCGGTCAGGGTGAAACATGCGGTCAGGGCGAACGCAGATGACTTTAGTAAACGCTTCATACCCTTATAAATGCGCGTTCCGAACCGCGATTCCAAGTCACGTTCCAGTCACTCGGATGAAATCTAGCGAAATATGGCCTGATCCCTTGCCAATCCCTACCTGCCGGGGTCATTGTTGAGAGGCGGACGAAGCAAGAGTTGTAATTCCATGGACCTGACCGGAAAACTTTTGATTGCGATGCCTGGTATGGGTGATCCGCGTTTTGATCATTCGGTGGTATACATGTGCAGCCACGGAGACGATGGCGCGATGGGTCTGATTATCAACAAGCCGTCGGACTTGCGGATCAAAACACTGCTGAGCCAACTGAATATTGCGTGCCGTATCCCTGTCGTGGGTGAACGCCTCGTGCATTTTGGTGGCCCAGTCGAGATGTCGCGCGGTTTTGTCCTGCACAGCGCGGACTACGACGCCAACCTGCATTCGATGAAAATCTCGGATGATTTCAGCATGACTGCGACGATGGATGTGCTGGAAGACCTGGCTTCGGGCCGAGGGCCTTTGAATTCCACTCTGGCGCTTGGATATTCAGGTTGGGGCCCCGGCCAGTTGGAGGATGAGATCGCCATGAATGGCTGGCTGACCACCGAGGCGACCTCGGATCTTGTGTTCGATGTGCCCGATGATGAGAAATGGGAGGCCGCATTGGCCACATTGGGTGTCGATCCCCTGACTCTGTCGGCCAGCGCCGGACGCGCCTGATCAGCTGTTGCGCGGAGCTGCTGCGCGGCGAAGGCGATCGTTAATGGCAGCACCCAGACCACGATCTGGAATCGGGGTTACCGCAATCGGGCGGCCTGTGGTGTTAAGCGTATGCAGGGCCGAGAACAGGTTCGCAGCAGCTTCGGTCAATTCGCCCTTTACCGACAGGTTTAGATCACACGCAACCGAGCCGAACCCCAGCAAAACCTCATCGCCCTGTGCGTTGGTCGCATTTAGCCGGACAGGGGCATCCGGTGCGTAATGCGATTGCAATTGACCCGGTGCGGTTAGCAAATCTCCGGCCTGATGCACGTGCAATTGCGTATGCAGAATGGATTCGATCTGGTCCAGCGCCACACCTCCGGGGCGCAGCAGAGACGGTTCCCCGGCCAGCCCGACGATTGTTGATTCCAGTCCGACGCCACAGGGGCCGTCATCCAGAATAGCGGCGATGCGGCCATCCAGACCGGTGCGCACATGTTCGGCGGTGGTTGGGCTGATTTGTCCCGAGGGGTTGGCCGAGGGTGCCGCCACCGGCCCATCGAACGCTGCCAGCAGCGCGCGGGCGGTGCCGTGTGCGGGCACGCGTACGGCAAGCGTATCAAGCCCTGCCGTGACCAGAGGTGAAATCCCGTGCCCGTCGCGCAATGGGAGTACCATGGTAAGAGGGCCGGGCCAAAACGCGGCGGCCAATGCCTCGGCCGGGTCGGACCATCCCACATACCGTTGTGCGGACTCGATTGAATCCACATGCGCGATCAATGGGTTAAAGCTGGGCCGGCCCTTGGCGGCATAGATGCTGGCCACGGCCTCGCCATTGCGCGCGTCACCGCCAAGGCCATAGACCGTCTCGGTGGCGAAGGCGACCAGCAGGCCTTGTCGCAGCAGGTCCGCTGCCTGAGCGATTCCGCTTGGGTCGGCGGTTAATTCCAATGTGCCGTTGGGGATCATTTGTTGTGACGCCGCGTTTTGATTGCTTGTGACATGTGGCCGGTTACGTTTTCGATTAATCAAGGATGCTTAAAGGTGGGCGTTGCAATTTCCAACCCCAACCGCGAAAAGCCGCACAGACAGTCCAGAGGAAAGCCATGCCATACCGCGCGCCCATATCCGATTACGAATTGTTGTTCCGCCACGTTGTTGGATTCGATCAGATCGCGTCGACCGAGAAATTCTCAGAAGCCAGCGAGGATGTGGTCAGCGCGATCCTGACCGAGGCTGGAAAGATGTGCGAAGAGGTGATGGCCCCGTTGCAGCGTCCCGGCGATCTGGAACCTGCACGAATGGAAAACGGCGTGTTGCGAACATCTTCGGGCTATGCCGATGGTTGGAAAGCCATCGCCGAAGGGGGCTGGATCGGGATGAGCGGAGATCCGGAGCATGGAGGCATGGGCCTGCCGATGGCACTGACGAGTGCAGTGAACGAGATGATGTCGGCCGCTTGCCTGTCTCTGCAACTGGCGCCACTGATGTCGCAGGGCCAGATCGAGGCGCTGGAACATCACGCAAGCGACGAGTTGAAGACGCTTTACCTGCCAAAGCTGATGTCTGGTGAATGGTCGGGAACTATGAATCTTACCGAGGCTCAGGCTGGTTCCGATGTGGGTGCACTGTCTTCAAAGGCGGAACCAAATGGGGACGGAACCTATTCGGTTTCGGGTCAGAAGATTTTCATCTCGTGGGGCGATAACGATTTTACCGAGAATGTCTGCCATCTGGTGTTGGCGCGCCTGCCGGATGGGGTGCCCGGAACCAAAGGGATTTCGTTGTTCCTGGTTCCCAAATACCTGCCGGATGAAGATGGCAACCCCGGCGTGGCGAACGATCTGAAAGTGGTTTCGGTCGAGCACAAGATGGGTCTGCACGGTTCGCCAACCTGCGTGATGCAGTATGACGGCGCCAAGGGCTGGCTTGTGGGCAAGGAACATGGCGGTATGGCCGCAATGTTCACCATGATGAACAATGCCCGTCTGGGTGTTGGAGGTCAGGGTGTGGGGGCCGCTGAAGGGGCCTATCAACACGCGCTGGCCTATGCGTTGGAGCGCAAGCAGGGCAAGACGCCCTCGGGCACCATCATTGACCATGCAGATGTGCGCCGGATGCTGATGAGCATGCGCGCCGATACCTTTGCCGCGCGGGCAATCATGTTGGCCAACGCTGCGGCCATCGACATGGCCAACGCCACCGGCGACGCTGAATGGGGCGCGCGTGCGGCACTGCTGACCCCGATCTGCAAGGCATTCGGGACTGAAACCGGTATTCGTGTCTCGGAAACGGGTGTGCAGGTGCACGGCGGCATGGGGTTCATCGAAGAAACCGGTGCGTCCCAGTTTTACCGCGATGTGCGTGTGACCGCGATCTATGAGGGTACCAATGGTATTCAGGCCATGGACCTTGTGGCGCGCAAGATGATGGATGGGGGCGAAGCGGCCTCGCGCCTGCTGGATGAGATCGAGGATCACGCCGAACAGGCTCGCGCCACTCTGCCGGATCTGGCTGGCCCGGTCTGGGAGGCTACGGAAAGCCTGCGCGAAGCCACCGAATGGATCGTCGCGCAGTCTGACATGAACGCCCGCTTTGCCGGGGCAGTGCCCTATCTGCATGCCTTTGCCCGTGTTCTTGGTGCGCACTATCACCTGAAGGCGGCGCAGGCCGAACCCAACGGCCCGCGTTTTAAGCTGGCGCGGTATTACATCAATGCGCTGCTGCCGGAATATGCCGGTCTGCTGGCGCAGGCGCAGAATGGCGCGGATGATCTATACGCCCTCAGCGTAGAGGAGTTTGTGGCCTGATGGACGGAGATTCCCCTTTGGCGATTCGGTATCCTTGGCCCGAGCCTCCGGCACAGGGTGAGGCGATTGAGATTGCCGAAGGGGTGCAGTGGATGCGTCTGCCGCTGCCCATGGCGCTGGATCACGTCAACATCTACGCGCTGGATGACGGCGATGGCTGGACGGTGATCGACACGGGCATGTCCTCGAACAAGACGCGCCGCATCTGGGCAGAGCTGATGGAAGGGCCACTGGCGGGCAAGCCGATCACGCGCGTCGTAGTCACCCACCACCATCCCGACCATATCGGCAATGCGGGCTGGTTCCAGTCCGAGCATGGCGCCGAGCTGGTCACGACCCGCACCGCCTGGCTTTTTGCGCGGATGCTGCAGTTGGACGTGCAGGAAAGCTGGCCACAAGAAACACTGGATTACTATCGCAGCGCCGGGATGGACGCCGAGTTTCTCGCCAAGCGGATGACACAGCGCCCGTTCAATTTCTGCGACACTGTGTATCCGATGCCTCTGGGCTTTACCCGGATCAAGCAGGGTAGCGTGATCCGTATGGGAGGGCGGGACTGGGACGTGCATATGGGCAACGGCCACGCCCCGGAACACGCCACGTTCTGGTGTCGCGACGACAATCTGGTGATCACCGGAGATCAGATTCTCAGTTCGATCAGCCCCAATCTGGGTGTTTATGTCACCGAACCGATGGCCGATCCGGTAGCCGAATGGCTTGAGGCGTGTGAGAGGCTGAAGGGTCTGGCACGCCCGGATCATCTGGCGCTGGGCGGGCATAAGCTGCCGTTCACCGGCCTGCCGTTGCGCATGAAACAACTGATCGACAATCACCACGGCGCGCTGGACCGCCTGCAGGATTTCCTCGACACGCCCAAAACCGCTGCCGATTGCTTTGTACCTTTGTTCAAACGCCAGATCGGTGAGGGCGAGTATGGGCTGGCGCTGGTCGAGGCGGTTGCACATCTAAACCATCTCTACCACATTGGAGTTGTTACCCGGACGCGCCGCGCGGACGGGGCGTGGGAGTTTCAGCGCAAAGGGTAAAGGCATGCAGGACCAGATCGAAACATCGGCCGAGGCGGCGGAGGCAGCGGCTTTGCCCCGGTGTTATGAGGTACACGCCAACCCGAATGCGAAATCCGGCGCCAAGGACTTGCCCGGTCAGCTGCAAAAACCCGTCGCGACCAAAAGCCCGGCGCAATGGGCCTATGAACGGCTGATCCTCTATATCCAGAATTTCGAACAGACGCTGGACGGTGATCAGGAGGTCGCCATGGGCTTTACCGGCGGTGATGCCGGTGTGATGCGGATCGAAGGCATGGGTTATTTCGACCCCGATATCATCACCTTCTACGGTTCGGACGCGACCGGCGCGCGAACCCAGCTGGTGCAGCATGTCAGCCAGTTGAATGTGATGCTACGCGCCTTGCCCAAATCGGTCGAGGATAAGCCCGCCAATCGGATCGGCTTTCGGTTGGCCAAGGATCTGGAAGAAACCTGAATACCTGACTTGCAATTCACTTCTGCGCAGCCTTGAATGAGTTCTCAATTCCGGGGGTGCAGCGTGACCAGTTTCTCAGCCGTTACAAAAGCCTACAGAGATGCATGGGCACGCCGCCGCATCTTTGTGCCGATCTATGTCGCCGTGCGATTGTTGCTGGTGGCGCTGATAGCGCCCGGCGTGGCAATTACCGTGAACCTTGCGGTATCGCTGTCGAACCAGACCGCTTTGACCGATCAAGCCATCGCCGCCTTCGTCCTCTCACCCGCGGGATTCATCTCGGCCATCGTCGTCCTCAGCCTGTTTCTGCTGGCCGAAGTGTTTGTCTTCGCGGTCATGGCGGGATCCCTGCGAATGGGCGAATCCGACCCATGGCGTGCTGGCAGTTCGGCCATCGGGCTGATCATTTCGCGTCTGCCAAATCTGTTCGGCTTCGCGGTGCGGTTTGTGCTGCGGGTTCTGCTGCTTGTCCTGCCCTTTGTGCTGGTCTCAGCCGTGATCGCGTGGTGGACGTTGACCGAATATGACATCAACTATTACCTGACTTTCCACCCACCATCCTTCTGGGTTGCAGTGGTGCTGATCGGTGTCGTGCTGTTGGCGATGGCGTGGGTATTGATCCGCCGCCTGTCGGCATGGGCTCTTTCCTTGCATCTGGTGCTGTTTGAAGGTGTCCACCCGGCACACGCTTTCAACATCAGCGGCACCCGGATGGAAGGCAAACGCGGGCGCCTCAAGATCGAGCTGGCGATCTGGTTGATCCTGCGCCTCGCCATCTCCTCTGCGATTGCCTGGGTGGCTGGGGTGTTGTTCTCGGTTGTGCCGCTGCAAGGCGCGGACAATCTGCGTCTGGCGCTGATCTACAGCCTAGTGATCGCGGGAATCTGGTCTTTGGCGGGGCTGGTGCTGGCGGCGACCGCGCTGGGCGCTCTGGCGGTTCTGCTGGACGGTTTTTTCGAGATCAGGACCTCGGAACCACCCCACCCCGAACCGGGAAGCTTGCGGATGCCCCTGTTCGCCGTCGTCGGCGCAGCAGTGGCGGCCGTGCTGATTGGGTTGTGGTTTGGCCAGCATTTGTTGGCGCGAATTCAAGCTCCAGATCGGGCCGAGGTCATAGGCCATCGTGGTGCTGCAGCTTTACGGCCCGAAAACACCATGGCCGCGGTCTTCAAGGCGATTGAGGACGGGGCGGATTGGGTTGAGATCGACGTGCAGGAATCGGCGGATGATGTGGTCATCGTTGCTCATGACAGCGATTTCATGAAACTGGCGGGTGTGAACCTCAAGGTTTGGGATGCAACGATGGAGGATTTGGCCGACATCGACATCGGCAGTTGGTTCGGTCCCGAATATGCCGATGAGCGCACGCCGACATTGCGTCAGGTGCTTGAGGCCGCAAAAGGCAAATCCAAGGTCATCATCGAGCTTAAATATTATGGCCATGACGTTGACCTAGAAAACCGGGTCGCGGCGATTGTCGAAGAGATGGAGATGCAGGACGACATCGCCACCATGTCGTTGAAATACCCGGCGGTGCAGAAAATGAAATCCATCCGTCCCGACTGGCGGGCAGGGGTTCTGGCCGCGACCGCCATCGGCGATCTGACCGGGCTTGAGGGTGACTTTATCGCCGTGAACGCCGCAATGGCGACGCCGGGGCTTGTGCGCTCGGTCCACGCAGCGGGCAAGGATATCTATGTCTGGACGGTCAATGACCCGTTGCAGATGTCAGCCATGGCCTCTTTGGGGGTGGACGGGCTGATCACCGACCGCCCGGCAATGGCCAACGAGGTGTTGCGCATCCGGGCCGAAATGGGGCCGGCAGAGCGGCTGTTGCTGTGGATGGCGACCACTTTCGGCATGACCGTCGATACGCAGGCGATGCGCGATGAAAGCCCTTAAATCAGCGGCCTTGCTTGCACTGATGGCTGCCTCGGCGTCGGCTCAAGACTTTATGCGCACTATCGAGATGCCTGCCCATCGCGCGCTGTTTGCGCAGCGGGGTGATGTCGAGCTTATCCCATTTGAAACGGATGGCTGTTCAGGTGGTCTGTCGACCAGTTGGCGTTTCGTGGCTGAAACCTTCCCCAAGTTCAGAGCGCTCTACGAGGCGCACCCACCGTGGGAATACTGCTGTGTGACCCACGACCGTGCCTATCACAATGCTGGCGGTGCGGCACAGGCTGAGGCGAGTTTTGACGCGCGCCTGTCCGCAGACGAAGCCTTGCGCGCTTGTGTCAAACAGCACGGGGAAGACAATGCTGAGGAATTCGCTGACAGGTACGACATGACGCCTGATCAGATTCGTACAGCCCATTCCGTGACCGCCGAGGCCATGTATAGGGCGGTGCGATTGGGTGGCGGGCCCTGTTCGGGTTTGCCCTGGCGCTGGGGGTTCGGTTATCCGGGGTGTTCCGTGTTCAAATCCTTGACCCCTGCGCCCGAATGACGTGGTGACAGCACTTGGATTTTCATTTATCCAACATCTCAAACACGCGAATTAGGAATCTCTGAGTCATGGCTGAACACAAGCACGGCGAAATGGACATCACCGTCCAAGAAAAAACCTTCCACGGCTTTATCAAGGCTACCACATGGTGCGTAGTTGCGATCGCCTTCCTCTGCCTATTCCTGGCGGTTTTCGCCTCTTAATCCGAAACGGGGTCGACCGTGATCAGGATATTGCTTGCCTGCCTGCTGGCAGTAACCGTGGCGGGCTGCACCGGATCGCAGCGACCACAGGCAGATCAGTCGGAAATCGTGTCCAGGTCCTATCGGGATCCCGGGCCTTCGACCCTGACGCTGTATACGATGATCAGCACCCGGACAGGCTCGGGTGCTCATACCTCGTTGATGATCAGCGGCAGTGAGCGCGTGATTTTCGACCCTGCGGGCTCATTCCGGGCGGATGTGGTGCCGATCAAAGATGATGTGCTGTACGGTATCACTCCGAATGTCGAGCGCGCTTATCGCAGCAGTCACGCGCGCGAGACGCATTACGCGCGTATCCAAACCATCGAGGTGACGCCGCAACAGGCTGAGATTGCCCTACAATTGGCAAAACAGTCAGGCCCGGTTGCGGGCGCGTTCTGCGCCAATTCAACGGCACAGTTGTTGCAACAGGTTCCGGGGTTCGAGCAGATCCAAACCACGTTTTATCCCGTCAAACTTTCCGATCAGTTCGGTCAGTTGCCCGGAGTTCAAACCGCCGAATACCGCGAAAACGACAACGCGGATTTGCAGCAAGGATTGGCGTTCAACAATGCCCGACTGAACGAGCTGGAAGCGCAATCAGCCCAATAGATACAGCAGCCCGTAGAGACTGGCTGCTCCGGTAAATATAGCCGCAAGCACGTTCTTGGAAATCACGCCGACAGATAATGCGACCGCTGCTGCGGTCATGCGCGGGACATCCGGCTGGCCTTCGGTGGCGGTAGGCCACATGACGAGCGGCGCGATCAGCGCCGGGATGATGGCAACGGCCGTATAGCGCAGATGGCGCAGCAGCCATGGCGGCATCGGGCGGTCCCCGACCAGACCGATAAAGGTAAAGCGTAGGGCGAAGCTGCCGATGGCCAGACCAATGATCACGATCCACATGGTTGTAGCATCGATCTGGGTCATGTTCTTTTCCGCTCCAGCTTGCGTTCCAACATCAGATCAGCTTGTGCGCCGGCCATCATGCCTGCCGCACCGGCAATCAGCAGGCCCAGATTATAGGGAACTGCAACCGCCAGTAACGCGACAACGATGGCGACCAGAGCGGCCACCACATGCGCCAACGTACGCATCATCGGCCCGATCATGGCCAGAAAGGTGATCGGTAGCGCGAAATCCAGCGCCCAGCTTTCCGGGATTCGCGTGCCCAGCACTGCCCCCAAATAAGATGCAAGAATCCACAGCGGAGTGATCAGTGTGACCGTGCCAACGAAATAGGCCATGCGCTGGGGTACTGTCATTTGTGGCTCTTTTTCGAACCGTACGATCGAACAGGCATAGGACTGATCCACCGTCAGGTAGGCGGCACAGGCCCGTTGCCATAGGGGCGCGGCCCCCAGATAAGGCGTCAGAGAGGCAGAATACATTGCCACCCGCAAATTCACCGCCAGCGCCGAGGCCAATACGATGGCGGTGGGTGTATTGTCCTGCAGCAATTGCAGTGCCGTGAACTGTGCGGCCCCCGCGAACACGGTGGCGGAAAAGGCGATGGTCTGGACGATGTCCAACCCGGCTTCGGCGGCAAAAACGCCGAACAGTGTGCCGAAAGGGATCGCTACGAAAATGAACGGGGACCCGTCGCGTAAACCCTTCCAGAAGTATGACTTGGATGTGGTGTCTGCCATGGCTAAATCCTATGGTGTCCGCAGCAGAAGTAGCGGTCTTGGGAAAGGGTTGCAATTGGCTACGGAACTGGATGTCTCGGACTACATCATCGCCCCCGATCCCGGCGCGGCGCGATTGACTCGTGCTGTCGAGGGCGTGGACCAGAATGGAGAGGTCAGCCATATCTCGGTTGTCGAGGAGCGCCCGTTAACGATTTTCTTGAATAAACAGGAAATCGTGACCGCAATGACCATCGGCGACTATCCGGAATACCTGGCGCTGGGGTTCCTGCGCAATCAGGGCATGCTGCTGTCGGATGATGAGATCACGCGCGTCGATTACGATGATGACTTGGAAACCGTGGTTGTCCGCACAGCGCGCGAGACGTCCTATGAAGACAAGCTGAAGAAAAAGACCCGCACCAGCGGTTGCGCAGTAGGTACCGTGTTCGGCGATATGATGGAGGGGCTAGAGGACGTGCGCCTGCCTCAAGTTCAGGTGCGCACGTCATGGCTGTATGATCTGGCGGCCAAGATCAATCGCACCCCGTCGCTGTACCTTGAGGCAGGGGCGATCCACGGTACGGTCCTGTGTCGCGAGGACCGTCCACTGGTCTATATGGAGGACGTGGGCCGCCACAATGCGGTCGACAAGATCGCGGGCTGGATGCTGTCCGAAGGTGAGGCAGCGGAGGACAAGATTCTCTACACCACGGGCCGCCTGACCTCGGAAATGGTGATCAAGACGGCGATGATGGGCATCCCGGTTCTGGCATCCCGCTCGGGTTTCACCGCCTGGGGTGTCGAGATTGCGCGCGAGGTCGGTCTGACCCTGATCGGCCGTATGCGGGGACAGCGGTTTGTTTGCCTGTCGGGCGAGGACCGGTTGGTGCGCGACGTTGATCCGGCGACTGTTCAGGTTGAGGACAAGAAACATCGCAGGAAAAGTGCCAATGGCTGAGGCAGCAAGAAAACCACTTGGCGTAATTCTAGCAGGCGGTCTGGCCACTCGGATGGGTGGGGGCGACAAGGGGTTGCTGCAGGTGGGCGGCCAAAGCCTATTGCTCCATGTGATCGAACGGCTAGCCCCGCAGGTGGAAGGTCTTGCCTTGAACGCCAATGGTGATCCTGAACGGTTCGCTGATCTGAACCTGCCCATCCTACCCGACACGATCGAAGGCTTCGCTGGTCCTTTGGCGGGCGTTTTGGCCGGGCTCGAATGGGCGGCCACGCAAGGGGCTGACAGTATCGTCACCGCCGCCGCCGACACACCGTTTTTTCCGCGCGATCTGGTGGTGCGGCTAACGAGGGTCGCCGAAGGGCAAACCCATCCTCTGGTTCTGGCCACTACGCCGCGTACTGGGGATGAGGCGCTGAAATCCGGCGGGGGTAAGCGGATCAACCGACATCCGACCTTTGGCCTCTGGCCTGTGGCGCTGCGTGATGATCTGCGGGATGCTTTGAACGACGGGTTGCGCAAGGTCGTGCTGTGGACCGATCAACATGACGGGCGTGAGGCGCTGTTTCCGGCGGAGCCGTTCGATCCGTTTTTCAACGTCAACACGCCTGATGATCTGGCACGGGCCAAACGACTGCTGGAGCAGGCATGAGGGTCTACGGCGTCACCGGCTGGAAAAACGCAGGCAAAACCGGGCTTATGGAGCGGCTGGTGGCAGAGATCGCCGGACGTGGTTTTACCGTCTCGACCCTGAAACATGCCCATCACAGCGTCGATGTCGATCAGGAGGGCACCGACAGCTATCGACACCGGCTTGCGGGGGCGTCCGAAGTGTTGCTGGCCTCGGGTCAGCGTATCGCCCTTATGCAAGAGCTGCGCGGTGCGCCTGAGCCGTCTTTGGAAGACCTTCTGGGGCGCTTGTCGCCTGTCGATCTGGTGCTGATCGAAGGGTTCAAGCGCGAAGCCCATCCCAAGGTCGAAGCGTTTCGGGCCGAGGTGGGTAATGCTCTGATGGCTCCTGAAAACGCCACTATTCGCGCCGTTGCCAGCGACGGGCCGCTGGATGTGCAGGTGCCGGTTTTTGATCTGGACGACACCGAATCTATCGCAAATTTCATCCTGCAAGAGGTTGGTTTGTGACCGGTTTCGACAGTTTCGCCATGCTCGACTGGTCCAGTGGCAACGATACCGGCCCCCGACCGCGCAAGGATGCGATCTGGGCTTGTGTGGTGCGCAAGGGCGAAGCGGAAGAACCGATTTATCTCAGAAACCGCGGCATTGCTGAACTGTGGTTGCGAAACCTGATCGAGACCGAGATTGCCGCCGGTCGGCGGCTGTTTCTGGGCTTCGATTTCCCCTTTGGCTATCCCAAAGGTTTTGCCCGTGCGCTGACGGGATCGGATGATCCGCTGAAACTGTGGGACTGGTTCGAACGCCGGACTGAGGACTCGCCCAAGGCCAACAATCGTTTCGATCTGGCTGGTGAGATCAACCGGTACTTTGGCGGTAAAGGTCCGTTCTGGTTCAACGGCCTGCAGCGCGACATCGACGGCCTGCCCAAAAACAAATCTGACTACCAAAATCCCTTCCCCGAGCGCCGGGCTGTCGAACTGATGCCGGAAGCCAAGGGTAGCTTTTCCTGCTGGCAGATGGGCGGTGCCGGGGCAGTTGGGGGTCAGGTAATGATGGGCCTGCCAGTACTGGCCCGTTTGCGCCGCGCATTTACCGGGCAGATCTCGGTCTGGCCGTTCGAGGCGCTGGACACGCCGGTTGCCTTCGTGGAAATCTGGCCCTCGTTGACCCTTGGGTCTGCGCCGGACGGGCGGATCAAGGATGCCTGGCAAGTTGAACAGGTTGCACTGTCAGTTGCACGGATGCAGGTCGAAGAACTGGCGCAACATCTGAACGTGAACGCAGCAGAGGAAGGTTGGATTTTGGGAGTGTCACAGAGCAAACCGAATATCGCACCGCCGCCTCTGCGTAACGATTGTTTCGCTTTGCCCGCCGGAGTGAACTGGACGCCGGTGGAGGATGCACTGGCGCTGTTGCGTGAGCGGTTGACCGTGGTCGCAACGCCCGAAAGGGTCGCATTGTCACAGGCCGCAGGGCGTATTTTGACTGAGGATGTCCTTGCGAACCGTTCGAACCCGCCGCAACCAAATACGGCAGTGGATGGTTATGGATTTGCTGGTGCTGCCCAAGAGGGTGCGCAAGTCATGCCTCTGTATCCGGGCCGGGCGGCTGCGGGCATCCCGTTTGACGGGACCGTGCCGGATGGACATGCCGTGCGCGTGCTGACGGGTGCCGCTCTGCCTGACGGCGTGGATACGGTCATTCTGGAAGAAGATGTGACGGTTCAGGACAACCACATCGCTTTTCACGGGCCTTTGAAACAGGGCGCCAACACCCGCCGCGCTGGCGAGGATGTGGCCGAGGGAAATCTGGTTCTGCCCGCCGGGCGCAGGCTGACGTCCGCCGATCTGGCCTTGCTGTCGGCAACGGGCATCGCGGAAATCCATGTGCGCAAGACCTTGCGCGTGGCTGTTCTGTCCACCGGAGATGAACTGGTTGAGCCCGGTGAAACCGCTGGGCCCGGTCAGATATTTGATGCCAATCGGCCAATGCTTTTGTCGCTGATTGATCGGATGGGGTTTCAGCCGGTGGATTTGGGGCGCGTGCCGGATGATCGCGCAGAGCTGCGCGACCGGCTGAACAGCGCGTCAAAGCAGGCGGATGTGATCCTGACCAGCGGCGGGGCGTCCGCCGGGGATGAAGATCACGTCTCGGCCCTGCTGCGCGAGGCAGGTGCGATGCAGGAATGGCGGATTGCGCTGAAACCGGGTCGCCCTCTGGCGTTGGGCCTGTGGAACGGCACGCCAGTGTTTGGTCTGCCCGGAAACCCGGTGGCGGCTATGGTCTGCACTTTGATCTTTGCCCGCCCGGCGCTGGGGCTAATGGCAGGTGAGGGGTGGCAAGAGCCGCAGGCTTTCGATCTGCCTGCTGCCTTTGAAAAACGCAAGAAACCGGGCCGTCGCGAGTATCTGCGCGCCCGTGTCAGGGATGGTCGGGCCGAGGTGTTCGCCTCGGAAGGGTCGGGCCGGATCAGCGGGCTAAGCTGGGCCGAAGGGCTGGTCGAAATTGAAGACGGTGCGCGTCATATCAAACCGGGCGATATGGTCCGGTTTATTCCCTATGGCAGTTTCGGGCTTTAGTCGAAGGTCCCCGCAACCCGCCCCAGCAACATGAAGGCCCGCGCGGTGCGGGTTTCCCCCAGCGAGGTCAGGTCGGCATCGCTGGCCTCGGGTTCAAACGCGACGATCATGTGGTCAAAGCGCCGTAGGAAATGATGCGCGGCGTCGCGAAAGATCGGGTCCTGTTTCATCCGTGCGGCGGTCAGCGCCAGAGACGAGCGGTCGCGGATACCCCCGAGTGCGGCCACCGAACGCCCACGTGCACCTTGTGCAAACTGGCGCCAGATTTCAGGGCGGGCCATGTCGGGGCGCAGGTCATCCATATAGATGCCTTCTTGACTGAGCAGGGTCAGGACGTCTTGCGAGGCTTGTACCAACTGCGCAGTCTTGCGGTCTTTCAATGCCAGGCGCAGGGCGTTGAAACCTTCGGTGTCTTCCTGAGTTTCGGGAAAATTCAGCGCGCGGATGAAGATATCCGTGCTCAGCGGCGGAGAAATATCCTCGGCCTGGGTGCCCAATTCAAGCGAGGTTTGATCGCTTGCCCCGTTTGGCGTTGCAAGTGGAACAGGTTCCGTACGCTTAGTCGAAAACGTGGCCAGCGCGCTTTCAGTCTTTTTCGCCGTTTCCGCAATTTCGTCCAGTTTTTTGGTGACAGCTGGTTCATGCGAAATGGCGGCGCGCTGCTGCTGCCCCACATAAGCCTGCCGGAGCGCATCGATGGCGGTCTGAAGGCGCTCGCTTTCCTCGCGCATGATGCGGCTGGCGCGCATTGCCATCGCGGCGACCCAGATCATAGCCACTGGCAAAAATACGGCCAGCAGGGTGATCACGAAGCCGCCGCCCTGAATGTTGTCAGGCAGCACGAGAAACAAAACTGCAATGACCAGCCAAATCACACTAAGCACGACGGCCGCGATCTCGATCGAGGTAATGGACGGCTCCGAGGGCTTGTCGTAGATGCCCAGTGAAGTCGGCCGCTCTGTTTCGTGCTCAGGTGTGGGCTCGGACATGGGGATGCTCCGATCAGGCGTACTCGATACTCAGAACTTCATAGGATCGTACCCCACCGGGGGTACGTACCTCGACACTGTCACCTTCGTCCTTACCGATCAGGGCGCGGGCGATGGGGGATTTTATGTTCAGCAGGCCATTTTCAATATTGGCCTCATACTCACCCACGATCTGCCAGGTCTTTTCTTCGTCGGTGTCTTCGTCGACCAGAGTAACCTTGGCGCCGAACTTGATCGCGCCCGACAGCTTGGCCGGGTCGATCACATCGGCCAGCGACAGAATGCCTTCCAGCTCTTTGATCCGACCTTCGATAAAGCCCTGTTTTTCACGGGCCGAATGATACTCGGCGTTTTCCTTCAGGTCACCAAGTTCACGGGCGGTTGCGATCGCTTCGATGATCGCAGGGCGCTCAACCGATTTCAGGTTCTTCAGCTCTGCCGCAAGCGCGGCATTGCCCGTAGGCGTCATTGGAATTTTTTCCATGTTCTTGTCGTCCACGCAGAAAGTGATGCGCCCCGCCGCATGGAACCAGCGTCGGGGCGATTTGATGGGTTGCTGATTACCTGACCCAAATGAAGCGTGAAATGCAAGAGGGATTGGCCGTGCAACGCGCGGAATACGGCCTAGTTGTAACTAATCACTTCGAACTCGATGTCATTGTCATCGTTGAAATAGAACCGTTTGCCGGGTTCGTAATCCGCATGTGATTTTGGAGTGAACCCTGCAGCGATCACTTTCTGCTCGGTTGCGTCGATATCTTCGACCAGAACACCCACATGATTCAGCCCACCGACAATGTCATAGCTACTTTCTTCAGACAGTTTTGGATCGCTGGGCGCGTAGAGCGCGAGATAGGTATGCTGGCTGCCCACATGCACCGTATATCCGCCTGCAATCGCCGGGCCTTCCCAGCGGGTTTTCCAGCCAAAAACCTTGTGCATCCACGCAGCCGATGCTTGCGGGTCGCGGACGGTAAAATTGGTATGTTCAAGCGTCGCCATCATGGGATCTCCTTTTCAGTCTTGAGGCGTGTCGCGACTCACCATAATTTCTAAACCTAACTTGAGGTCAAGGTAGTTGTGAGGAAAATCATGGCCATTTCTGAAGGGTTGGCAATTGGCGCATTGGCCCGGCGTACCGGGTTGGCTGTTTCCGCCATTCGGTATTACGAGGCGCAGGGCCTGATCGCTCCTTGGCGTAACGCAGGCGGCCAGCGGCGGTATCAGCGCGCAGATATCCGGCGGCTGAGCTTCGTCATGATAGCGCAACAATTTGGCCTGTCCCTTCCGGAAATCCGCGATGTGTTGTCTGGGTTGCCCGGAAACCGCACGCCAACGCCGCAGGACTGGAAGGATATCAGCGTCGGATTGCGCGCCCATCTGGATCAGCGAATCGCTACCCTGACGCGATTGCGCGACAATCTGGATGGCTGCATCGGCTGCGGCTGTCTGAGCCTGCCGAAATGTGCCCTTTACAACCCGGATGACCGTGCCAAAACCTATGGTAGCGGTCCCAGGTACCTTATGGGGGACGCTCCCGAGGCATAACTGCCGCATTGCAGCAATGTTACGCCGTGTTTTGATTGACCAAGGTCTTTCAGAACATGTAATCAGCCGTGAAACAATATTGCGCAGACCACGCAGTGAAAGCGCCAATTCGGAAAGTTAGCTAAGGAGCCCGCGATGGCCGAGATTGAACGCGAAGCGATGGAATACGACGTGGTGATTGTGGGCGCAGGCCCCGCGGGCCTGTCGGCGGCCATCCGTCTGAAACAGCTGGATGCCGACCTGAATGTCGTGGTTCTGGAAAAGGGTTCAGAAGTTGGTGCGCATATCCTGTCGGGCGCGGTGCTGGACCCCTGCGGTCTGGATGCTCTGATCCCCGACTGGAAGGAAAAAGGCGCGCCGCTAAACACGCCGGTCAACGAAGACAATTTCTATATGCTGGGTGAAGCGGGCAAGATCCGGATCCCCAACTTCCCGATGCCGCCGCTGATGAACAACCACGGTAACTACATCGTCTCGATGGGTAATGTCTGCCGCTGGATGGCCGAACAAGCCGAAGAACTAGGCGTAGAAATCTTCCCCGGCATGGCCTGTTCCGAGCTGGTCTATGGCGACAACGGTGAGGTCAAAGGCGTTGTGGCTGGTGTCTTTGGTCTTGAAGCTGACGGTTCCTATGGTCCCAACACGGAACCGGGCATGGAACTGCACGGCAAATATGTCTTCCTGTCGGAGGGCGTGCGCGGCTCGCTGTCCAAGGAAGTCATCGCCAAATACGATCTGTCTGCCGGCAAAGAGCCGCAAAAATACGGCGTCGGCATGAAAGAAATCTGGGAGATCGACCCGGCCAAGCACAAGGAAGGCTCGGTCACGCACACGATGGGCTGGCCCCTGGGCAGCAACGCAGGTGGCGGGTCGTTTATCTATCATCTTGAAAACAATCAGGTCTATGTCGGGTTCGTAGTCCACCTGAACTACAAGAACCCTTACCTGTACCCCTACATGGAATTCCAGCGCTTCAAGCACCACCCGATGGTTGCCGAGCTGCTGAAAGGCGGCAAGCGCGTGGCCTACGGCGCACGGGCGATCACCGAAGGTGGCTATCAGTCGATGCCGAAACTGGTCGCGCCGGGTGTGGCGCTGCTGGGTTGTTCGGCGGGTATGGTCAACGTGCCGCGTATCAAGGGTAACCACAACGCGATGTTGTCGGGCAAAGCCGCTGCCGAGGCCGCCTATGATGCGATCAAGGCCGAGCGTTCGGGTGATGAGCTGACCGCATACGAAACAGATGTGCGTGAAGGCGCCATCGGCGCTGACCTGAAAAAAGTGCGCAACGTCAAGCCGCTGTGGTCGAAATACGGCCTGACTGCCTCGTTGATGTTGGGCGGCATGGACATGTGGACCAACACACTGGGCTTCTCGCTGTTGGGTACATTGGGTCACGGCAAGAACGACGCGGAATCGACCGAAGAGGCCAGCAAGCACGAGCCCATCGACTATCCCAAGCCGGATGGGACGCTGTCATTTGATCGTCTGACCAACGTGTCCTTTGCTGCGACCAACCACGAGGAAAGCCAGCCTTGCCACCTGAAGCTGGCCGACCCATCGATCCCGGTCGGTGTAAACATGCCTAAGTTCGACGAACCTGCGCAGCGCTATTGCCCGGCGGGTGTTTATGAACTGGTTGAGGAGGATGGTGAACCGCGGTTCGTGATCAACTTCCAGAACTGTGTCCATTGCAAGACCTGCGATATCAAGGATCCCAGCCAGAACATCACATGGACTACACCGCAGGGTGGGGATGGCCCGAACTATCCTAACATGTAAGCAAAAATCCGGGTATTGGCAGGGTCGTGAAGGCTCTGCCATTGCCTCTTGCCAGCCAAAGCCCTAGCTTGTTGAGCAGTCAACAATAGCAAGGCAGGATTTTGGTGACTTCTCTGGTTCGTCGCGCGGTATTGGCCGCGCTGTTCACCTCGTCATTTGTGCTTCCGACTCAGGCGGATACAGGGTCCGGCGCCTATTTGGCCGGCCGTCAGGCGATTTACGAGAACGACTATACTGCGGCCGAGAAATACTATGCGCAGGCCCTGAAAGCTGATCCCGAAAATGCCGCTTTGCTGGAAAGCGTCGTTGTCGCCCGCCTGTCGCTTGGCGAGTTGGAGCGTGCACTGCCGATAGCTCAGTCGATCGAACAAGCCGGGCTGAACAGCCAAGCCGCGCGGATCGTGATCACCGCAAATCTCGCATCTGAAGGTCAACTTGAAGAGTTGTTGAGTCGCGCCCCTGAACTTCAAGGTGTGGGGCCGTTGGTCGATGGGTTGATGCAAGGCTGGGCATACATTGGCCAAGGCGCAATGACACGCGCGATGGAGGCATTTGACGAGGTTGCAACGCAGGATGGCTTGCGGGAATTCGCCCTTTACCACAAAGCTTTGGCTCTGGCCTCGGTCGGCGATTTTGAAGGTGCTGAGCAGGTTTTCACGGCGCATAACGGTGCTGTCGCCCGCTTTTCCCGCCGTGCAGCCTTGGCCCGGACTGAGGTCTTGTCGCAGTTGGACCGCAATTCAGACGCGCTGCAGTTCGTTGAGGAAGTTTTTGCCGCTGGCAGCGATCCCTCGATCGAAGGCTATGTGGCGCGGCTGACGGCTGGTGAGACTCTGCCGTTCACCCATGTACAATCGGCGAAGGACGGTATGGCCGAGGTGTTCTTTTCGGTCGGCGCAGCCCTGAGCAATGAAGCGGCGCAGAATTACGTTTTGCTCTATGTCCGTACAGCCGTGTTCTTGCGCCCTGATCACGTGGACGCAATTCTGCTGAGCGCCAACCTGCTGGATGCGTTGGGGCAACATGGTTTGGCGGTAGAAGCCTATCGCATGGTGCCCGCCGACAGCAGCGATTACCACGCGGCCGAGCTGGGCCGGGCCGAGGTTCTTAGCCGCTCAGGAAAAAAGGATGCGGCAGCCGAAGTGTTGCAGACTCTGGCCGCTCAAAACCCTGGCCTGCCCAGCGTTCATGTCGCGTTGGCAGACCTGCAACGACAGGAAGAGGAATACAAAAGCGCGGTTGCATCTTATGATCGCGCCATTGAACTGACCGAGGGTAATTCAGGCGCGAACTGGTTTCTGTATTATGCCCGTGGAATCTCGCACGAGCGTTTGAAGCAATGGGATCAGGCCGAGTCTGACTTCCGTCGTGCGCTTGAGTTGAACCCGGACCAGCCGCAGGTTTTGAACTATTTGGGCTATTCGCTCGTCGAGCGGCGCGAGAAGTTGGATGAGGCGCTTGAGATGATTGAACGCGCCGTCGCTGCGCGCCCCGACAGCGGTTATATCGTCGATAGTCTGGGCTGGGTTCTGTTCCGTCTGGGCCGGTATCACGAAGCGGTAGAGCATATGGAACGCGCGGTCGAGCTGATGCCGGTCGATCCGGTGGTGAACGACCATCTGGGTGATGTCTACTGGGCCGTGGGTCGCGCGCGCGAGGCCGAGTTCCAGTGGAAACGCGCCCTGTCATTCATCGACCCCGAGGACACCGATAGCGAAGCCGACCCCGAGCGCATCCGAAGCAAACTGGAAATCGGGTTGGACGCTGTATTGGCTGACGAAGGCGCGGAACCGCTGAAGGTTGCCAATGGCAACTAAGGCGTTTGCGCCCGCCAAGATCAATTTGACCCTGCATGTGACCGGCCAACGGGCAGACGGATATCACCTGCTGGACTCGTTGGTGGTATTTGCGGATGTGGGCGACACGTTGGAGTTTTCACCCGGGCCCGCTTTGTCGATCTCTGTCACCGGTGAACATGCAGCAGGTGTTCCTACAGACAGCCACAATCTGGTTTGGAAAGCGGCCGAGGCTGCGGGCTGGACCGGACATATTGATCTGAACAAAGTCCTGCCCCATGGCGGCGGTATTGGCGGCGGATCGTCCGACGCGGCCGCGACCTTGCGAGTGGCGGTGGGTCAGGATGATTTGGTCCCACTGGATACAGCACTGTCTTTGGGCGCGGATGTGCCGGTATGCATGCAAGCGGGTTCGACCCGGATGCGCGGCATTGGTGAGCAGCTAACGTCGGTCGAACTTCCGCAACTGCCGGCCCTGCTGGTCAATCCGGGCGTGGAAGTGCCGACGGGGGCAGTGTTTTCATCTCTGGGCAGTCGGGAAAACCCTCCCATGCCCGAGGTTGTTCCTGAATTTCAAACAGTTGAAGATTGTGCCACTTGGTTGCAGAGCCAACGAAACGACCTGGAACCGCCAACGACACGGCTGGCCCCTGAAGTAGAGCGAGTGCTTGGCGATCTTGCCGAAACCAAGCATTCCCTTTTGACCCGCATGTCGGGCTCTGGCTCAACCTGTTTTGCGCTCTATCCCACAATGAAAGATGCGCATTTTGCGGCTTATGAGATCGGCGCAGCTCATCCCGGTTGGTGGTGCCGCGCGACGCGGCTTAATTGAGACGCGAGACCACGTAATCGGCCAGATCACGCAGCAAGGTGCGGATTTCGTGATCGGGTAGGGCATTCAGAGCATCTTTGGCCTTGGCAGCCCAGCCGAGGGCGTCAGACCGTGTCGCCTCAAGCGTGCCATACTTGTTCATCAAGTTTAGCGCCAGGTCCAAATCACCCTCTTCCTGACGGCCCCGGCCAATCGTGCGCTCCCAAAAGGCATGCTCTTCCGGGGTTGCTTGTGCCACGGCCTTGATCACCGGCAGAGTCAGCTTCCGCTCGCGGAAATCATCGCCGACATTCTTGCCGGTTGCTTTGCTGTCGCCCTGATAATCCAGCAGGTCATCGGCAATCTGGAATGCTATCCCCAAAGCGTCGCCGTAATCGAACAGCGCTTTGACCTGTTCTTCGGACGCCCCGGCGATCACCCCACCAACTTCGGTTGCAGCTGAAAACAGAGCAGCGGTTTTACCGCGCACGACCTGCAGGTAAATCGCTTCGTCAGTGCGAAGGTCTGTGGCGGCAGTCATCTGCAGCACTTCGCCTTCGGCAATGGTGGCTGAGGCGTTGGCCAGAATGTCCAGAACACGTAACGATCCGGTTTCAACCATCAATTGGAAGCTGCGGGAAAACAGGTAATCGCCTACCAGAACGCTGGATTTGTTGTCCCACAACAGGTTGGCCGTGGGCCGGCCACGCCGCTGGCCGCTTTCGTCCACCACATCGTCATGCAATAGGGTCGCGGTGTGAATGAATTCGACAGTTGCCGCCAAACGGATGTGATGGTCGCCCGAGTATCCCATCAACCGCGCCGCAGCCAATGTCAGCATCGGTCGCAAGCGTTTGCCGCCCGCTTCAACCAGATGTGCAGTGACCTCGGGAATACGTGGCGCGTGCTCAGAAGCCATGCGCGTACGGATCAGCTCATTGACCGCGTCCATTTCGTCGGCCAGAAGTTCTGCCAGCCGCTCATGCGGTTTCGTGATCGTGTCGGTATCCATCACACTCCTGATACAAGGCTCGACTTTCCGCGTACCTTGCCTTTACATCCATCCCCATGAAAGAACTTTTGCGTAGCACCGATCCAACGATCCTGGCCTTTGCTTCAGCCCTTCTTGAGGGTGAGGATATAGACTGCTTTCAGATGGACGTAAATATGAGCATCCTCGAGGGGGGCATCGGAATTTTCCCGCGCCGTCTGATGGTGCGCGCGGATGATTTGATCCGTGCTGAACGGGTAATGCGCGACAATGATATCCCGCTGGGCCGATGAGCCTGTTTTCCGATAGCGATCTGACCTGCAATGATTTTCTGAGCGGGCGTGTGCGCCTTTGGCAGCCGCGTTCGGGTTATCGTGCAGGGGTGGATCCGGTATTGCTTGCGGCGGCTGTCCCGGCGACACGTGGTCATACTGTGCTGGAACTGGGTTGCGGGGCAGGGGCGGCAATCCTGTGCCTTCTTGCGCGCGTTCCGGGGGCGCACGGTGTGGGCGTTGAACTGCAGCCTGCCTATGCCGATCTGGCCCGCCGGAACGCGATCGAAAACGACGCCTCGCTTGAGGTGGTCGAGGCTGACCTCAGTGCCCTTCCGGCAGAGCTGAAACAGCGCCAATTCGACCATGTCATCGCCAATCCGCCCTATTACCGCGCTGGGGCGCATAGTTCTGCCAACGATCAGGGGCGTAGTATCGCATTGGGAGAAGGGACACCGCTTGATATCTGGTTCGATACGGCAGCCAAACGCCTCGCGCCCCGAGGGTATCTGCACATGGTTCAAAAGGCAGATCGTTTGCCTGATATGCTGGCAGGTTGTGCCGGACGTTTGGGTTCGGTCGAAGTGCTGCCGCTGGCAGCGCGTCTTGATCGCACTGCGGAATTGGTGATTCTGCGTGCCAGAAAGGGTGGAAAGGCCGCGTTTCGAATGCACGCACCGCTGATTTTGCATGCGGGTGAACGGCATGAGAAAGACGGTGACAGTTATACGACTCAGGTTTCGGATGTGCTGCGGAATGGGGCCGCGCTGCCCGTGTTTTCCGGGCAATAGGCATTAACCAGCCGAATTTGTCGGATTTATTGCAGATTCTGTGCGTATGCAGCGTGACAGGGTGGAAACGATGTGATCAACTTCTTACGTGAAACTCAGACACCAACAAAGGAGTATCGCCATGAGCGTGAGCGCACACCTGACCGAACTGAAGAAAAAGCACGAAAACCTCGGTCTTGAAGTTGAACAAGCCCAACGCTCGCCTGGCATCGACGATCTCCATATAGCTCAACTCAAAAAGCAGAAGCTCAAGCTGAAAGAAGAGATCGAGCGCCTGTCCAACTAGCGACGCATACTGGCCCGCGCGGCAATGGCCGCGCCGCCAGTGATTAAAACAGCCGCGATCGCCAGACCCCAAGTCGGGGCGGCGATCCCGGCCACAACCAAAGCCAAGGTAGACAGCAAGGGTGCTGCATAGGATGCCGTGCCCAGAATCTGAATGTCACCCTGCTTGACCCCGATATCCCAGACGTAGAACGCCAGCCCCACGGGCCCCAGCCCGAGTGCAGCCACTGAGGCCCAGCCGAAGGCGCTGTCAGGAAAGACTGTGTCCTCAAGCATTAGATGCAGCATGCCCGAGGCGATGGCAGTGGCGATACAGAATACGGCAACCGAACTTGTCGGTGTTTTGCCCAGCCGTCGTGACAGGACCGAATAGCCTGACCATGTAAGTGCGCAGAGCAGCGCCAACCCATATCCCGGTAGATGGGCGGCTTGAAACCCGGTGCCACCACCTGCGATGATCACAGCGGCCCCGGCAAAGCCCAGGCAAGCGCCGAACAGATGCCCAATTCGCAAGTGCTCTCCGGGTAACAATCCTGAGAACAATACGATCAGCAGCGGCCAGAGATAGGCGATTAACCCAGCTTCGGCAGCCGGTGCCATGCGCAGCGCCGAAAAATAAAGTGCGTGATAGCCAAACAATCCGACTGTACCGAAAGCGTAGGTGGTCCAGCGTACAGCGCGCAATTGGCCCAGCCCGCCGCTTGCCCATGTCCAGATCAGGCCCAGAGCACCCCCGATCGAAAAACAGATCGTATTCAACAACAATGGTGGGGTGGGCGTAGATCCGACCGTAAACAATGCCAGCAGGGACCATAAGAGGACGGCGATAAACCCGACAGCAGTCGCGCGCGTTCTGGTCATTTCAGAGCGACCTCTTCGACGGGGATGATCTCGAACTCGTCGGAGATATGTGCGGTTTTTTCGATTTCGGCCAAAAACCAATCGCGAAAGGCGGCGACCTGAGGGCGTTCCTCGGCCCCTTTCAGGCATACAAAACGGAAACGGGCACGGGTTTCGATTGCGGTTTTGAAAGGCGCAACCAACCGCCCTTCTGAGATGTCCTTAAGGATCATGGGGCGGCGGCCCAGAACAACCCCGACACCGGCCACTGCTGCATCAATGGCATGATCCGCATTGGAAAAATGCGCGCCGTGAGTGGGCGTGAAGTCGATTCCAACTGCGCGAAACCACATCGGCCAGTCGCAGGGTGGTTTCAGAAAGCTGATGGAGTCATCGTGGATCAGTGGGGCTTCTTTCAGGCTTTCAGGTGTTGGGAATTGAGCGGCCATTTCCGGGATCATGACCGGAGTTAGCCATTCCTTGCGCACCGGTACTGAATACAGACCTTCATCCTCACCTTCGCCAAAACGAATCGCGACGTCTACGTCGTCTCGCTCCAAATCCATTTTTCGCAGCGTGGCCGAGAAACGCAGATCAATCTCGGGGTGTGACCGCGCAAACTCGTACAGGCGCGGGGCCAGCCATTTCGCGGTCAGGGCGGGGCCGGCAGTTACTGTCAGGTTCGTGCTGTCCTGAAGTTTTCGAACCGCTCTCCAGGCCGTGTGTAACGTAGCAAACCCATCGGCTGCGCCAGGGGCCAGCATTCGCCCTGCCTCGGTCAGTTCCACCGCCCTGTTGAGGCGGCGAAACAGGGGCCGACCCAGATGTTCCTCCAGCGATTTGATCTGAAAGGACAGCGCCGCCGGGGTGACGTGCAGTTCCTCAGCCGCCTTAGCGAAGGACATATGCCGTGCGGCGGCATCAAAAGCGCGCAACGCAGTCAGAGGGGGAAGATAATCGCTCATTGATGCACAAGATATACTTAACTGAAGTTCCGACAAAGCTCGTTTGTCGAATTAATTCATAGGGTGCATGTTGGATTAAAGTCAAACAAAGCTGATGTGAAAGGAGTGTTGCCATGATCGAGGCGACGACAAATCCGGCGGCCGCCCTTGCCTTTCAGCGGGCGCATGCCGAGCGTAGCAAGGCGATCGCACAGGCCTTCTACTGGTTATTTGGTTCCCGCTGAACGCAGCGCGCGCGTTCTTACGGGATAAAAAAGGGCCGGTCCAATAGGACCGGCCCGTATTCATTTCGGTTTTCGGATCAGACGAAGAACTGTGCGCCGTTGGCCGAAATTGTCGAACCGTTGATGAACTGAGAATCATCAGACGCCAGGAACGCGACGCAGCGTGCGATTTCTTCTGGCTCACCCAGGCGGCCAGCCGGAATCTGGCTGATGATCGAGTCACGGACCTTCTCAGGAACGGCCATCACCATCTCAGTTGCGATATAGCCGGGGCAGATCGCGTTAGCGGTTATACCCGCGCGCGCGCCTTCCTGCGCCAGGGATTTTACGATGCCCAGGTCGCCCGCTTTCGTCGCGGCATAGTTCACCTGCGCGAACTGACCTTTCTGACCGTTGATCGAGCTGATGACGATCACACGGCCAAACTTGCGCTCGCGCATGCCAGCCCAGACAGGGTGCACGGTGTTGAAGACGCCGGTCAGGTTTGTGTCGATCACCTGATGCCACTGTTCCGGAGTCATCTTGTGGAACGGTGCATCGCGCGTGATACCTGCATTCGCGACTACAATGTCGATGGGGCCAACTTCGGCTTCGACTTTTTCGATGCCTGCTTTGGATTCGTCATAATCCGCCACGTTCCATTTGTAGGTGGCGATACCGGTTTCCTCGGTGAATTTTGCCGCCGCTTCATCGTTCCCAGCATAAGTGGCTGCAACGTTGTAACCTTCGGCCTTGAGCGCCTTGGAAATTGATGCGCCGATGCCGCGGGAGCCGCCGGTGACGAGTGCTGTACGTGCCATTGAGGAGTCCTCCAATTAAATCTGCTTGGTAATTCTGTTACTCTGAGAGAGATTGCTGCGCAATATCGTTTCGTCGTCGTATTTGTCTTTCTGATCGGCGATATTGTCGCATCTAATGGGTGATGCCCGTGTGTAACAAAAAAGGGCGCCCAACGGACGCCCTTTATGTTTAGCAGGCAAAGCGCTTAGTCGCGCTCCACGCAGAGGGCAACACCCATGCCGCCGCCGATGCAGAGAGTCGCCAGACCCTTCTTCGCGTCGCGGCGTTTCATTTCGAACAGCAGCGTGTTCAGGACGCGGCAGCCGGAGGCGCCGATCGGGTGGCCGATGGCAATCGCGCCACCGTTCACGTTCACGATCGAAGGGTCCCAACCCATGTCTTTGTTCACAGCGCAGGCTTGCGCGGCAAAGGCTTCGTTGGCTTCGACCAGATCCAGATCGTCAACCGACCAACCTGCCTTTTCCAGCGCCTTGCGCGAGGCGTAGATCGGGCCGACGCCCATGATCGACGGGTCCAGACCGGCGGTCGCATAAGATGCGATACGGGCCAGAGGCTCAATCCCGCGCTTTTCGGCGTTTTCGGCCGACATTAGCAAGGTCGCAGCAGCACCGTCGTTCAGGCCCGAAGCGTTGGCGGCCGTGACCGAGCCGTCCTTGGTGAAGGCCGGGCGCAGTTTAGCCATTGCATCCATTGTTGCGCCGTGACGGATGTATTCATCCTTATCCATCACGATGTCGCCCTTGCGGGTTTTGATGGTGAAAGGCACGATCTCGTCGGCGAATTTGCCAGCTTTTTGGGCTGCTTCGGCCTTGTTCTGCGATGCGACCGCGAATGCGTCCTGCGTTTCACGGCTGATCTGCCATTTCTCGGCGACGTTCTCAGCGGTCTGACCCATGTGGTAGCCGTTGAACGCATCCCACAGACCGTCGCGGATCATCGTGTCGATGTATTTCATGTCACCCATCTTGTGACCAGCGCGCAGGGCGGCAGCATGGGGCGAAAGTGTCATGTTTTCCTGACCACCAGCGGCAACGATCTCGGCATCGCCCAGCTGGATGTGCTGAGCACCCAGTGCCACGGCACGCAGGCCCGAGCCGCAGACCTGGTTGATGCCCCAGGCCGCGCTTTCTTGCGGCAGACCGGCATTGATATGCGCCTGACGCGCCGGGTTCTGGCCCTGAGCGGCGGTCAGGACCTGACCCATGATGGTTTCGCTGACCTCACCTTTTTCGACACCGGCGCGCTCCACGACGGCTTCTAGAACGGCGGCACCCAGATCATGTGCGGGTGTGTTTGCAAACGAGCCGCCAAAACTGCCGACACCGGTTCGAGCTGCGGATGCGATTACTACGTTGGTCATTTAGACAATCCTTTACCATCAAGGTCCTGTAGGAGCGGTAGCGGCGCAGAACGCAGAGTCAATGCCTCTGTGAACGAGAGCGCCCCCTATTCCCCGCTCCAGCTGCTCATGGCATAGCGTAATGCTGCAATTGCAGCAACGGTCAGCTTGTCTCAGGAGGAGAGGAGGCGGAAATTTTGCGCTTAGCTGCCTGTTTTTTTGGTGTTTTCTCTTGTCCAGGGGGCCGAGACTGTTGGAGCGCCGAACAGAAACCCCTGCAAACAGTCCACACCATTGGCCACAAGAAATTCGGCATCTTCCCTGGTTTCGACCGATTCGGCGGTCACGAGAATTTCAAACTCCCGCGCCACGGCGATCAGTGCCCGGACCAGCGCTTGATTGTCGGGGTTGGTGCTGATGCCGCGCACGAACTGACCATCGACTTTGGCGGCGTCGAACAAAAACTCTCGAAAATGGCGGAAACTGAAATTGCTGGCACCGAAATCGTCCAGCGCAAAAGCGATACCGCGCGGTTGTAGCCGGTCCATGAAATCGACGACAAGCTCGGGTACAGTCATGGCCGAGCTTTCAGATATCTCAAGGATCAGGCGTTCGCCCAGGTTGGCATCTTTCTTAAGAAACCGCTCCAGCACCCGTGAATACCGGGCATATCCGATCGAACGGGCGGACATGTTGATGGATAGCCGGATTTCCGGATTTCTAGCAAGCGTCCTAAGCCCCATCTCAAGCGCGACACAATCAAGATCGCGGCCAATAGGTGTATTTTCGAGCTGGGGCATGAAATCCCGTGCGGGTATTACCCGCCCGGTTTCGTCCAGAACCCGAATGAACCCTTCATAGAACGCCACGCCAAACGGCGGTTGGGCTTGCATGACGGGCTGAAAGGCCAGTTTGCATTGCTTGTGTTTCACGGCTTCGGTCGCCATCTGAACCGTGGAGGCATCTCGGGATGCGATAGCTGCGCCCAGCGGGCTATCGGTACCCTCGGGCACGTCCGCCTGTTTTACGTCCCGCATGTCCTGATCCATCCCTTCACGTCGCCTGTCAGGGTCAAATTTCAGGGCAAATTCATGAATCTGCGGTTAATTAGGTGCAAAGTATACGCGATTCAGCGCGAAGTTTCCCAGATACGACCCAATGCGGCGACGCCACCGACAACTGCGCCCGCAAAGCCCAGTACCAGCATGATGAAACCCAATACTACGATTGCCGATGATCCTCCGGCCAGCACTGTCAACATGGCCAGAACAAGACCCAACAGGCCAAACGTAGTTGAAGCTGTCGTCAAGCGAGTCATGTCGGCCTCCGGTTACTCGATATGGATCACATCCGTTGCATATGGAATGTGATATCCCGCTTTCAAGGTGACCGAGGGCAGACCGGTAAATTTATGCCTGTTTCGCTTGTGATTTGGGCGTTCCGGCCTCGAATTGCTCAAAACCGGGCGTTCCACTGTCCTCGGGGTGGCGTGCCAAATGCCGCGCTTTGATCTGTGCTGAGTTTTCACGGCTGCCGTCATGACTGTAGCCCGGCGGTGCAAAGCAATAAGCCAGACGTTCGCGCAGGGTCAGTCCCGGCTGCGTTGCGTCGCGCCAGATGCCGACCCATTCGTGGAAGGCTACGCGCAGCGGGTTGAACGTGCCGATATTGTGTACCAACCCGTAATCGACGCGGTCATTCTCTTGCTCAGGTACAAAAGTGCCGAACATCTTGTCCCAGATGATGAAAACGCCCGCATAGTTGCAATCCAGATAACGCGCGTTACGGCCGTGATGGGCGCGGTGGTGGCTGGGGGTGTTCATCACTGCCTCGAACCAACGGGGCATTTTGCCGATCGCCTCAGTATGAATCCAGAACTGGTAGATCAGGTTCAACCCGCCGCAGAACAGTACCATCGCCGGATGAAAGCCCATCAGGATCAGGGGAGCGCGGACTACCATCATGAAGGTGAATGTATAGGTCCAGGTTTGCCGCAAGGCGGTGGTCAGGTTGTAGTGCTGAGAACTGTGGTGATTCACATGGCTGGCCCAGACCCAGCGGATGCGATGTCCGAACCGGTGCACCCAGTAGTAGCGCAGGTCATCCAGCACAAAACACAGGACAATCACAGGGATCGAGGTGCCAAGGTTCAGCGGAGTGATCTGCCACAGCCACATAAAGAACCCATAGGCGATAAACCCAAGCAACAAGCCTGAGGCGATGTTTCCGGCACCCATCACCAAAGAGGTCACTGCATCCCGCGTCTCGTACCGCCCACCTTTGCCTTTGAAGGCAATCCACAGGAACTCGGCCAGAATGGCGGTAATGAAGAAGGGAACCGCCCATTGCACGGCGTCGGGAAAGCTCACTTGATCGGTCATGCGGGATCCATCAGGTTGTGCCAGTGCGGGCGTTCGAAATCGTCTAGTCGGATGAGGGTTTTGGGTGTGCCGAAGTCGTGGAACTGAACCTCGAACCCCTCTGGGTGCTTGATCCAGTTGAAATCCAGCAGGTGACGCGCCACCGTGTCGGCACCAAAGGACCACAGCAGCCCGTTGCCGGTCTCGGACCTGATCAGGGCGGACCGTTTGTCATGTGAGATTGTAATGTCGATTATCATGTCGTCAGGCGCATGGCGCAGCCATTCCGTGCGCGCAGTTTGGGGGGTCAGTTCCCGTACGCGCGACTGCCCTGACAGATGCAGCAGCACGGTGATGCCGATGATGCCTCCGACCACCAAAACCAGAAGTATTTCAAGCGGCATTCTTTCCTCCCGCTCGGCAGAGTGCAGAGCGGTCATGACGCTGTCAAAGGTAGCGTCGCGTCAGCTTGCTTCGAGCGTATCCAAGATTTGGTGCTGCACCACACGTTCGACAAAGGGCACCAGCCCGTCAGGGCCTGATGCCCTGTCTTTGAGGTGAATGCAGATGTCCGGCCTGCGTGCCGCGATTATGCCCACCATCTCTCCGCGTATCTTGTCATCCAGGCCCGCGCCTATGATGGCGCAGACGATCCGAGGTTCGGCATCCAGTTGCCGCCGGACCTCGTCCTGATCATGCGCGCCCAGCCATTGGATTGGCATGTGATCCAAGCGCCGCGCCACGTCGCCGATGACATTCGGCAAGCGACCGATCAACAGAACCACTGGTTTCATTGTCGCCTCCTTTCACTGGTAACCAACAGAAAAACCGGTCCAAAGGGACCGGTTTCATTCTAGCACAAAAAAATGCAGTGTTTTCTACCTAGTTGGAAATGGTCATAGGCACGGCCTCACCTTTTCCCTTATCACGTGTGAAAGTTACCTGTTCACCGTCGATTGTGACTTTCTGGCCGTCCTCAGGAAGCTGCTTTGTCCCAACAAAGACATTCCGGCAAAAATATCTTTTGTTCCAGACCCAAGCATCTTTGATTTTGCCATTTTTGGCGATTTCCCCCTGTATCGTGCCATCAGCAGTAACGATAGGCCAAGATCCGCCGCTCACGAGTTTCTTGCCAACGACAGCATCCATGAATTGCTGTTTCTTTTTGATGTCTTTTGCATCTGCTGTAGGCGCCGCAATGCATAGAACACTGACCGCCGCGGCCAGGGTGACAATTTATTTCATAACTATTCTCCCAACGATTAAAGCTGAGAGAATAGCATGATTCGTGAATTTCTTATGTGTTGTACTTAGCTTTCAGCACCGACCAGTGTCGCGATAATCGCCTTGGCGCTGTCTGAATTCCATTCCGCATCGCCAATCAGCCGCGCGATCTCTTGACCTTGCGGGTTCAGGATGACGGTGATTGGCAACGCCACGACGCCGAATTCACGCGCGGCGGCTGATTTGGGGTCCTGATGGCGTGGTAGGTTGGTGATGCCGTTTTCTTCGAAGAACTTCTTGATCCCGGCCGGTGAGTTGCGCCCGGTGGCAAGGGTCAGAACCTGAAACTTGTCACCGCCGAATTCTTCCTGCAGCTCGGCGATCTGAGGCATTTCTTTGCGGCAGGGCGCGCACCAGGTTGCCCAGAAATTCACCAGAACATATTTCCCGGCATAGTCCTCAAGCGTGCCAATGCCGCCATCATCTTCCAACTGGAACTCGATTTCCTTGGCGGGTTTCGGTTCAGAATGCAGAATCAAGCGCTTCAGGGTGCCGTCCCGCAATGGACCCAGAGTTTCCGCATCCGTGGCCAAAGCCGCATTTGCACCCAGCGCAAGGGCCATATAAAGGGGGATCAGACGAAATAGGCGCATATCAACTCCGGGTTTTCTTACATGACCGATCAATCCTCGAACCAGATGTGGGGCGGCCGCTTTGCCGCCGGTCCAGACGCGATCATGGAGGCGATCAATGCCTCGATCGGGTTCGATCAGCGGATGGCAGCCCAGGACATCGCAGGCTCGCGTGCCCATGCCGCCATGTTGGCCGCCACAGGCGTTATAACTGATAGTGACGCCGAAGCCATTCGGGAAGGGCTGCTCACCGTTTTGTCAGAAATTCAGAACGGAGAATTTCGGTTCTCGACCGCGCTGGAAGACATTCACATGAATGTTGAGGCGCGGCTGAAAGAGGTGATTGGTGAGCCCGCAGGACGTTTGCACACGGGCCGGTCGCGAAATGACCAGGTGGCGACGGACTTTAAATTGTGGGTCCGTGATCAGCTGGACGCGGCGGAAACCGGCCTTTTGGCCCTGATCCGTGCGCTTTTGGCGCAGGCTGAGGCCGGCGCCGATTGGGTCATGCCGGGCTTCACCCACCTGCAAACCGCGCAGCCGGTGACATGGGGTCACCACATGATGGCCTATGTGGAGATGTTTGGCCGCGACCTGTCCCGCGTCCGTGACGCCCGCGCCCGGATGAACGAATCCCCCTTGGGTGCTGCCGCGCTGGCCGGAACATCGTTCCCCATCGACCGCCAAATGACTGCCGAAGCGTTGGGCTTTGACCGCCCTGCAGCAAACTCTTTGGATGCCGTTAGCGACCGCGATTTCGCGCTTGAATTCCTGTCGACCGCCTCGATCTGTGCCGTGCACCTGTCGCGCTTTGCAGAGGAACTTGTGATCTGGTCCTCGGCCCAGTTCCGTTTTGTCACCCTGTCGGATCGGTTCTCGACCGGATCGTCGATCATGCCGCAGAAAAAGAACCCCGATGCAGCAGAACTAATCCGCGCCAAAGTGGGGCGGATATATGGTGCAAATACCGCGCTGATGATGGTGATGAAGGGCCTGCCACTGGCCTATTCCAAGGACATGCAGGAAGACAAAGAGCAGGTTTTTGACGCCGCCGACAACTGGATGCTGGCGCTGGCGGCGATGGAGGGCATGGTCAAGGACATGACCGCGAACCGCGAAAGCCTGGCCGCAGCGGCAGGGTCCGGTTTCTCGACCGCGACCGATCTGGCCGACTGGCTGGTGCGGGTGCTGGGCCTGCCATTCCGCGACGCGCACCATGTTACCGGGTCCTTGGTGGCAATGGCCGAGGGCAAGGGCTGCGACCTGCCTGACCTGACCCTCGAAGACATGCAATCCGTCCATGCCGATATCACGAATGATGTCTATTCTGTCCTTACCGTCGAAAATTCGGTAAACTCGCGTCAGTCCTATGGTGGTACGGCGCCGGATCAGGTGCGTGCCCAGATCAAGCGGTGGAAGGCGCTGGTGTGATGCGGATACTGCGTTTGGTGTTTCTGATTTCGGTCGGGTTCGCCCTGGCCGGATGCGGCGCGGATGGCGAGCCTGTCCAACCCTCGATGAGCGCCAATGTCGGAGTCGGCAGTAGCGGCACCTATGTCGGTGGTGGTGTCGGCCTGCGGCGTGGCGGACTGGGCGTTTATCTTGGCATTTAAGCGCCGATTTAATTGCAATTTCACCGAGCGTTACCCACTTGCTATGCATGATCGGCCCTGCGCCAAAATCACCGGAAAAGATGACACAATGAAAACCGCCGGCCTAATTCTGTGCCTTGCCACTCTGGCAGCCTGCGACCCATCGTCCAGCTCTCGCCCCGAACCCGCGCCTGAATCCAGCGGGTCGGGCATCTCGATCTCAGGCTATGGCCGGGTTGGCGTGTCGACGGTCAATTAAAGGAATGCCCCGATAGGCGTAGAATCCATTGATCCGCGGGGGCATTTTGGTCTAAGCGCGCAGTTATGGATCACTTTCTCTATCGCGACGGCGCGCTTCACGCCGAGGATGTCCCTATCTCTGAAATCGCTGCAGCGGTTGGGACACCTTTTTATGTCTATTCGACGGCAACTTTGCTGCGGCATTTCCAGCTGTTCGATGACGCGTTGGAGGGCACCGACCATCTTGTCTGTTACGCAATGAAGGCGGCCAGCAATCAGGCGATTCTGAAGACGCTGGCCCAGGCGGGTGCGGGAATGGATGTGGTCTCGGGCGGGGAATATCTGCGCGCCAAGGCAGCAGGCGTTCCGGGCGACAAGATCGTATTCTCGGGCGTCGGCAAAACGGCCGATGAAATTCGCACCGCACTGACCGGCGGCATTCGCCAGTTCAACGTGGAATCCGAACCCGAGATGGAAGTGATCAACGCGGTTGCGTTGGAGCTGGGCGTGGTCGCACCGATTACCGTGCGGGTGAACCCGGACGTGGACGCCAAAACCCACGCCAAGATCGCCACAGGTAAGTCGGAAAACAAGTTTGGCATCCCGATCGCCCGCGCCTCAGAGGTCTATGCCCACGCCGCCACCCTGCCGGGGCTGGAGGTGATCGGCATCGATGTCCATATCGGTTCGCAACTGACCGAGCTTGAGCCATTTGAGCTGGCCTATACCAAGGTCGCTGAACTGACCGAGCAATTGCGCGCCGAGGGTCACAATATCCGGCGGCTCGATCTGGGGGGCGGTTTGGGCATTCCTTACACCCGCGCCAATGATGCGCCGCCGCTGCCGATGGAATATGGCGCGCTGATCAAGAAGACACTGGGCCATTTGAATTGTGAGATCGAGATTGAACCCGGCCGGTTGATCGCTGGTAATGCTGGGCTGATGATCAGCAAAGTGATTTATGTGAAATCCGGTGAAGGCCGTGATTTCCTGATTATTGATGGCGCTATGAATGACCTGATCCGCCCGGCCATGTATGAGGCGCATCATGACATTGTCTCGGTTCAGGAACCTGAGGCGGGTGTGGAACAACAACCCTATGACATCGTCGGCCCGGTTTGTGAGACCGGCGATACGTTTGCCAAGCAGCGCAATATGCCGCCTTTGCAGGCGGGCGATCTGGTCGCTTTCCGCAGTGCCGGGGCCTATGGCGCTGTGATGGCCAGTGAATATAACACCCGACCGCTGATTCCCGAGGTTCTGGTGCATGGGGATCAATTTGCAGTCATTCGTGAACGTCCAAGCTTTGACGAAATCATAAACCGCGATACCATACCCGAGTGGCTCTGACGCGATGACCGTCCGGGCCTGTTTAGGAGGCCCGCCTTGACCGCAAGACCGAACCTGCCGATCCCGAGACTGTCCCTGTGGCTGACATATGCAGGGATGCTGGCCGAGCGAGAATTGCGCGCACTCTGGCCGTTCTTTTCGATTTCCATGGCGATTCTGGCTGCTTTGATGCTGGGATTGCAGGATCACGTTCGGGTTGAAGTGGTCTGGGCTGTGGGTGCTGTGGCAGGTCTTGGCCTGCTGGTCGCATTGGTTTGGGGCATCCGGCGGTTCCATTTTCCCAGCCGGGCCGAGGCGCTGGTGCGGCTGGACGAATCTTTGCCGGGACGTCCGATTCAGGCGTTGTTGGACGAACAGGCTATTGGCGCGATGGACGCGGATTCGGTGGCGCTGTGGCATGCGCACCAGACCCGAATGGCGCAGCGAACGGCGCAAGCGGAACCGGTCAAACCTGATCTGAGGTTGGCGGATCGCGATCCGTATGCCCTGCGCTATTCAGCATTGTTGGCGCTGGTGATTGCCGTGTTGTTCGGTTCCGTCTGGCGCATTGGCTCGGTGACCGAGATGGCTCCGGGCGCTGCTGTTGCCGGGCAGGGGCCAAGTTGGGAGGGCTGGGTAGAACCGCCGCGCTATACCGGGTTGCCCACGCTGTATCTGGCGGATCAGTCTGACCCGATGCTGTCAGTGCCACAAGGTAGTCGCGTGACCTTGCGGTTCTATGGCGAGGTTGGTGCCCATAGCCTGACCGAGACGACATCGCCTCTGGGCGCTGAGGACAGGACTGAGCCGGAACAGGAATTTGTCGCCGAACGTTCGGGGACGTTGACGATTGACGGACCGTCTGGGCGCGACTGGGCGCTGCAGGTCATTGCGGACACCGCTCCGCAGGTTGCCGTGACTGAAGACGCCGAATCCGAGGCAGGTGGGCAGATGAAGCTGCCTTTCGCGGCCACTGACGATTATGGTGTTGTGTCCGGGTCAGCCCTGATCGAACTGGATTTGCCCGCAGTTGACCGTCGTTATGGTCTGATAACCGACCCCGAACCGCGCGATGTGATCGAGGTCGAGTTGCCGATGCCGATTATTGGTGATCGGGCCGATTTCACCGAAGACCTGATCGAGGATTTCTCGGAGCACCCTTGGGCGCATCTGCCTGTGAAAATTACTTTGATGGTGCGAGATGCCGCTGATCAGGAAAGCCAATCCGATCCCTACATGAGTCAGTTACCTGCACGTCGGTTCTTTGATCCGTTGGCGGCCGCAGTGATCGAACAGCGACGCGACTTGCTTTGGGCGCGAGATAACGCGTCGCGGGTGGCGCAGATTTTGCGGGCGGTCTCGCACTTGCCCGAAGATGTTTTCCGGTCCGATACTGCGTATCTGCGCTTGCGTGTGACCCTGCGGCGGCTGGAGACGTTCAACGATTATGGGCTGACATCAGAGCAGCAAGAAGAAATCGCGCAGGCGCTTTGGGATTTGGCGGTTTTGATCGAAGAAGGCACCTTGGCAGACGCTTTGGAACGCATGCGTCGGGCGCAGGAACGTCTGACCGAGGCGATGAAGAACGGTGCCACCGATGAGGAAATCGCCGATTTGATGCAAGAGCTGCGTGAAGCGACGCAGGATTACATGCGCCAACTTCAGCGTTTGGCGCAGGAAAATGGTGAGTTCGACGAAAATCAGCAGGGGCAGAACGGCGAAACCCTGCAGATGACGCAGGATGATTTGCAGCGGATGATGGACCGCATTCAAGAGCTGATGGAACAGGGCCGTATGGCCGAGGCGCAGCAGGCGCTGGAAGAGTTCCAGCAGATGATGGAAAACATGCGCATCACGCAAGGACAGGGTCAAGGTCAGCAATCCGAGGGTCAGCAGGCAATGGAAGGATTGGCTGAAACCCTACGCGAACAGCAGGGTCTGAGCGATCAGGCGTTCCGCGATCTGCAAGAACAGTTCAATCCCGGCGCGCAGGCCGGTGAAAGCCAAGGCAATGAAGGCCGCAATGGTGGCTTGGGTCGAGGCCAGAGCCACGAAGGACAAGGCGGACAGGGGCAGGGCTCGGATCAGACAGATGGTGGTGGCCAACCGGGCCAGGACTCGCTGGCCGATCGTCAACAGGCGTTACGGGATGAGCTGGGTCGCCAGCAACAGAACCTGCCGGGTGCTGGCACGCCCGAGGGTGACGCGGCGCGGGATGCGTTGGGCCGAGCAGGACGTGCGATGGATGAGGCCGAAGATGCGCTGCGCAGCGATGATCTGGCCGAAGCCATCGACCGCCAGTCTGAAGCGATGGAAGCCCTGCGCGAAGGTATGCGGTCACTGGGTGAGGCTTTGGCCCAGAACCAGCAAAACCAGCCGGGCCAGGGTTCGCAACAAGGCGATATGCAGGCAACAAACCGCGATCCGCTGGGTCGTAGCCCAGGCGCGAACGGATCAATCTCGACCGATGACAACCTGCTTCAGGGTGAGGATGTCTATCGGCGTGCACGCGAATTGCTGGACGAAATCCGCCGCCGCACCGGCGAGACGGACCGCCCCCAGATTGAACTGGAATACCTTAAACGTCTGCTGGAGCGGTTCTAGTCAGGTACGAGGCAGGGTTAATTTTGTGCCGCGCCCGAGGTCTGCGTTTCAAGCCAGATTCGCGCCTGATCAACCAACGAGACATAAGTAGACAGGATAGGTTCGATTTGTGGGACTGCGTCGCTGATTCTTTGCGCGTTTCCGTAAACCAGTAGCAATATGACGCCCACAATCAGGATCAACGCAAAACCACGCATGAACCCGCCACCGGATTTGCGCGGCGCGCGCTCCTCGACTTTGGGTTTCGTGGCAGCTTTATCGCTGCGGAGGCTTGAATTGATCGCATCAACATCAGGCAAGGCGCCCCGTTGTCGTATTTTCGCTGGGCGCTGCGAGGGCGGCACGTATTCGACCGATCGTTCGGGTTCAGGAGCGGGCGGGGCGTCCAGTGCCAGATCGGGTTGGATTTCAAGGCTGCCGCCTTCTTTTGCGCGCAGGTCCGCCTCGCGGGCGGCTTCTTCCTTGAGAATGTTGGCAACCGCCGGATCGATACTTCTGCTGGTCGGTTGTGGTTCGGGTTCTGGGGCGGGCTCGGCCGTCATTTCCGGGGTTGGTTCTTCTTCTACAGGTTCAGGCTCAGATTCAACAGCAGGTTTAGGGGCCGCGGGTTCTTCAGCAACTGGGGCAGGTTCTTTTTCAACCGGCTGATCCGCATGCTTGACCTGAAACCAGGTTTTCTCGCAGTTCGAGCACTGAACGTCACGGCCTTCTTCTGGAATGACCTCATCAGGCACCTCATACTGGGCGCTGCAATTCGGACATGTAAGACGCATGCTGCCTCCTGGTCGGGGCTTTGGCCCGATATTAGTTTTTTCAGAGATGATATTCGGTTAAGACCTGACCGCAAAGGGTGTTTTCGGTTTCGTAGCACAAATGTCACCAATTCGACCCGGTGCAGGCATTGAAACAACAACCGCGCTCGGGCAAGAAGGGCGGCAACTAAAACGGGGGCCCTTGTGATCGAGCTGGAAAATGTCAGCTACACCTATGGCGGTGGAGAGTTATTGAGCGATGTTTCCCTGCAGTTGCAGTCGGGATCGTTTCATTTTCTGACCGGCCCGTCGGGCGCTGGAAAGACCACATTGCTCAAACTCTGTTATGGTGCGCTGCTGCCCACATCCGGGCGGCTCAGCGCATTCGGCGAAGATGTTGCAGGTCTGGACCGGGATCAGATGGCCTTGCTGCGCCGCCGGATCGGGGTCGTGCACCAGGATTGCCGCTTTTTGGATCATATGACTGTGGCCGAGAATGTATCCCTGCCGCTGATGGTATCCGGACAGGCCGAGGCTGCAAAGCGGGAGGATCTAAGCGAATTGCTTTCCTGGGTGGGCCTGGGCTCTCGATTGGACGCACTTCCGCCGGAACTGTCGGGGGGCGAGCGTCAGCGCGCCGCAGTGGCCCGCGCGGTGATCTTGTCGCCCGACGTGGTACTGGCGGATGAACCCACCGGCAATGTCGATTGGGAAATGTCGCAACGTCTTCTGCGGCTTCTGGTCGAACTGAATAGGATGGGTAAAACCGTCCTGATCGCCACCCACGACCTGAGCCTCATACGTGCCGCCAAAAGCCACGTGCAGGCGCGCGTATTGCGCATTTCGCAACGTCAGGTTCAACTGGCAGGGGCGGATTTATGAACAAAGAGATCATCCAGAATCTGCTGCAACGGGACGCGCGTGCGGATCGCGTCGTGCCTCCCACTGGCTACACCGCGCATCTGACACTGTTCGTGTCAGGTGCAATGGCATTTCTGGCGGTGTTTGTGTTGGCCTTGTCTCTGGCCTCGGGCCGGTTAGCGGATCGCTGGGCGACCGAATTGGCGGGGGCGGCCACGCTGCGCATCAACGCCCCCGCCGACCAACTGGCGGCCCAGACCGAGGCCGCGCTGACCGTTCTCAGCCAGACGCCCGGTGTCGCTTCGGCACGGGCATTGACGACCGAAGAGCAGGCCGCGCTGCTGCTACCCTGGTTTGGACCTGACCTGCCGCTGGACACGTTGCCCATTCCGCAACTCATCGAGATCATCGAGGGCGAGCCGGGTCTGGATGCCGCTGGTTTGCGTCTGCGGCTTGGGGCCGAGGTTCCGGGCGCCGTGCTGGACGACCATACCCGTTGGCGCGAACCGCTGGTGGATGCTGCAATGTCGCTGCGGCGGCTGGGGTGGGTCTCGATCCTGTTGATCGGAGGAGCCACTGCAGCAATGGTCACGCTGGCCGCCAATGCCTCGCTGGCCGCCAACGCCCAGATTATAGAAGTGCTGCGTCTGGTCGGTGCCCGAGACAGCTTTATCGCCCGCGCATTTGTCCGCCGCTTTACCTATCGGGCTTTCTTTGGGGCTGTTGTCGGGGTGTTGCTGGGTATGACCGGCGTTCTCCTGCTGCCCGAGGCCTCGGATGAGGGCGGGTTTTTGACTGGTCTTGGTTTTCAGGGTGTGGGTTGGTTGTTACCTGCGGTGATCCCACTACTGGGCGCAGCAGTCGCCTTTCTGGCGACGTGGACCGCCGCGAGTCGTAAATTGAAGGAACTTTCGTGATGGCAACAGCGTTTCAATGGGTTCGCTCTTTGATCTTCATGATCACGATTTACGCTTGGATGCTGATCCTCGGCATCGTCTTTGCCCCCTATGCTTTGTTCACAAAACGCGGGGCATTGCAGGCTTGTAAGACTTATGCCCGGTCCACCATGTGGTTGGCCCGCTGGATGGTCGGCATCCGCACCGAGGTGCGCGGAGCAGTACCGGTGGACGAAGTGGTAATCGGTGCCAAGCATCAGTCCTTCCTCGACATCATCATGATTTTCGATGCCATTCCCCACGGTAAGTTCATCATGAAAAAAGAGCTTTTGTGGACCCCAATCATCGGCATGTATGCGCGCCGCCTGGGCTGTATCCCGGTCGATCGCGGCAAAAAGGGTGCCGCAGTTGCCAAGATGGTCAAGGATGTGGCCAAAGAATTCACGGAACCCGGCCAATTGGTCATCTACCCACAGGGTACACGTGTCGCACCAGGGGTGCACAAACCTTATAAGGTTGGAACGGCTGTATTGTACGAAGGTCTGGGCTTTCCCTGTGTTCCCGTCGCTACGAACGCTGGGGTATTTTGGCCGCGCACAGGCGTCATGCGTAAGCCGGGGCTGGCAATTGTCGATTTCCTCGACCCGATTGAACCGGGCGTTGCCCGCAATGAGTTCCTTGGTCGATTGGAAAATGTGATCGAAACACGGTCTGACGCTTTGATGAAAGAAGTGGGGTTTGTTCGGGATGGAGTTCATTGAGGATATCGAAACGCTCGAAAGGCTTTACGGCACCCCCGGCGCGCCGGCGCTGCGGAAAGTGGCACACAGCCTGACGCCGCTTTACCGTAAATGGATCATGGCCTCGCGGCTGTGCATTCTCAGTACAGTTGGCCCCGAGGGCGTTGATGGCAGTCCACGAGGCGATGACGGCCCAGTGGTTCTTGAGCTTACCCCCAACAAGCTGGCCCTTCCGGACTGGCGTGGCAACAACCGCTTGGATTCCTTGCGCAATATCGTGCGAGATTCCCGTGTAGCACTGATGTTTCTTGTACCCGGTTCAAATAACGTGGTGCGTGTGAACGGCACGGCGCGTCTGACTGCGGATGTCACGCTGCGCGCGCAGTTTGAGAAAAATGGTAAACAGCCAGCGACTGTCGCCATCATCGAAATTGCTGAAATCTACACGCAATGTGCCCGGGCCATGATGCGAGCCCGGACATGGACAGCCAGAGACGAAAGCGCCGATCTTCCCAGCATGGGACAAATTTTGGCTGAAGTAAGCCACGGAGAAGAAGGTGGCGAGCGCTATGATGCCGAATGGGGCGCACGCGCAGAAAAAACAATGTGGTGAATTGCCCACAATGCGCCATTGACTTGTCACGAGAGTGGACAAACTCAGAGCCGCAAATACTATCTTCGAAAATTCGGAGGCCTCGATGCAGCAGCTTCAGTTGTTATGGAACGCATTTCTTGATCATGCGCAAGGTGTGCTCCTTTCGCCTTTGGACCCCAGCAACCGCATCTTTCATGTCTATTTGAGTAGTTCAGTATTAATTGCTTTCTTAGTCTACAGGTCCAAGCGAAAAAACGCATCCCACGTATGTGGCGAGAGTAGCTTTCTGGGTTTTTTGTTCCCTAAGAAAGTGTGGGAGCACCCTTCGGCTTGGCTAGATGTTAGGTACTTCTTTTTTCATATGATGATTGGTCATTTTTTACTTTTGACTGTCTTTGCGGGCTCCGCCGCATTGGGTTATCAACTAACCAGCGGAGCACTGACCGGGCATGAGGTCGTTGAAACAAAGCCATTGATTGGTTGGCAGGGTGCTCTCGTGACCCTGATTTTTATGTTTCTGTTTTTCATGATCATGGATTTTCTAGGTTTTTATATCCATTATTTGCAGCACAAAATCCCGCTTCTGTGGCAGTTTCATAAGGTGCATCACAGTGCCGAGGTCATGCACCCGATCTCTAATTTTCGGGAACACCCTATAGACAATTTGGCTTACAAAACTCTGATTGGGTTTGGCACTGGTGCTTTTACCGGGGTGACATTCAGGGTTTTGGGATACCAACCCAGCCTTCCGGTTTTGCTGGGCGTGCCTGTGTTGATGTTTATGTTCAATATCGTTGGATATAACCTGCGGCATTCCCATGTCTGGTTGCGCTGGCCCGGTGTCTGGTCAAAGGTGTTTCCTTCGCCAGCCCATCACCACGTGCATCACAGTTGCCACCCGGATCATCTGGACAAGAATTTCGCGTTTATGTTTCCGTTCTGGGATGTGCTGTTCGGAACTTATGTAATGCCTGATGACAACCGAGACGTGAAATTCGGAGTGACCGAGAAAGACCGTGGTCATGAAATGGACACCTGCATGAAATTGTATTTCCTGCCGTTCCGGGATGCGTGGCGAATCTTAAAACGGAAACGGCCAACCGATCCTCAAACACGCCAAGTTGGTCCGGTTACAGAGAAGTCTGCAGAATAAACCGGAAAGCGACCCGGCATTGACCGGATCGCTTATTGTTCATCAGCTGTGGATCGGGCCGTCGCCACAGGCTAGCGCCGCTTCACGCACCGCCTCGGAATAGGTCGGGTGCGCGTGGCAAGTCAGAGCCAGATCTTCAGCTGAGGCGCCGAATTCCATTGCAACGCAGACCTCGTGTATAAGATCGCCCGCCGCTGGGCCAATGATGTGGGCGCCCAGAATACGATCGGTATCTTTGTCGGCCAGGATTTTCACGAACCCGTCCGAGGCAAAATTCGCCTTGGCGCGGCCATTGCCCATGAACATAAACTTGCCGACCTTGTAGGCGCGCCCTTGTTCTTTTAGCGTTGCTTCGGTCTCGCCTACATTGGCGACTTCGGGCCAAGTGTAGATGACACCCGGAATGACGCCATAGTTGACGTGGCCATGCTTGCCGGCGACCTGTTCGGCGGCGGCCATGCCTTCGTCTTCGGCCTTATGCGCCAGCATCGGGCCTTCGGTCACGTCGCCGATGGCGTAGATGCCCGGCACGTTGGTCTGCCAGTCGGAACCCACCTTGATCTGGCCGCGTTGGGTCATTTCCACACCCAGTGCTTCCAGCCCCAAACCGTCCGAGTAGGGCTTGCGTCCGGTGGCGACCAGCACGGTGTCGGCATCGATCACGTGCTCGCTGTCATCCTTGAGCAGCTTGTAAGTAACTTTGGCTTTGGTCTTGGTCGCCTCGGTTTTCTGAACCGCTGCGCCCATCACAAATTTCAGGCCCTGTTTCTTGAGGATACGCTGGAAGGTCTTCTGGACCTCTGGGTCCATGCCTGGCGTGATTTCCTTGAGGAACTCGATAACCGTCACGTCGGCCCCCAGTCGGCTGTAGACCGAACCCAGTTCAAGACCAATAACGCCCGCGCCGATGACGACCATCTTTTTCGGAATCTTGCCAAGCGACAACGCGCCGGTCGAGGTCACGACAACTTTTTCATCGACTTCGACACCCGGCAAAGAAGATGGCTCGGAACCGGACGCAATGATGATGTTCTTGGTCTCGTGTACTTCGTCACCGACCTTGACCTTGCCAGCAGCAGGGATCGACCCCCAGCCCTTCAGCCAATCGATCTTGTTCTTCTTGAACAGGAACTCGATACCCTTGGTGTTGCCCTCGATCACTTCGTCCTTATAGGCCTGCATCTGTTTCCAGTCGACCGAGGGGCTTTTGCCTTTCAGGCCCATTTTGGCAAAGTTATGCTCGGCCTCGTGCAGTTGATGGCTGGCATGCAGCAGTGCTTTGGACGGGATGCAGCCCACGTTCAGGCAGGTGCCGCCTAGCGTTTCACGCCCTTCGACCACGGCTGTTTTCAGCCCCAACTGGGCGCAGCGGATGGCACAGACATAGCCGCTGGGGCCAGCGCCAATTACGATGACATCATAGTTTGCCATTATACTCTCCTAAGTCGACCGGATTGACCGGTGGCTGCATGACCCAATGTGAATGGGTCATGCCGTGCTTAATTTAAACCGGTTCCAAAAGCTTGATCGTGATATGGGCGATACCGCCCCGCTCGTGGTGCATCGCCAGCTCTTCCGAGCCGAAAAAGGCCCGAGCCTTGTCCAGATTTGTAACCTCGAACATGGCGATGGCATGATCGCGTTGATCCGGGTCACGCCAGACGTGCAAGTCGCGGATACCCGCCGCTTTGCGCATAGGTTCGTCTTCGCGGAATACATTCAGCCAGGCATCGAAATCGGCCACATCGGCCTGCCACAATACATGAGTTGCCATAATTACAGATCCATCAACAGGCGGCGCGGATCTTCCAGCGCCTCTTTTACACGAACAAGGAAGGTCACGGCGCCTTTGCCGTCAACGATCCTGTGGTCATAGGACAGCGCCAGATACATCATCGGACGGATCACAACCTGACCGTTGATCGCCATCGGACGGTCCTGGATCTTGTGCATACCAAGGATACCCGATTGCGGGGGGTTCAGGATTGGCGACGACATCAGCGAGCCATAGACACCACCATTCGAGATAGTGAATGTACCACCCTGCATTTCCTCCATCGAAAGCTTGCCGTCACGCGCCCGTTTGCCTTTCTCGGCAATGGCTTTTTCGATAGCGGCAAAGGACATCGAGTCCGCGTCGCGGATAACCGGAACCACCAGACCGGTGGGTGTGCCGGCGGCCACGCCCATGTGGACGAAGTTCTTGTAGACGATGTCATTGCCGTCGATCTCGGCATTCACCTCGGGCACTTCCTTCAGAGCATGGCAGCAGGCTTTGGTGAAGAAGGACATAAAGCCCAGACGCACGCCGTGCTTTTTCTCGAACTGGTCTTTGTACTGGTTGCGCAGAGCCATCACCTCGGTCATGTCCACCTCGTTATAGGTGGTCAGCATGGCGGCAGTGTTCTGGCTGTCTTTCAGGCGCTTGGCGATGGTCTGGCGCAAGCGGGTCATCTTGACCCGTTCCTCGCGTGCAGCGTCATGGGCCGCGACCGGTGCGCGCGGCGCGGCAGCAGGGGCCGGAGCTGGCGCCGGAGCGGCGGCAGTTGCCACAGCGCGGGCCACGTCCTCTTTCATGATACGACCATCGCGACCTGAGCCACTCACCTGATCGGCGGACAACCCGGCCTGCGCCATGGCCTTCTCAGCCGACGGCGCGTTGGCGATATCTTTGCCTGTGGTGGCTGCAGCAGGGGCTGCGGCGGCGGCCGGGGCCGCGGCAGGGGCAGCTGCAGCGCCCGAGCCCGAGATCACGGCCAGCTTGGCCGAAGCATCCACAGTAGTGCCTTCGGGGGCGACGATTTCGGCCAGAACGCCAGCGGCGGGTGCCGGAACCTCAACCGATACCTTGTCGGTTTCCAGTTCGCACAACATTTCGTCCTGTGCGACCGCATCGCCAACCTGTTTGAACCATGTGGAAACAGTAGCTTCGGTGACGGATTCACCCAGAGTAGGGACCATCACATCAACGCTGCCAGCGTCTGCGGCAGGTGCGGTCTCGGCTGTGGGTGCAGGGGCTGCGGCTGGGGCCGGGGCAGCGCCTTCGCCTGCTGTTATGGTGGCCAGCAACGCGTCAACGCCAACGGTTTCACCTTCGGCGGCGACGATTTCGCCCATGACGCCGGCGGCAGGCGCCGGAACTTCAACTGTTACCTTGTCGGTTTCAAGCTCACAGAGCATCTCATCCATTGCCACCGCGTCACCTGGTTTCTTGAACCAGGTCGCAACCGTGGCTTCGGTGACAGATTCGCCAAGCGTGGGAACACGAACTTCAATGGTCATCGTTTACTTTCCTTCGATGCTCAGCGCTTCGTTCACGAGCGCTTCTTGTTGGGCTTTGTGTTGGCTGGCCAGTCCCGTCGCGGGCGAAGCCGAGGTTGCGCGGCCGACATAGCGTGGCCGTGTGTGTTTGGCCTTGATACGGGTCAGAACCCATTCGATGTTGGGTTCGATAAATGTCCAGGCACCTTGGTTCTTGGGCTCTTCCTGACACCAGACCATCTCGGCCCCTTTAAAGCGCTCAAGTTCATTGATCAGCGAATGTGCCGGGAACGGGTAGTATTGCTCGATCCGCATCAGATAGACATCGTCGATGCCGCGTGCGTCGCGCTCCTCCAGCAGGTCATAATAGACCTTGCCGGAACACATCACCACACGCTTGATCTTGTCGTCCTTGACCAGCTTGGTGTCCGAGTTGCCCTTTTGCGCGTCATCCCAAAGCACCCGGTGGAAGCTCGACCCGGTGGTGAAATCTTCGGCCGTGCTGATTGCCAGCTTGTGGCGCAGCAACGATTTCGGGGTCACCAGGATCAGCGGCTTGCGGAAGGTGCGGTGCAGCTGACGGCGCAGGATGTGGAAGTAGTTCGCAGGCGTCGTACAGTTCGCCACGATCCAGTTGTCCTGGCCGCACATCTGAAGGAATCGTTCCAGACGGGCCGAGCTGTGCTCGGGGCCTTGCCCTTCGAACCCGTGCGGCAGCAGGGTGACCAAACCGGACATGCGCAGCCACTTGCTTTCGCCCGAGCTGATGAACTGGTCGAACATGATTTGCGCACCGTTGGCAAAGTCGCCAAATTGCGCCTCCCACAGGGTCAGGGCGTTCGGTTCTGCCAGCGAGTAGCCGTATTCGAAACCCAAAACCGCATATTCGGACAGCATAGAATCGATCACGTCATAATGTGACTGACCCTTGCGTATATTGTTCAGCGGATAATAACGCTGCTCGCTTTCCTGATGGATAAAGCCCGAGTGGCGCTGGCTGAATGTGCCGCGTGTTGCATCCTGACCAGACAAACGCACCGGGAAGCCTTCGGTCAGCAGAGAGCCAAAAGCCAGAGCCTCACCCGTGGCCCAGTCAAAACCTTTGCCGGTTTCAAACATCCGCTTTTTGTGGTCAAGCAGGCGGCCCACAGTCTTGTGCAGTGCGAACCCGTCCGGGACTTTGGTCAGCGCTGTGCCGACCTCGGCCAGGGTTTCCGGCGTGATTGCAGTTTCACCACGGACGTATTCTTCTTTGTTCTTGTCCAGATGCGACCAGCGCCCATCCAGCCAGTCGGCCTTGTTGGGTTTAAAGTCTTTGCCAGCCTCGAACTCATCGTTCAGATGGGCCTGGAAGGCGGCCTTCATGTCCTCGATTTCGCCCTCGGGGATCAGGCCATCTTTGACCAGGCGCTCGGTATACAGCGACAAAGTGGTCTTATGCGTCTTGATCTTCTTGTACATGATCGGGTTGGTGAACATGGGCTCGTCGCCCTCGTTGTGACCAAACCGGCGGTAGCAGAAGATGTCGATGACAACATCCTTGTGGAACTTCTGACGGAACTCTGTCGCCACCTTGGCGGCGTGCACCACGGCTTCGGGATCGTCGCCGTTCACGTGGAAGATCGGTGCCTCGACCATCAGAGCGATATCTGTAGGATACGGGCTGGAGCGTGAGAAGTGCGGCGCGGTAGTAAAGCCAATCTGGTTGTTCACGACGATATGCATGGTGCCGCCGGTCTTGTGCCCTTTCAGGCCCGACAGACCAAAGCCTTCGGCCACCACACCCTGACCGGCAAATGCCGCATCACCGTGTAGCAGAACGCCCATGACCTTGGTGCGATCTTCATCATGCAGCTGATCCTGCTTTGCGCGGACCTTGCCCAGCACGACCGGGTTGACCGCCTCAAGGTGAGAAGGGTTTGCAGTCAGCGACAAGTGCACGCTGTTGCCATTGAACTCACGGTCACTGGACGCACCGAGGTGATATTTCACATCGCCCGAGCCATCCACATCCTCTGGCTTGAAGCTGCCGCCCTGGAATTCGTTGAAGATCGCGCGGTAGGGCTTGCCCATCACATTGGCCAGAATGTTCAGGCGGCCCCGGTGCGGCATGCCGATGACGATGTCACTCAGGCCCAGTGCACCGCCGCGCTTGATGATCTGCTCCATCGCCGGGATGAGCGCCTCACCACCGTCCAGACCGAAGCGTTTGGTGCCCATGTATTTGACATGCAGGAATTTCTCGAATCCCTCGGCCTCGACCATTTTGTTCAGGATCGCCTTTCGGCCCTCTTTGGTAAAGGCGATTTCCTTGCCATAGCCCTCGATCCGCTCCTTCAGCCAAGCGGCCTCTTCCGGGTTCGAGATATGCATATACTGAAGCGCAAACGTACCGCAGTAGGTTCGCTTTACGATCTCCACGATCTGACGCATGCTGGCCATCTGCAGGCCCAGAACATTGTCGATAAAGATCGGGCGATCCATGTCGGCATCGGTGAAGCCATAAGTCTTCGGGTCCAGCTCGGGATGCGTGCTGGCCGCACGCATACCCAATGGATCCAGATCGGCGGCTAGGTGGCCACGGATACGATAGGCCCGGATCAGCATCAGCGCCCGCAGACTGTCCAGTACAGCGCGCTTGATCTGATCTTCGCTGACCTGAACGCCTTTGTCCGCCGCCTTTTCTTTGATCTTCTTGCCTGCGGCCTTGGCATCAATCTCAGCCCATTCGCCGGTCAGCGCACCTGTCAGATCATCCGCTGGCATCGGCGGCCAGTCGGTCCGCGCCCAGGATGGCCCCTCGGCCTCTTTCTGAACGTCCGGTGAAGCGTCTCCCATGGCCTTGAAAAACTCGGCCCAGGCGGCATCCACCGCACCGGGGTTCTTGGTGTACTGGGCATAAAGCTGCTCCAGATACTCGGCATTGTGCCCCTGCATGAAGCTTGAGGCGTGAAACGCGGAATTGGGCGTATGTTCGGTCATTGGGCTACCTCATATGGGTTGGGACCGTATTGGTTGGTGCCTGGCTGGCTGGGGCGGGTCAGCCACCACAGAACCAGGAGGGGCGACACAAACAGAACAAGCAGTGTCGGAATGACGATCAGCAGCGTGGCGCGGGTGAACAGGATGTCCAGATTGCCACCATGCTGGAAACTGGAGGCAAGGCCGATGCCAAAGACCAGGACGGCGCCGGCACCGAGGATCAAAAGGATCGGCAGCAGAGCATACAGCCCGCTGCGCCCGGTATCGTGCATCCGCCGCCAGGCGACAGCCAGATGCGGGATGAAGACGATCAGACCCACAATGCTTTGCACCGGCTGCGAGGACGTCGCGGTGACGGATTTCACTTCATCGCTTTCGCTGACCGAAACCTGAGTGAAGAACTGCCAGTCGATGATCCCAGCGATGAAGCTCCAGATCACGATGAACAGGAGAAAGAACCAGTATTCGGGCCGCGAAGCACGGCCCGAGAAGGTGAAGAACTTGGTAAAACAAGTGCGTATGGAGTCGGAGAAGGTCATCTAAACTATTCCGAGGTCCTCAAAACTAACCGGTGCATCGCACAACTAGATGGCGTGTTCCCGGTAACTCTTCTGGATGGTGCAATTCCACGTCTTCTACCTCTAAGACCTTGGCACCTCTTTCTGCACATAGCTTCGCAGGGGCTGCACTCAATTGTTTGCGATCAATCCGATCTGGATAATAAAACACACCGATCTGCGAACCAATTCCAACAACGGCAGCGAGGGCTTCGTTATCAATGCCTGAAACAGGCTCAATGCCCGTCAGCTGCTCGTTGTTGAATTCAGTAGACCGTTCGACCGATGAGCTGTGTTCAGAAACACAACCTTGCAGCAACAATGCTGCTGCAAGAGATAGTATGAGGGGCGCTGACCTCACCCAATCGCCTCCAGCACGGCCTCACCCAGCTGCGCCGGGCTTTCCGCCACGACGATACCGGCCGAGCGCATGGCTTCGATCTTGTCCTCGGCACCGCCCTTGCCGCCGGCGACAATCGCGCCCGCGTGGCCCATGCGGCGGCCCGGAGGGGCTGTGCGGCCTGCGATGAAACCGGCGGTCGGCTTTTTGCGGCCCTTCTTGGCCTCATCCGCCAGGAACTGTGCGGCTTCTTCTTCGGCCGAGCCACCGATCTCGCCGATCATGATGATCGACTCGGTCTCGTCATCCGCCAGGAACCATTCTAGCACGTCGATATGCTCGGTCCCTTTGATCGGGTCGCCGCCGATGCCCACACAGGTGGACTGGCCCAGTCCTACGTCAGTTGTCTGTTTCACAGCTTCATAAGTAAGCGTACCCGAGCGGGAAACGACACCCACGCTCCCGCGTTTGTGAATGTGGCCGGGCATAATGCCGATCTTGCAGGCATCAGGCGTGATGACACCGGGGCAGTTCGGGCCGATCAGGCGCGATTTGCTGCCTTCCAGCGCGCGCTGTACTCTCATCATGTCCAGAACCGGAATGCCTTCGGTGATGCAGACGATCACTTCCATCTCGGCATCAATCGCTTCGAGGATCGAGTCCGCAGCAAAGGGCGGCGGCACATAGATCACCGATGCGTTGGCTTCGGTCACGTGCTTGGCTTCGTGGACCGAGTTGAACACGGGCAGGTCGAGATGGGTCATCCCGCCTTTGCCGGGGGTCACGCCGCCGACCATCTTGGTGCCATAGGCAATGGCCTGTTCAGAGTGGAATGTGCCCTGCGAGCCGGTAAAGCCCTGACAGATCACTTTGGTATTTTCGTCGATGAGGACTGCCATTTTTTGGAGTCTCCTATTCTTTGTTCAGGATTTCTGAAATCTGATCTGAGTTCAGCGCGAAATAGCGAGAAAATGGAAGGCCGGTGGCCTCGTATTCTTCGTCGCTTAACAAACTAAGCGCTTGCTTCGGTGTTTTTTGACGACTGTTGGGAAGGCCATAATCTTCTGAAGCCGGTGTCTCGCGAAACTGTACCGTGATCCACACTGGTTCTGAAGCAGGCTTATTGAGAAAGCACTCCGCATGAGCCAGATACTTGGATCCACTCTCTCCCAAAATGGCAACATCAGGAAAGACGTAACGCCGCAAGCCATCAGTTGACCCAGGAACCAATGCAGCGTTTGCTGTCCAATGTCCCATATCGACAGAACTCACCACGACTTTCTGCAAGATGCCATTTTGGATCGCTGAGGCGCATGCCAAGCAAGTTTCGTCATTGGACGCACACGCTTCGGATTCAGCATGTGCGAAACCAATTTGCGAAAACGCTGCAATAGTTATGGCCGCCAGTTTTAGCAAAGAGCTTAACCCTTAACCGCCTTCACGATCTTCTCGGCACCGTCTTTTAGGTTGTCCGCTGCGATCACGTCCAGGCCAGAGGTGTTGATGATCTCTTTGCCCTTCTCGACATTCGTGCCTTCCAGACGCACGACCAGCGGAACCTGCAGGCCGACCTCTTTCACTGCGGCCACAACGCCCTCGGCGATGACGTCACAGCGCATGATGCCGCCGAAGATGTTGACCAGAATGCCTTTGACCTGCGGGTCCGAGGTGATGATCTTGAACGCCTCGGTCACTTTCTCTTTGGTGGCACCGCCGCCCACGTCGAGGAAGTTGGCAGGTTCAGCACCGTAGAGTTTGATGATGTCCATGGTTGCCATCGCCAGACCGGCACCGTTCACCATACAGCCGATCTCACCATCCAGCGCGATGTAGTTCAGGTCGTATTTCGAGGCTTCGAGTTCCTTGGGATCTTCCTCGGTCGTGTCGCGCAGTTCGGCGATATCGGGGTGGCGGTAGACCGCGTTGCCGTCAAAGCCGACCTTGGCGTCCAATACCTTGAGGTTGCCGTCGTCTGCTACGATCAGCGGGTTGATCTCCAGCATCTCCATGTCCTTCTCGACGAAGGCATTATAGAGCTGGTTCATCAGTTTGACGCATTGCTTGACCTGTGCGCCCTCAAGGCCCAGCGAGAAGGCGATGCGGCGGCCGTGATAAGGCTGATAACCAGTTGCGGGGTCAACTGAGAAGGACAGGATTTTCTCGGGCGTGGCGGCGGCCACCTCTTCGATATCCATGCCGCCTTCGGTCGAGCAGACGAAGGAAATGCGGCTGGTCTGGCGGTCCACCAGCAAGGCCAGATACAGTTCGCGTTCGATGCCTGAACCGGCCTCGATATAGATGCGGTTGACCTGCTTGCCTGCGGGGCCGGTCTGATGTGTGACCAGCGTGCGGCCCAGCATCTTCTTGGCTTCCTCGGCGGCCTCTTCGACCGATTTGGTCAGACGGACACCGCCCTTTTCGCCGGCATCGGCCTCTTTGAAAGACCCTTTGCCTCGGCCACCTGCGTGAATCTGCGCCTTAACAACCCATAGGGGGCCATCCAGTTCGCCTGCTGCGGTTTTGGCTTCCTCGGCGCGCAGAACCGCGCGACCTTCGGAGACCGGAGCGCCATAGCTGCGAAGAAGAGCTTTGGCTTGATATTCGTGAATGTTCATCAACACTGTCCCGTCTGACTACGATTAACCCGTTATAGAGTGCTGTAGAGCAGAAATTTAAAGGGTTTTTTGACAGCATGGCGTTTTTTCACGAAGATTTTCCCTATTTGTGATCACAGCTTTCTGGGGTGTGATCACATTTTCGGGTCTTGGTGATTTTTGATTCGATTGACTGGGCGAAACGCTCAAAAACACATTCAATAAAGGGATTTGGGCCGTTTGCGCCAACATCTACAGTTGTGTAAATCAGATCGACCATAGGTGCTAAATAGAAAAACCGGCCCGATATTGGGGCCGGTTTTCCGAAGTTTTACTGAAAGGCTCAGGCGAGCGAGCTGTCGATACCTTTGCAAGCGTCGATCAGACCCTTAACGGCGTTGACCGAGTTGTCGAATCCTGCCTGTTCGTCTTCGTTCAGCTTGATGTCGACGATGCGTTCAATGCCACCGGCGCCAATCACTGTGGGGACACCGACATACAGGCCGTCGACACCCAGCTCACCGTTGCAATAGGCGGCGCACGGCAGAACGCGTTTCTGGTCTTTCAGGTAGGCTTCGGCCATTTCGATTGCCGAAGTTGCCGGAGCATAGAACGCAGAGCCGGTTTTCAGCAGGCCAACGATCTCAGCGCCGCCGTCACGGGTGCGCTGCACAATGGCGTCCAATTTCTCTTGCGAGGTCCAGCCCATCTCAACCAGATCGGGCAGCGGGATGCCGGCGACGGTCGAGTACCGAACCGAAGGAACCATGGTGTCGCCGTGGCCGCCCAGAACGAAGGCGGTGACATCGCGCATTGAAACGTTGAACTCTTCCGACAGGAAGTGTGCAAAACGGGCCGAGTCCAGAACGCCTGCCATGCCGCAGACTTTGTGGTGCGGCAGGCCTGAGAATTCGCGCAGAGCCCAGACCATCGCGTCCAGCGGGTTGGTGATGCAGATCACGAATGCGTCGGGCGCGTGGGCGGCAATGCCTTCGCCAACCGATTTCATGACTTTCAGGTTGATGCCCAGCAGGTCATCACGGCTCATGCCCGGTTTGCGTGCAACCCCGGCAGTGACGATGCAGACGTCTGCGCCAGCGATGTCGGCATAGTCGCTGGTGCCAGACATGGCCGCGTCGAAACCTTCGGACGGTCCGGATTCAGCGATGTCGAGCGCCTTGCCTTGCGGCAAGCCGTCGGCGATGTCGAACATGACAACGTCGCCCAGTTCCTTAACAGCTGCGAGATGGGCAAGTGTGCCGCCGATGTTCCCCGCGCCGATAAGCGCGATCTTGGGTCTGGCCATTTGGATGATCTCCGGTCGGTTTTGAAATTGCGGCTGTGCTAGTCGTTTAAATTTGTTCTTGCAAGTATCATGGGGCGCGGCATGCAACCGCATACAGTTTGCACTGCGGTCTGTGATTGCGCTAAACGGCCTTTAAGACAAGCCTATAACCGGGATGCCGCATGTTCGAATTGAACCTGATGTTTTTTGCTGTGGCGATCCCTGCGGTGATCTTTGCGGGAATCTCGAAGGGTGGGTTCGGATCGGGCGTGGCTTTTGCATCTTCGTCGATTCTGGCCCTGATACTCGAACCCGGTCAGGCGCTGGCGCTGATGTTGCCAATCCTGATGGTGATAGATGTGGCCACTCTTGGGCCCTATTGGAAACGTTGGAACTGGCCGGACTCACGCCTGCTGATTTTGGGCGCTGTGCCGGGTGTAGCGCTGGGTGCCTTGCTGTATCGCGCCACGGATGACGACCTGCTGCGCCTTCTCATCGGGGGGATCTCGGTTGGCTTCGTGATCTGGCATATTGGCCAAAGCAAAGGCCTGATCCGTGGCTTTGCCAACCGCCTGCCGCCAATTGCGGGGCTGTTTGCCGGGTTGGTCGCGGGTTTCACCAGCTTTGTCAGCCACGCCGGTGGGCCGCCTGCCGCCGTCTATCTGCTGTCACAGCGCCTGACAAAGACCGAGTTTCAGGCTTCGACCGTGTTGGTTTTCTGGGTTATTAATATCGCAAAATTTGTGCCTTATGCCTATTTGGGCCTGTTCACCTGGCACACCGCTTGGGCCGATCTGCTGCTGACACCCTTTGCAATTCTCGGGGCCTGGCTGGGCGTCCGGGCACATTTCTTGCTGTCCGAGCGCATGTTTTTTTCCATCGCCTATGTGTTGTTGACACTGACAGGCAGTAAACTGATCTGGGACGCTCTGACTTAGATGTTTGGAGGCAGCGCCTCGGCCATCGCCTCATAAGCTTGACCCGAGGCAACAAGACAAGTGATCCCGTCCGGCAGCGTCACCGTGATCGTCCAACTGCCGGTTTGGTCAGAGGCATAAATTTCCATCACCGCACCCTGACGCGCAATGCCGATGCTGCGGCGCGTTTCACCATAGGTTTCGGCCAGTCGTTTCATCACATCTTCGCGCGGTGCACAGGTACTGGCCCGCACCTGTTGCGCAGCAAGAACCATGATTCCAAGGCCCATCGTCATCGTGAACAGCGTCTTTTTCATCTGCGTACCCTCTGGATTCCATCTGGCTTCAGGGTGAGGCGGACTGGGAGAAATCTGGTTAAACTACCGCCCGTTGCGCCGCAAATGCTGCAGCGCGGCGATTTTGCCCTTGAACTTTCCGGCAAAAAATGCCCCATTCCGCGCAACATTCTTTCAAAGGGAGAGGCCAATGGACCCTCGTCAGCGCCCCTATCGCTCAGTTCTCTATATCCCCGGTTCCCGTGATCGGGCGCTGGATAAGGCTCGGACTTTGCCAGTTGATGCGATCATCTTTGACCTCGAGGATGCAGTTGCAGCGGATGAAAAAGCCAATGCACGCGAAACGCTTCGCGCTGCACTGGCAGCCGGAGGGTACGGTGATCGGGTCAAAATCGTGCGGATCAACGGCCTGGATACCGAATGGGGTCGGGCCGATGCCGAAGCCGTACGAGACATGGACGCCGATGTGGTGCTGCTGCCCAAAGTGAACTCAGCCGCTGACGTGGACGCATTGGCGGCGATTACCGGCGATATGCCGATTTGGGCGATGATGGAGACACCGCGCGGAATGCTGAACGCTGCCGAGATTGCGGCCCATCCTCTGATGGCAGGCTTCGTTATGGGCACCAACGATCTGGCAAAAGACCTCCAGACCCGGTTCCGCCCTGACCGCCTGCCGCTGATGACCTCGCTGGGTCTTTGCCTGCTGGCCGCCAAGACCGAAGGGCTGATCATCGTGGATGGCGTCTATAACGCATTCAAGGACACTGACGGTCTTGCTGCTGAATGTGAGCAGGGCCGCGATATGGGTTTCGACGGCAAAACCCTGATTCACCCGGCTCAGGTGGAAGTCGCCAATGCGGCTTTTGCACCTTCCGAGGCTGAAATTGATCTTGCCCGTCGGCAGATCGCGGCGTTTGAAGAGACCGAGGCGCAGGGTCAGGGTGTTGCCGTAGTAGACGGTAAGATCGTTGAAAACCTGCATGTTGTAACAGCCCGTGAAACTCTGGCAAAAGCAGAGGCGATATCAGCTTTGCAAGCGGGGTAAGCCAATATGGGCTTTGTTCTTCTGATCCTTGGTGTGGCGCTTTGGTGGGCCGCGCATCTGTTCAAACGCGTGATGCCTGAACAGCGCGCGGCTTTTGGTAATGGCGGAAAAGGCGCTGTTGCGCTGGCTCTGGTGGCAGCGATTCTGTTGATGATTTTCGGCTATCGCATGACCGATACGATCTTTGTCTGGGCGCCACCAACGTTTATGGTGCATATAAACAACCTGCTGGTGCTGATCGCGATTTACATGATGAGTCCCGCAGGCACCAAAGGCCGCCTCTTGAACAAGCTCCGCCATCCCATGCTGGGTGGGTTCAAGCTGTGGGCCTTTGCGCATTTGCTGGTCAATGGTGATCTGGCCTCGATCATCCTGTTTGGCGGGCTTCTGGCCTGGGCCGTGGTCGAAGTGATCGTAATCAACAAGTCCGAACCTGAATGGACGCCGGGTGAGCCCGGCACCTATGGCAAGGATGCGATGTTCTTTGTCGCGTCGATCGTTCTGCTGGGTGTGATTGGTTACATCCACGGGCTGGTCGGTCCATCCCCGTTTGGCGGATAAGGAGCAAAGATCATGGCAAAACTATATCGTCTGCTTACCGAGGAAGACACCTCGGCCTTCTGCCACAAAGTGTCTGACGCGCTGGCCAAAGGGTGGGAGCTTTATGGCTCACCTTCCTATGCATATGACGAAAACAGCCGCATGATGCGCTGCGCGCAGGCCGTGACCAAAGAGGTTGAGGCCGACTATTCCCCCGAAATGAAACTGGGACAGCAATAATGGCAAAAACAAATCCGGGCCGATTCTTCGAAGACTACGCAGTCGGGCAGGTCCTGCACCATGCCGTGCCACGCACGGTTACTGAAGGTGAGCGGGGCCTTTACCATGCGCTCTATCCGGCGCGCCATGCGCTTTACTCGTCTGATGAGTTCGCACGCGCCTGCGGGTTGCAGGAAAGCCCCATTGATGATCTGGCGGCGTTTCACGTGGTGTTCGGTAAAACAGTGCCGGATGTCTCGCTGAATGCGGTGGCCAACCTTGGCTACGCTGAGGGGCGTTGGTTGCTGCCGGTCTACGCCGGTGACACGCTGCGCTCGGTCTCTGAGGTGATCGGTGTCAAGCAGAACTCGAACGGCAAGACTGGTGTGGTCTGGGTGCGGACGCGCGGCCTGAACCAGTTGGACGAAGTGGTCATCGAATATGTCCGCTGGGTGATGGTGCGCAAGGCGAACCCGAATGCACCTGCACCAGAAACGGTGGTGCCAGAGCTGAAAAAGGTTTTGGAGCCAGGTGATCTGGTTGTCCCCGAAGGGTTGGACTTTTCAAACTACGATTTCGCGCTGGCAGGCGAGCCACATCGCTGGGGCGACTACGAAATTGGCGAAACCATCGACCACGTGGACGGCGTTACCGTGGAAGAAGCCGAGCATATGTTGGCCACGCGTCTGTGGCAGAACACGGCAAAGGTGCATTTCGACCTGACTTTCCGCCCCGATGGACGGTTGATCTATGGTGGCCACGTGATCTCGATGGCGCGGACATTGTCTTTCAATGGGCTGGCCAACGCGCAAATGATTGTTGGTCTGAATGGTGGCGCCCATGCCAACCCCTGCTTCGCAGGCGACACGATCAAGGCCTGGTCCGAGGTACTGGATAAGGCCGAAACTGGCGTACCCGGAGTAGGTGCCATCCGTCTGCGACTAGTGGCTACAAAGGGTGGAGAGCCATTTGAGCTGAAAAACGAAGAGGGTCGGTATCATCCGAATGTTCTGCTCGACCTCGACTATTGGGCGTTGATGCCGACCTGATAGAAGCACATTCATGTGATCGCAGTCTGCGCTGTTCATGCTAGGCTGCGGTCATGATCCTTCTTCGCTCACTCGCTACTTGCTTGTTTCTGACACCGCCTGCGTTGGCGTGTGATCTGGCGCTGGCTTTGGCAGTGGATGTATCCGGGTCGGTCGATTCATCGGAATACCGGATTCAGATGGATGGCCTAGCCGCTGGTCTGCGCGATCCCCTTGTGTCCGAGGCGCTGGTGCGCGGGCAGGCGCGGGTGATGCTGGTACAGTGGACCGGATCCTCGCGGCAGAAGATCACCATCCCCTGGACCAAGATCGACAGTTTTGAAACGCTTGAACAGTTTGCGGATCAGGTCGCCAGCGATCCAAGGGTCTGGCGTAATTTTTCCACTGCGATCGGCGAGGCGCTTGAGATGACCATGTCCAGCTTTGAGCCGGTTTCCGAATGTAAACGCCACCTGATCGACATCTCGGGTGACGGTGTTTCGAACGAAGGGGTCGAGCCGTCGGAACTTCACGAAGCATTGCGCAGTCGAGGTGTGACCGTGAATGCCATAGCGATCGAAGAAAGCGAGCCTGACCTGACGGCCTATTTCTTTGAAAACGTCATTGTCGGGGAGGGGGCGTTTGTGGTGTCTGCATCCGGGTTCGCCGACTATCCCGAACGGATCCGAAAAAAGCTGTTGCGCGAAGTTGTGAAACAATCGGCGGCTCTGGAGTGATGGCGAAGATTCGTGATCACAATAAGCGACACCCGTAAACGCTAACATTGAGATAATTGAATTAATTTTGTGATCACAGGTCTATTTGGTGTGATCACGATTTGTCAAAATCTGCAACTTTGACCTTATTTTACCCATTTTTGCGCATGCAGCACGTGACAGCGAGGCAAAAAAAGGTAAAACGACGAATAGCCAACGTAAGAGGAGCCGACATGGCCGATGTCAATCGGGGCAACCGCCCGCTCTCGCCACATATTATGATTTACCGCCCTCAGATGACGTCTGTGTCGTCGATCATGGTCCGTCTGACCGGGATTGGGGTATTCGCCGTTGCAATTCTGGTTGTCTGGTGGCTGCTGGCCGCTTCAACCTCGGAAGCTGCGTTTGCCGGGATCGACGGATTCCTGCGCAGCTGGTTCGGCGACATTGTCCTGACCGCTGCGACCTGGGGGCTTTGGTATCACACGCTGGGCCGTCTGCGTCATGTTCTCTGGGATTTTGGCTATTGCCTGGATATCGAAGTTGCCGAGAAGCTGGGGCTGGGCATGTTCGTTGGCGCGACCATCCTGACCATCATCACTGTGATTGCGGTTTAAGGAGACGGCACATGCGATATCTGACTGACCGTAAGCGCGCGCAGGGTCTGGGCGCAGGCAAATCCGGCACACACACCCATTGGCAGACGATGGTTCGGGCGATGATCCTGACCGTGCTGGTTCCGATTTTCATCTTCACCTTAGGTGCAGGCATTGGTGGAACCTACGAAGAGGTTCTGGCCTATTTCAGCCGCCCCTTCCCGGCGATTGTAACCGCCCTGACGTTGATCGTGGGTCTGTTGCAGCTGATGTACGAAGCTCAGGAAGCGATTGAGGACTATGTGCATGGGGTGCTTGAGAAAGTCTCCCTCGCTGCAATGTGGGCTCTGGGCTACACGCTGATGGCGGCCGGGCTGTTTGCCCTGGTCAAACTCGCCCTGTGATGATGCGCGGTAAGGAATAAGAACAATGACAGCAGCATATGAATATGAAACCCACGAATACGACGTTGTTGTTGTAGGCGCAGGTGGTGCGGGTCTGCGGGCGACGCTGGGTATGGCCGAACAAGGCTTGCGCACGGCTTGCGTTACCAAGGTTTTCCCGACCCGGTCGCACACGGTTGCCGCGCAAGGTGGGATCGCCGCATCGCTTTCAAACATGGGTCCTGACCATTGGCAGTGGCACATGTATGACACCGTCAAAGGCTCGGACTGGCTGGGTGACACCGACGCGATGGAGTACCTCGCGCGTGAGGCACCCAAGGCCGTTTATGAGCTGGAGCACTATGGTGTGCCCTTCAGCCGGACCGAAGAAGGCAAAATCTATCAGCGTCCCTTTGGTGGCCACACCACCGAGTTTGGGGAAGGCCCCGCGGTGCAGCGCACCTGTGCCGCCGCCGACCGGACCGGCCACGCGATCCTACACACACTGTACGGCCAGTCGCTGAAGAATAATGCCGAGTTCTACATCGAGTACTTCGCTATCGACCTGATCATGTCCGAAGACGGGCAGTGCCAGGGTGTCGTTTGCTGGAAGCTGGACGATGGCACGATGCACGTCTTTAACGCCAAGATGGTTGTTCTGGCGACCGGCGGCTATGGCCGCGCCTATTTCAGCGCAACTTCGGCCCACACCTGCACTGGTGACGGTGGCGGCATGGTGGCCCGCGCGGGTCTGGCGCTGCAGGATATGGAGTTCGTGCAGTTCCACCCAACTGGCATCTATGGCTCGGGCTGCCTGATCACCGAAGGCGCGCGTGGTGAGGGTGGTTACCTGACCAACTCTGAAGGCGAACGGTTCATGGAGCGCTATGCGCCCCAGTACAAGGATTTGGCACCGCGCGACTATGTTTCGCGCTCGATGACCATGGAAATCCGCGAAGGCCGTGGTCTGGGTGAGAATGGCGACCATATCCACCTGAACTTAAGCCACTTGCCCGCCGAAGCACTGGCAGAGCGTCTGCCGGGCATCTCGGAATCGGCGCGCGTTTTTGCCGGCGTCGATGTCACCAAGGAACCGATCCCGGTTCTGCCGACCGTGCATTATAACATGGGCGGTATCCCGACCAACTATTGGGGTGAGGTCCTGAACCCCACTGCCGACAACCCGACCGCTGTTGTCCCGGGCCTGATGGCTGTGGGTGAGGCCGGTTGTGCCTCGGTCCACGGTGCGAACCGTCTGGGCTCGAACTCGCTGATCGACCTCGTGGTGTTTGGCCGCGCGGCTGCGATTCGTGCAGGTGAGGTTGTGGACGCCAAAGCCGCGAATCCGGTTCTGAACCAGGCGTCGGTGGACAAGGCGTTTGACCGCTTAGACGCGGTCCGCAACGCCAGCGGCGCGATCCCGACCGCCGATCTGCGGCTTGAAATGCAGCGCACCATGCAGGAAGACGCAGCCGTATTCCGGACCGCTAAGACCATGGCCGAGGGTGTCGAGAAGATGACGGCAATTGCCGCCAAAATGGACGACCTGAAGGTCACCGATCGCTCCTTGATCTGGAACAGCGACCTGATGGAGACGCTGGAGCTGACCAACCTGATGCCAAGCGCTCTGGCCACCATCGTCGGCGCCGAGGCACGCAAGGAATCCCGTGGCGCGCACGCGCATGAGGATTTCACCGAACGCGATGATGAGAACTGGCGCGTTCACACCGTGTCTCGGGTTGAGGGCAACAAAGTTGAACTCAGCTATCGACCGGTTATTGTCGACCCGCTGACCACCGAAGATGAGGGTGGCATCAGCCTCAAGAAAATCGCGCCTAAGGCGAGGACGTTTTGATGCCATTTAGGCCCTTCAAAAAGAAAAAACAAAATACGACTTCTCTTCAGAAGGGTGAATTTGTTTCGTCCGAGTATTGGGTGGAACGATATAAAAAGGGCCGCAATTCGGGAGCGGGTTCTTATGGCAGATTGGCCGACTATAAAGCTGAGTTCATTAACAAATTCGTTTCAGATCATTCAATACGGTCGGTAGTTGAATTTGGCTCGGGCGATGGTAATCAGGCGAGTCTGTTCGAGTTCAAGAACTATCTGGGTGTGGATGTCGTTCCACAGGTTGTAGAGAAATGTGCAGAGCGATTTTCCGACCGCGAGACTTGGGCTTTTGTAACGATAGACCAATATGACCAGTCGCGCGTCTCCAAAGATTTGGGTTTGTCGTTGGATGTTATTTACCATCTGGTCGAGGATGAAGTGTTCGAAAAGTACATGAAACGGCTTTTTGGATCTGCCCAAAGATTTGTTCTAATATACGCATCTGACCACGACGAAGTTGTTCAAGCTGTACATGTAAGGCATAGAAAATATTCAAATTGGGTGGCCCAGAACGCTCCAAAATGGAAACGTAAACAGTCGTGGGAGAACCCATACAAACTTGATGTTGGAGGAGATCAACAAAATAATTCATTTGCGTTTTTTACGCTTTATGAAAGAATCGAATGACACTTGGGGAACAGAGAAACTTTGGTGTTTTTGCTCGCAAGGATGGAGCGTCAGCTCGTGCCCCTAAGGTCATATTTCACCTAGGTTTCCAGAAAACAGGGACAACATCTATACAGGCGCTCTTGAATGCAAATAAAATTCATTTGGCCGACATTGATGTACGCGCATATGGCGACGCGACGAAAGACTTACGGGTTGCCGGTAGAGAATTCTGCAAAGCCCCTAGTATTGCTTCGGAGAGAAAATTAATCGATGCGTTGAAGCACCACTATTCTGCCGCGCGTGATAGCGGGAAATCAACCTATTTGATATCCGACGAAAATATCTTGGGCCGGGTGCCTTTCGGCGAAACTGGCGACATAATTTCGTGGGGTGAAAGAATTTTGCCTTTGATTGAAAGCTGTGCTTCTGGAGTGAAGATCGGTTTTCACTTTTATACCAGGGATGCAGACGCTTGGCGCAAAAGTACATATCGGCAATGTGTTAAACGTGCAGGCGTGTCCTCTTCCTACGAAAATTGGGTAAAAGCAGCGCCATTCGCAAGCGGGTGGCCGCGTTGGGAGGACTGGTCGGTTCGTTTGGCGAACTCAGTTTCTGCTCCGATTACGTTTACGTCTATGGACGAAGAATTGAGGTCCGGTGCAATTTTGGGCACTGCCTTATTGAAAAGTGTAGGTGTTTCTGAGGCAGAGTTAGGTGAATTGACAGTAACCAGCCCGCGGAACCCGGCTCTTTCGGATACCGCCATCCGAGTTATGAGAATGGTTAATAGAATACCCCTAAAAGAACGTACAAGATTGCGGATCAGCGAAAGAGTTGAAGGGTTTGACTTGAGGTTCAAACGGCAATGATTATCGCAAATTTGGCAACATATCCTAAGAGACGCAAGTGTCTTCGGGAGGTTCTAGAATCTGTCGCGCCTCAAGTGGATCGTTTGAACGTGGTCCTCAATGAATACGAAGAGGTGCCGCCTGAAGTAGTTGAAATAGAAAACGTAGTACCAATTATTCCGAATGAAGATACGAAAGACGTAGGTAAATTTTATCCGGACATATCGGGTGCAAAATACGTAATAATGCTCGATGACGATATTGTATATCCATCTGATTATGTTGAAAAAACCGTATCAAGTTTTGAGGCGTTGGGTGATCGGGCGATGATCGGATCGTACCACGGTTCAATATACAGGCGCCCGGTATTTTCAAAATGTATTGATAGAAGTAAGCGGAAATCGTTCGGTGCAGTTCTTTTACGACCAGTTGCATACCCGCTTGAACTCATGACCTACAAATCTCGTTTGGCAGATTTTCGAGATGTATGCGTTTTTTTTGATGGGCAGAAGGCCCCAATCGTCGTCGACCAGATTGCAACCGGTGTGGCAATTTTGAAAGCTGAAGATTTTCCACCGTACGAATATATGGCTGGAAGCCAAAAGTTCGTTGACGTCAGATTGGCGCGCTGGGCCTTTGAGAGGGGACTGATTGGCGTTACGCTGCCAAGAGAAAAGGGCTGGCTGCGCCCGATACGCTACGAAGAAACGATCTTTAATAATTTCACCGAAAAAAACCCAAAACATGTCAATGATGAAATTGCAATGTTCGCAGGCAGGGCACCTCGCGCCGGTGAGGTTCTGATATGAGTATGGCACTTCCAAAATGTATTGCTCTTTATCTTGAAAAGACTGGGCACTCAGCTGTTGAGGAGCTGGCAAGAGAAGGACACCTGATATGGTACAACTAACCCTCCCCAAGAATTCGCGCATCACGACGGGCAAAACCTGGCCTAAGCCAGAGGGCGCTACCAATGTGCGCAAATTCCAGATCTATCGCTGGAATCCGGATGATGGGAAAAATCCGCAGCTCGACACCTATTTCGTCGACATGGACAGCTGCGGCCCGATGGTTCTGGACGCGCTGATTAAGATCAAGAACGAGATCGACCCGACCCTGACCTTCCGCCGGTCCTGCCGGGAAGGTATCTGTGGCTCGTGCGCGATGAATATCGACGGGATCAACACGCTGGCCTGTATCTATGGAATGGATGAGATCAAGGGCCACGTGAAAATCTATCCGCTGCCGCATATGCCGGTGGTCAAGGACCTGATCCCAGATCTGACCCATTTCTATGCGCAGCACGCTTCGATCATGCCGTGGCTGGAAACCAAGACCAACCGCCCGGCTAAAGAATGGAAGCAGTCGATCGAAGACCGCAAGAAACTGGATGGCCTGTATGAATGCGTGATGTGCGCCAGCTGCTCGACCTCGTGCCCGAGCTATTGGTGGAACGGTGACCGCTATCTTGGGCCCGCCGCGCTGCTGCATGCCTATCGCTGGATCATCGACAGCCGCGATGAAGCCACGGGTGAGCGTCTGGACGAGCTGGAAGATCCCTTCAAGCTGTACCGCTGCCATACGATCATGAACTGTGCCAAGACCTGCCCGAAAGGTCTGAACCCGGCCAAGGCGATTGCCGAAATTAAAAAGATGATGGTCGACCGTTCAGTCTAAATAAGCCTTAGATCGCTGCACTTGCCGTCCTGCGGCAAGTGCATGGCAAGATTGCAAAACTATGCAATGCAGCTGGTCCTGATCCGCATGAGTCTGCCCACAGGGAGGAGTGATGGAACCGAAACGGGATCGCTCCGATGCAAGAACAAAACTCTGAAACCAAAGCAGCCGAGGCGCTGGAAGCGTTGGAGCAGGCATGGGCCTACTACACGCCTGTACCTGCCCCGGTCTCTAAAACCCATGAGCCTAAGCTGTTCGAATATGCCAACGCGGCATGACGCTTGAAATTGCCCGTTGATTAGGCGATGCCTTAGCATGCCTATTTTCTTGCTTCTACTGGCCGCTGGTGTGTTCGCCTATTTCTTTTGGCGGGCGCGAACGTCTTCTTTGACGCGTGATTGCCGATGGCGGCAACATCGCAAGGAAGGTTTTTGGGTGTGCGCCTATTGCGGAGCACAGCAAGATGGGACGGCTTCTCCGACCAATTGCTTAAAGGGAAAATAGAAGAACAGGGCGTTGTTGACGCCCTGTCTTTGCTTACTCAACGTTTGGAAATGCCGCCTGCAGGGCGATCTCGACCATGTCGCCAAAGCTGCCTTCGCGCTCGGATGAAGGCAGTGCCTCACCGGTCAGTAGGTGATCGGAGACAGTCAGAACAGCCAAGGCCCGGCAGTTGTGACGTGCGGCCAGGATATAAAGTTCGGCCGCTTCCATCTCGACCCCCAGAATGCCGTGCCGCACCATCTGTTCATTCAAATCAGGACGTTCATCATAAAACACGTCCGACGAATAAATCCCGCCTACATGAATAGGCGTACCTTTAGCGGTCGCCGCCTGCACTGCGGCTTGAAGCAGGCTCCAATCGGCGCAAGGCGCATAGTTCAACTCTTTCAGAATGCCGCGCGACGGCGTGCTGAGAGTGGTTGCTGTCATCGCCAGAATTACGTCACGGATTTTGATGTTGTCCTGCATCCCGCCGCACGAGCCGATACGGATCAATGTCTTGGCGCCGTAATCACGGATCAATTCGTTGGCATAGATCGACAACGAAGGCATGCCCATTCCACTGCCTTGTATCGTGACGGGGTTCCCCTTCCAGGTTCCCGTAAATCCCAACATGCCGCGGACGTCATTAACCAGCTTTGCATCCTGCAAAAACGTTTCCGCCGCCCATTTTGCACGGTACGGGTCGCCGGACATTAATACGGTTTCAGCAATTTCGCCTTTTTGCGCACCGATATGAATTGTCATTTTAGGGCTAATTCCGGTCAGATTTCCAGGTCCGAGATATCTGACCCGGCCTTCAATGCGTCATGAACCCACTGTGGTTTGCGCCCACGCCCCGACCAGGTCTGGTCCGGGTTGCCGGGGTTTTTGTATTTTGCTTTGTTTTTTAAAGCCTTAGCAGATTTTGATACGTCACCGGACAATTCAGAAAGTGAGAACCCAAATTCAGCCGCAGCTTTTTCAGCGGCTTGCAATGCCTCTTTGCGTTCGCGCTTTTCTGCATTTTTTAGCGCGATATCCACCTGATCGCGCAATTCGATCAGGTCTTTGCGCGACATCTTTTCAAGGTTGATCGCCATTTCAGTTCTCCATTCCGCATTCTGTTGCGGGCGGGCTTAACAGCCCGCCGTATTACAGGAAACGGAATTTAACTATCTCGTTGGCCAAAGCAACAGATAATACGAGAATTGAAATGAACAGGGCGTTATTCTGCTGCCAGATTTTGCGGATCAACCAAGGTGACGATATCGCCCATAATTGCATTCAGCTCAAAATTCTTGGGCGTATAGATTTTGGAAACGCCCATGGCTTTGAGTTTTGCGGCATCGTCATCAGGAATAATTCCTCCGACAACAACCGGGATATTGTCCAATCCGGCCTCGCGCAGGCGGTTCATCACGTCCTGCACCAAGGGGATATGACTGCCAGAGAGAATGGACAAACCGATCACATGGGCGTCGTCGTCAATTGCAGCGGTGACAATCTCTTCGGGGGTCAGGCGGATACCTTCATAGCTGATATCCATGCCGCAATCGCGGGCACGGAATGCTATTTGTTCGGCGCCGTTGGAATGGCCGTCCAGTCCTGGCTTGCCGACCAGGAATTTGAGGCGACGGCCCAGCTTGTCGCTGACGGCGTCGACCGCAGCGCGCAAATCGTCCAGTCCTTCGGTCTTGTTCGACACAGAACCTGAAACGCCGGTTGGCCCGCGATAGGTGCCATAGACCTTGCGCATCTCTTCCGCCCATTCACCCGTGGTGACGCCCGCCTTGGCGGCAGCAATCGAGGGTTCCATCACATTGGTTCCGGATTGGGCGGCTTCACGCAACGCGGCCAGAGCGGCAGACACTGCTGCGTCATCTCGCTCTGCACGCCATGCGTTCAGACGGTCGATTTGTTCCTGCTCAACCGCCGGGTCGACGACCATGATGCCGCCATCTTCGGTTTGCAGGGGTGACGGCTCACCTTCAATCCATTTGTTCACGCCAACCACAACGGTTTCATTCCGTTCGATCCGGTTAAGGCGTTCGGCATTTGAATCGACGAGGCGCGATTTCATGTATTCGATTGACGCCACAGCGCCGCCCATCGAGTCCAGATTGGCCAGCTCGGCCCGCGCGCCTTCTTTCAGTTCCTCGACTTTGGCGTCGACAGCGGGGTTGCCGTCGAACAGGTCACCATACTCCAGCAGGTCAGTCTCATAGGCCAGAATCTGCTGCATCCGCATCGACCATTGCTGATCCCACGGACGGGGCAGGCCAAGGGCCTCATTCCATGCCGGCAGCTGCACGGCGCGGGCGCGCGCTTTTTTGGAAAGCGTCACAGCCAGCATTTCAATCAAGATGCGATACACATTGTTTTCAGGCTGCTGTTCGGTCAGGCCCAGCGAGTTCACCTGAACACCGTAACGGAAGCGGCGGAATTTCGGATTCTCGACGCCGTAGCGGTCTTTCAAAATCTCATCCCAAAGATCAACGAAGGCTCGCATTTTGCACATCTCTGTGACAAAGCGGATACCTGCGTTCACAAAGAAGGAAATACGGCCACACAGCGCCGGGAAATCTTCGGCTGGAACGCGAGGGCGCAGTTCATCCAGTACCGCGATTGCCGTAGCCAGCGCATAGGCCAGCTCTTGCTCCGGTGTCGCGCCTGCCTCTTGCAGGTGATAGGAACACACGTTCATCGGGTTCCATTTCGGTACGTTCGAATAGCAGTACTCGGCGACGTCGGCGATCATCTTCAGCGATGGCTTCGGAGGGCAGACATAGGTGCCGCGGCTCAGGTATTCTTTGATCAGATCGTTTTGCACGGTGCCCTGCAGCTTGGATACATCTGCGCCCTGTTCCTCGGCAACCGCGATATAAAGCGCCAGCAGCCATGGGGCCGTCGCGTTGATCGTCATTGACGTGTTCATCTGTTCCAGCGGGATTTGATCGAACAGAACCCGCATGTCGCCCAGATGGCTAATCGGTACGCCAACTTTGCCGACCTCGCCGCGTGCCAGCGTGTGATCACTGTCATACCCGGTCTGAGTCGGCAGGTCGAAAGCCACCGAAAGCCCTGTTTGCCCTTTGGCCAGGTTTCCGCGGTACAGCGCGTTTGATGCCTTGGCGGTGGAGTGACCGGCATAGGTGCGGATGAGCCAAGGGCGATCTTTCTGCGTCTGCGTCATAGCGGGGCCTCGTGTATCGGGTGGGTAAGAAAATTACGCTCAAGCGTTCTAAAGCGCAATTTTCGGGATATGTCAATTCGCTGCGTCGCGGCATATATGTGTTCAGATTGTAGGACGTGACGTTTGGTGGCAGTGTGCGCTCATGACTCAGACCGTGGAACTTCCGCTTTGGCTGTTTTTGCTGATCCTGGTGTTTGCCGCGGTCACGCTGGCATCGCATTTTCTGTTCCCATCGGTGCGCTGGTTTTTTCGCCGTCGTCTGGAGCGTGCGGTCAAGCGATTGAACACGCGGCTTCAGCGGCCAATCCAGCCGTTCAAATTGGCGCGCCGACACGACATGATTCAGCGCCTTATCTATGATCCCCAGGTTGGGCAGGCCGTTCAGGCCCATGCCCGAGAAACTGGCGTGCCCGAGGCCGTCGCCTTTGAGCAGGCCCGCCGCTTTGCACGCGAGATCGTTCCGTCCTTTTCAGCCGTTGCCTATTTCAGCGTAGCTATCCGCGTGGCGCGTATGCTGAGCAACGCATTCTATAATGTGCGGCTGAGCTATATGGACGAAAAAGCACTGAAGGATATCGACCCTGACGCCACGGTCGTCTTCGTCATGAATCACCGCAGCAATATGGACTATGTGCTGGTCACTTATCTGGCCGCGCGGCAATCGGCCCTGTCCTACGCAGTGGGAGAGTGGGCGCGGGTCTGGCCGCTTAGCCGCCTGATTCGAGCAATGGGAGCCTACTTTATTCGCAGAAAATCGGGCAGTGAGCTGTATCGGCAGGTGCTGGCTTGTTATGTGCGTCACGCAACAGAGGCCGGTGTGACGCAGGCCATGTTCCCCGAAGGCGGGTTGAGCCTAACCGGGGCATTGGGAAGACCCAAGCTGGGTCTGTTAAAATACATTATCGATGCGACCGTCCCTGCCGGACGGGACGTGGTGTTTGTACCGGTCGCCTTGAATTACGACCGGGTTCTTGAAGATACGATTCTGACCAAGGCCGCTCTGGGAAATGAGCGCCGGTTTCGTGCCAAGATCGGAGTGATTGCCTGGTGGATTTTGAAACAGGTCGGCCGACGACTGATCGGGCGTTACGAACGGTTCGGGGTCGCCTCGGTGCGGTATGGGCAGCCGATCTCGCTGCAGGCGTTTCGCGCGGATCACGAGGAAGATCTGATGACGGATTTGGCGCGTGATCTTATGGAAGGCATTGCGGAGGCGATTCCATTGGTTCCCGGCGCCGCAGCCTGTTGGATCGTGCGCGAAAAGGGTGAAATCTCGGAAACCGACACGGTGGCGTTGATTGATCACCTTCAGCAACACAACGGATATTCAGTGCCGATGGATCGTCAGACGATCGAGAGCGGTATTCAGCAATTGGTAGATCGTCGCATTCTCAAACGTGAGGACGGGAAATTATCGTCGTCAGGTCAACGGGTTGATCTTCTGGACTACTATGCAGCCTCGGCGCCTTTGGGTGGAAAACAGCTTGATGCTGCGCTTGCGAAAGAAAATTCTGCAGCCGCAGGGTCATAAAGTTACAAAAATAACTCAAAATGGGTTGCAATGTTGCTCAGCGGTCAATACTCATCGGGTAAAGCCGACGATTCTGCATCGCGGCGAGAGTTTTGAACATAGGAGGCTATCATGGCTCTGGACACCGACAGCGGCATCGCGTCGTACGAGGCACCGGAAAAAGACCTGTATGAGATGGGTGAAATCCCTCCGATGGGATATGTCCCGAAACAAATGTATGCGTGGGCGATCCGCAAAGAGCGCCATGGTGAGCCGGATACCGCCATGCAGTTGGAAGTGGTGGACGTGCCCAAGCTGGACAGCCACGAAGTGCTGGTTCTGGTGATGGCAGCAGGCGTGAACTACAACGGCGTCTGGGCGTCGCTGGGTAAGCCGATCAGCCCGTTCGACGGCCACGGTCAGCCGTTCCACATCGCAGGTTCTGATGCGTCGGGCATCGTTTGGGCCGTGGGTGACAAGGTCAAGCGCTGGAAAGTGGGCGATGAGGTTGTGATTCACTGCAACCAGGATGATGGCGATGACGAGCACTGCAACGGCGGCGACCCGATGTATTCGGCCAGCCAGCGGATCTGGGGCTATGAGACACCCGATGGTTCGTTCGCTCAGTTCACCAATGTTCAGGCTCAGCAGCTGATGCCGCGCCCCAAGCACCTGACTTGGGAAGAAAGCGCCTGCTACACGCTGACACTGGCAACCGCCTACCGCATGCTGTTCGGCCACGAGCCGCATGACCTGAAGCCTGGCCAGAACGTTCTGGTTTGGGGCGCGTCGGGTGGTCTGGGGTCCTACGCGATCCAGTTGATCAACACTGCGGGTGCAAACGCGATTGGTGTGATCTCGGACGAAAGCAAGCGTGACTTCGTCATGAGCCTGGGCGCCAAAGGCGTTCTGAACCGTAAGGACTTTAACTGCTGGGGTCAGCTGCCCACAGTGAACACCCCGGAATATGCCGAGTGGTTCAAAGAGGCCCGCAAGTTCGGCAAAGCCATCTGGGACATCACCGGCAAGGGCAACAATGTCGACATGGTGTTCGAACATCCGGGCGAAAGCACCTTCCCAGTGTCGACCTTCGTGGTGAAAAAAGGCGGCATGGTCGTGATTTGCGCCGGTACCACCGGCTACAACCTAACCTTCGACGTCCGCTACATGTGGATGCACCAGAAGCGTCTGCAGGGCTCACACTTTGCGCATCTGAAACAAGCGTCGGCAGCGAACCAGCTCATGGTCGAACGTCGCCTGGATCCGTGCATGTCCGAGGTTTTCTCGTGGAATGAACTTCCGGACGCTCACATGAAGATGCTGCGGAATGAGCATAAGCCGGGCAACATGTCGGTTCTGGTTCAGGCCCCGCAGACCGGAATGCGCACACTGGAAGAGGTTTTGGACGCCCGCGGTTAAGCCGCACCAAAATGAAACACAGGCGCCCGCGAATCGTATGACGGTTCGCGGGCGTCCTTTTTAGGGTAGATTGCGCTTTTTCAAAGGTTTGAATGGAATATCCCCGCTGTTTTTGGGGAGTAGAAAGCAGTGAATAGACTAAAAAATACTGCACATGCTATGGTTGTGTTAACCCTTCGTTAACTATTTCGGAGAGACCCTGATGGCGCAGAATAAGTGGATACTGGACGTGTTGTCGGACCTCAACGCCTTCGCTGTTGAGAACGGTTTGATCGCGCTGGCCGAGCAGTTGGATGACACCAAGCTGATTGCCGCAGCCGAGATCGCGTCCATGAAGGCTGAGGTGCGGACGCCTGCGGATGGGAACAAATCTCGATATGAGCCAGGTCCTGGAGGACTTGGAAAACACCAGCACGCTTGACGAGCTAAGCGACGTCGCCGTCCGGTTACGCGACAGGCTTAAAGTCGAACATCTCATATATCACTGGGTTGATGGCGCTGGGGATCAATACGGCTATACGACCTATCCCGATGCCTGGGCTGAGCGGTATCTTGAAAAGAATTATCACCGTATTGATCCTGTCATTCTGGGCTGTTTCCAGCGGTTCCACCCGGTCGATTGGAAAACGCTGGACTGGTCCAGCAAGGTAGCCAAGGCTTTCCTTCAAGACGCGCAAAGCCATGGGGTTGGAAATCAGGGGTATTCGATCCCAATCCGTGGCCCGAACGGGCAATTCGCCTTATTTACGGTCAACCACACCTGTGATGATGAAACATGGAAGGCATTCATCGAACGGCATTCCCGTGAATTGATCCTGATTGCCCACTACATCAATCGTAAAGCCTTGGAGTTCGAAAGGGACCGGCAACCCGAGGCCTCGCGAGGTCTGTCACCCCGTGAAGTGGACGCGATGACATTGCTGGCATTGGGCTACAGCCGTGCGCAAGTGGCCCATTCACTGTCGATCTCTGAGCATACGTTGCGCGTCTATATCGAAGGCGCGCGGGCCAAGCTTGGGGCGCAGAACACCACCCATGCCATCGTCACGGCGCTGAGCAGAGGATTAATAGTGGTTTAAGACGCGCGCGCGCCTCCAACGGTAAATTAACTATGACTTTGTACCCCCTTCGTTCCTGCACAGGACGACAAGGGGAAAAAGTCATGTTGCGCTATCTGTATGCCGATGAGTTGCACAAGTTTCCGGATCTGGCCGAGGGGATGTTCCGCGATCGTGCGGATCAGTTCAAAACTCGGTTGGGTTGGGACGTCCACGTCAATGAGAAAGGAGAAGAGCGGGATCAGTATGACGACCTGAACCCACTTTATGTCATCTGGGAAGAAGAGGATGGCAGCCACGGTGGTTCGATGCGGGTGCTGCCGACCACTGGCCCGGTTATGGTGAACGACATCTTCGGGCATCTGACAGGCGGTGATCCGATCTGTAGCCCTCTGATTTGGGAAGTCACCCGGTTTTGCCTGTCCCGCACTGCCAGCCCGCACACGGCGGGGGCTATCATGCTGAGCGGCGGAGAGATGATGGAAGGGTTCGGCCTGACCCATATCGCCGGTGTCTTTGATGCGCGCATGATTCGGATATATCGCCTGATCGGTTCGTCTCCGGTGGTTCTGGGATCGGAAGGAAAGGGGCGTGAACAGATTTCAGTCGGGCTGTGGCCCTATTCGGCAGAGGATTGCAACCGCGTGGCCGAGCGAGCCGGCATCCCGCGCGAGTTGTCACGGCTGTGGTTCAAAACAGCATTCAGCATAGGGCGGCAGCCCCGTTTCGCTCTGTCCGCCTGACCGGTCGAAAACGCCAATCCGTCTCTGGTGATAGCTGGCGCGGCCCTGTAGGGTCGCGCCATGTCTATGCCCCCCGTGACCTTATCCGACGACCAAGCAACCGCCTACGACAGCATCGCCGAGATGCTGCGATCGGCCGGTGTTGACCTGGATGACGATGCCCTGCTGAAATTGCCGGGGGCAGGAAAGTCCGGGGTGATGGCGGTGATCGGCAAGGCGGGCTCGGGTAAAACCTTGCTGCTGGCCGAGCTGTATAAGGCGTTGGCCGAAACAGGCGTGCAGATTGTCTCGGGCGATTTCGAAAGCCGCAAGGCGAAGGAAAAGCGCAGCCTCGCCATCCTTGCGCCTACCAACAAAGCGGCCAGCGTTTTGCGCCTGCGTGGTGTACCTGCGACGACCATTCATCGCATCCTCTACACCCCGGTCTATGACCCGGAATACGAGCGGATCGCGGAATGGCTGGCAGGCAATGACGAACGCCCTGAGATTGAGGGCCTGACCGATGAGGCACTGGATCGCGCAGCGGCGTTTTATCAGAACAACAAATCAATTCCCGGCGCGCTGGCCGCGGCTGGCCTGCGCGGGTCGGATTTTATCACAGGTTGGAAACGCCGGGATGAACCTCTGGACATCGGGTTCGTGGACGAAGCCTCAATGCTGGATGACCGGCAGTTCGAAGACTTGCAGGAGATCTTTCCGACCCTTCTGTTGTTCGGTGATCCGGCGCAGCTTGCACCGGTTAACCAATCGGGCAGTATGGTGTTTGACGCTTTGCCCGAGCCGCGCAAACAGGTCCTTCATCGTGTCCACCGGCAGGATTCTGATAACCCAATTCTCGATCTGGCCCACGCGTTGGCGGACCCTCAGATGGGGTTCGAGGATTTCGAAAGACTGGTCGAGCAAACTGCACGAACGGATGATCGGGTAATATGGGGGCAGCGGGTCGAAGTTGATCTGATGGCCCGAAGCCCGGTTTTGGTTTGGCGCAACGCCACCCGTATTCGGTTGATACAGGCGTTCCGAAATGTGCACGGCGCGCCGGATACCGAATTGCTGGAAGGTGAGCCGTTGATCTGCGATGGGATCGAGCTGCCCCTGAAGCACCGCAAAAAACGTCTGGACCTTGAGGCGCGCGGGCTGATCAAGGGGGCTCAGGTTATTTATCTGGGACCGGGGCGTAAGCCGGGGTTCTCACGCCTGCATGTGATGGGGGCTGAAGATCCGCAGGTCAGCGCAGCCTCTATTGTGAAAATCGAAAAGCCGGATGAGGAAGAGCCCTTTATTCCCTATGCCGCCCGCATGGGCGCGACCTTTCTGCACGGCGCGGCAGTGACGATTCACAAAGCACAGGGATCGCAATGGAATACGGTTCAGGTCTTTGCTCCGGATATTTATGCTGCTGCCCGAATGGGGCGGACTGAGGCTGGGCAACCACTGTGGAAACGGCTGGCCTATGTCGCCATAACACGCGCGCAGGAAAGGTTGATCTGGGTGGTGCGCAACCGGTTGGCCAAACCCACCTATCCGCTGCGCGTGGATGACCTGCGCGCCGTCCCGGCGGCATCGCTGACTTTGGAGGCCGAAGAAACATGAGAACTATCATCGTGACCGGCGCAAGCTCGGGCATTGGGCGTGCAACAGCCGAATTGTTTATGGCTGAGGGCTGGACCGTAGGGCTGCTGGCCCGTAGCGCGGATGTGTTACACGAGATAGCTTCGGACGCCGAGACTGCTATCCCTCTGGTTGCCGATGTGACGGACGCCGAGGCCGTCAGAACGGTGTTTAACAACTTTCATGGCAAGGTCGGACGCCTGGATGTGTTGTTCAACAATGCCGGGATTTTCGCGCCGGGCGGGACGATTGACGAGATTGCGCTGGAAGACTGGTACCAAAGCGTCAACGTGAACCTGAACGGCATGTTCCATTGCGCCCGAGAGGCCTTTCGGATCATGCGCCACCAGTCTCCGCAAGGTGGGCGTATCATCAACAACGGCTCAATTGCCGCCCATGTTCCTCGCCCGAATTCAGTACATTACTCGGCAACGAAGCATGCCATCACTGGCCTGACTCGAAGCCTGTCTCTGGACGGGCGGGATTTTGGCATTGCCTGCGGTCAGATCGACATTGGCAATGCACGAACGCAAATGGTGCAGGGGCTGGTGGACAGCGCTATTGCCGCCGGACAAATACCTGATCCGACCATGGCTGTCGAAGATGCAGCCCGTTCGGTTCTGCACATGGCGAAATTGCCGCCCGAAGCGAATGTGCAATTCATGACTGTGATGGCGACAACTATGCCCTATATCGGGCGCGGATAAGCGTCAGGTTTCGCGCAGCAACCGGAACGCTGTCGAGGCCCCCCATCCCGCCGCAATCGCAATGACCAGCGACATCAATCCGTACCAGACTGGCTGCTGGCGGGACATGTTATAAAGGAACCGCTCCAGCCCGACTTTGCGAACATCAATGATCGTTTCGTATTGCGAGATGACCTCACCGTCGCGCGTCAGGAAGATGCGTGCAGCGTAGTCACCTTCGGTAAGGTCGGCGGGCATCGCGATCGAAGTGCGGAAAAGTGTTTGTTCGTCTACGGCAACGGTATTTTCGCGGATAGAGTACAGATTTTCATCCTCGCGAATGCGTACCACCGCATCTGCGAAATCCTGCGCCCCCCTTATGTGCATCGCCGCCCCGACTGATCGGATGGCCCGTTCAATGGAAATCCGGTATCTCAGGTCTTCGGTGTCAGTCAGAATGTCATCCAGCGGTCCACTCGTGGCAACGGCGTAAAAGCTCGGCGCTGAATCGACCAGAACGCTGTCAGTATTGACCCAAATCCCAACCTTCCGTTCCTTGCGTCGCACTATCACTGGGCTGGAAGGTCCGGCCACGGCCACGATCACCTCAAGTGGCGGGCCGGATGGAATTGGTGTTTCCCGCTTGACGGCTCCAAAGATCAGGATTTCCGAGCCGTCGAACGTAGCAGTGATGGCCACGCGATCCTGGCTGAGGCCCAGAACAACCTGCTCATCCTCTGCAAGGGCTGGTGTGCAACACAAAACCAATAGGGCAATCAGGCGTTTCAGCATGATCAGTGGCCCCCTTCGGTGCCGAGGGAGAAAAGCTCGGACGGTTCAATCAGCAAATCGAGCGCCAGTTTTCCACAGACAACCAGAACCAAGGCCGCCAACAGAACGCGCAATTGCTCGGCTGGCATCCGCGAGCCGATGACCGTGCCAATCTGCGCCCCTATAACACCGCCGACCAGCAACAGAACGGCCAGAACGATATCAACCGTATAGTTTGTGGTTGCGTGCAGCATGGTCGTGAAGGCGGTGACAAAAATGATCTGGAACAGAGACGTGCCAACCACGACCTTGGTAGGCATTCCCAGCAGGTAGATCATCGCAGGCACCATGATGAACCCGCCACCGACGCCCATAATGGCCGACAGGACCCCGACGCACAGCCCGACCAGAACCGGCGGAATGACTGAGATATACAGCCCTGAGGTGCGGAAACGCATCTTGAACGGCATGGCGTGAACCCAGCCACGCTGACGTCGCTTGGCCGGTGCGCCGCCGCCCTTTTTCGCTTTGCGCAGCGCCCGTAGGCTTTCGACAAACATCAGGCTGCCGACGACGCCAAGAAAGACGACGTAGCACAGCGTAACCAGCAGATCGACCTGACCCAAACTTTTGAGATAGTTAAAGACCACCACCCCAAGTGCGGCGCCCATCAACCCCCCAACCAACAAGACCGTGCCCATTCGGAAGTCGACAGTCTTTCGTCGGAAGTGCGCCAGAACTCCGGAAAAGGACGAAGCAACGATTTGGTTGGCTTCGGTTGCAACGGCGACTGCCGGAGGGATGCCGATGAAAAACAGCAGCGGCGTCATAAGAAACCCGCCGCCGACGCCGAACATGCCTGACAGGATACCGACCATCCCGCCCAGCCCCAGCAGCAAAAAGGCGTTGACGGAGACTTCGGCGATAGGAAGGTAAATCTGCATGTTGAATTACCGGATGAGGTCAGGCGTATCACCCATGGCGATCCGGCCTGTCTCATGAAGTTGGGGTGAGACTGGAATGCTGCACGCGCGGTGCGGCTGTACTGCGAATAACAGCCCGTCTGGGGCCTGTCCAGTAAGCCGATTTGGTGGAACAGAAAATAGAGCGGCAGAGGTAACGCTTTTCTGTGTTTCCTGTGCCCGGCTTGGGCTCGACCCGATCTGGGTTATCGTGGGAAACACTTGCATACCTCTTTAGAGCGGGTGCGGCATGCAAAATCAACTCTGCATGCCGCCCTTCTGCGAGTGGTACTGCATTAAGCCCCAAACTGGACTTATCAGCGCTCTTTCACATAAGGCTCGCCACCGGCGCGTGGTGGGATGGCTTTGCCAACGAACCCGGCCAGAATGACCACGGTCAGGATATAGGGCAGGGCGTCCATGACCTGCACCGGGATGACGACGCCACCCAGATCGATGTTCTGGAACCGCAACGCGATAGCTTGCAGCAGGCCGAACAACAGACAAGCCCACATTGCATGCCAGGGCCGCCATTTCGCAAAGATCAGCGCGGCCAACGCGATGAACCCGCGACCGGCGGTCATTTCCTTGACGAACCCGGCCTGTAAAGCGGTAGCTAGATAAGCCCCTGCGATGCCGCACAGCACGCCGCAGATGGCAACGGCGGCAAAGCGCAGGCCAACGACGGACACGCCAGCGGTATCCACGGCTGCCGGGTTTTCACCAACGGCACGCAGGCGCAGGCCGAACCGGGTGCGGAATAGAACCCACCATGTCAGCGGGACCATAAGGAAGGCCACGTAGACCAATATGGAATGACCGGACAGAAGTTCGGAATAGATCGGCCCGATGATTGGGACTCCGCTCAGCGCCTCGGCGAAGGGGAACTCGATGGGCTCAAAGCGACCTCCACCAAACAGCGACGGAGTACGCCCACCTTGCTTGAACCAGCTTTGCGCGATCAGCACGGTCAGGCCCGAGGCCAGAAAGTTGATGGCAACGCCTGAGATCAGCTGATTTCCCCGGAAGGTAATCGAAGCCACGCCGTGCAACGCCGACAAGATCAGCGAGGATCCGATCCCCGCCAACAGGCCCAGCCAAACAGATCCTGTCACTGCCGCAACCGCTGCCGAGAAAAAGGCCGCCATCAGCATCTTGCCTTCCAGTCCGATATCGAAAATGCCGGCGCGTTCGGAATACAGCCCGGCCAGGCAGGCCAGCAGCAGCGGCGTGGCCAGGCGGATCGTCGAATCGAGAACCTGAATGAGTGTTACGAAAAACTCCATCACTCGGCCCCCTTCCGCAGACCTAGAAACAGCTTCTCAAGCGGCATGCGCACCATATTGTCCAGTGCTCCGGTGAACAGGATCACCAGTGCCTGAATAACCACGATCAGTTCGCGCGGGATCGAGGTCCACAGCGCCAATTCGGCGCCGCCTTGGTACAGAAACCCGAAAAGGATAGCTGCGAGGAATACGCCGAACGGGTGTGATCGGCCCATCAGTGCGACGGCGATACCGATGAAACCCGCGCCCTCGGTCGAATTAAGGACCAGCCGTTCTGCTTCACCCATGACATTGTTGGTGGCCATCAGACCAGCCAGCGCGCCCGAGATCAGCATGGCAACGATGGTAATGCGCACGGGCGATATACCGGCATAAACCGCACCTGTCTCGGAATGGCCGTATGCGCGAATTTCATAGCCCAGCCGCGTCCGCCAGATTAGTGCCCAGACAACGACACAGGCCAGAACCGCTACGAAGAACGAGATATTCGCAGGCGCGCCGCGAAACACCACGTTTTCAGCGGTCGAGAACATTGACTGGAACGTTGGCAGATGCACCGCTTCGGGGAAGCGCGCGGTTGCCGGGTCCTGGGAGCCTTGCGGGCGCATCACGTTGACCAGCATATAGTTCAGAAAGGCGGCTGCGATGAAGTTGAACATGATCGTGGTGATCACGATATGGCTGCCGCGTTTGGCTTGCAGATAGGCCGGGATTGCGGCCCATGCGGCACCAAACAGTGCCGCTGCAAGACCGGCGCCCAGCAAGGCGATGCTCCAATGCGGCCACGGGATGTACAAGCAGGCCATGGCAACACCAAGTCCGCCCAGCATCGCCTGACCTTCACCGCCGATGTTGAACAGCCGCGCGTGGAAGGCCACGGCCACCGCCAGCCCGGTAAACATGAAGTTGGTCGCGTAATAAAGCGTATAGCCCCAGCCATAGGTTGACCCCAGCGCGCCGGTGACCATCAGGTTCACCGCCTCAACCGGGTTTTCACCAATGGCGAGGATAACCAGCGCTGAAAGTACTGTGGCCAGTATCAGGCTGATCAGAGGGATCAGGACGACATCGGCCCATTTGGGCATTTTATCCATGTTACGCCGCCTCTCCCGCAACACCGGCCATCAACAGGCCCAGTTCTTTTTCATCCGTCTCATGGGGCAGACGCTCGCCCATGATATGTCCGTCAAACATCACCGCGATCCGGTCGGACAGCGAGAAGATCTCCTCAAGCTCGACCGAGACCAGCAGGATCGCCTTGCCCTGATCGCGCAGGGCGACAATCTGTTTGTGAATGAACTCGATCGCGCCGATGTCCACACCGCGGGTCGGCTGGCCGACCAGCAACAGGTCCGGGTTGCGTTCAATCTCGCGGGCGACGACGATCTTTTGCTGGTTTCCGCCCGAGAAGCTTTTGGCGGTCAGCCAGCCATTGGGCGGGCGCACGTCGAATTTTTCGATCTTGGCTTCGGTATCGGCGCGCAGCGCGGCGTTGTCCATAAAGATGCCGCGTTTATAGGCCGGGTCGCGGTGATAGCCGAAAGCCACATTCTCCCACGCGTGGAAGTCCATGATCAGACCTTCGCGCTGGCGGTCCTCGGGCACGTGGGCGATGTGTTGCGCGCGCCGGGCCTGTCCATCAGACCCATGGCCACTGAGCGCTAGCGGTGCGCCGTTCAGCTTGATCGAGCCCTGACCGGGGCGCATCCCGCCCAGCACCTCAAGCAACTCCGACTGGCCATTGCCCGCAACGCCCGCGATGCCGACGATTTCGCCCGCGCGGACGGTCAGGTCGATGCCCTTGACCCGCTCAACACCGGCCGAGTCGAACACCCGCAGGTTTTCGACCTCAAGAATAGGCTTGCCGGGTTTCGCAGGCACCTTGTCGACTTGTAACAACACCTTACGGCCAACCATCAGTTCGGCCAGTTCTTCGGGGCTGGATTCAGCGGTTTTGACGGTCGCCGTCATCTGTCCGCGACGCATGACCGAGACGGTGTCGGTGTTCTCCATGATTTCACGCAGCTTGTGGGTGATCACGATGATCGTCTTCCCTTCGGCCCGCAGCCGGTCGAGGATGCGGAACAGCTGATCCGCCTCGGCCGGTGTCAGAACGCCGGTGGGTTCGTCGAGGATCAGGATCTCGGCCTTGCGGTACAGTGCCTTCAGAATCTCGACGCGCTGCTGCATACCCACACCGATTTCGTCGATGCGTTTGTCGGGATCAACAAACAGCTCGTATTCTTCTTCCAGCTCTTTCAGCTCTTTCCGGGCCTTGGCCAGAGACGGTGCCAGCAGCCCGCCATCCTCGGCGCCCAAAACGATGTTTTCCAGAACGGTGAAATTCTCGACCAGTTTGAAATGCTGGAAGACCATCCCGATACCCGCTGCAATGGCCGCTTGACTGTCGGGGATGTCGGTCTTCGTGCCGTTGATCCAGATCTCGCCTTTGTCGGCTTTGTAAAAGCCGTAGAGAATGCTCATCAGCGTAGATTTGCCCGCACCGTTTTCACCGATGATCCCGTGGATCGTACCGGGGGCGACGCTGATGGAAATGTCCTTGTTGGCCTGGACCGGCCCAAAGGCTTTGGAAATCCCTTTGAGCTCAATGGCGGGGACTGTCATGTCTTGTCCTCAGATTGCCGAAGGGCCGCGCGGGCCGCGCAGCAAAGTGGATGCGAGGCGGAGGGCAAACCCCCGCCCCGCCTGATATCAGAACTGCAGTGCCGGGCAGCTATCGTTCTCGTAATAGCTGACAACGCTCACGTTACCGTCGATGATGTCCTGACGGGCTTTTTCAACGGCTGCTTTCATCTCATCCGAAACCAGCGCTTCGTTGTTTTCGTCCATCGCAACGCCAACACCTTCTTCGGCCAGACCCATGGCAAACACGCCGGTTTCGAGGTCGTCCCCTGCGTTCATCGCGTCATAGACGGCGACGTCAACGCGTTTCAGCATCGAGGTCAGAACCTTGCCCGGGTGCAGGTGGTTCTGGTTGCTGTCCACGCCGATCGACAGGATACCTTCGTCGGCTGCGGTTTGCAGAACGCCAACGCCGGTACCGCCAGCCGCGGCATAGACCACGTCAGCGCCTTGGCTGATCTGCGCTTTGGTCAGCTCGGACCCTTTCACCGGGTCATTCCATGCGGCCGGAGTGGTGCCCGTCATGTTTGCAACCACGTTGATATCGGGGTTCACGGCTTTGGCGCCTTGCGCGTAACCGCAGCCGAAATGACGGATCAGCGGAACATCCATACCGCCGATGAAGCCGATGGTGCCCGATTCCGACGCCATGGCTGCCATCATGCCAACCAGATACGAGCCTTCATGCTCGGCAAAGCCAACTTGACGCAGGTTCGGTGCGTCTAGCCAGTTCACGTCGACCACAACAAATTTCGTGTCGGGGTAGTCACCAACAACCGTGCTGAGCGGATCGGCCATTGCAAAACCCATGGTGATGATCGGGCTCAGGCCAGCTTCGGCAAAGCGGCGCAGGGCCTGTTCGCGCTGGGCTTCGGATTGCAGTTCGATCTCGCGATAAGTGCCGCCGGTTTCCTCGGCCCAACGCGATGCCCCGTTATGCGCGGCTTCGTTGAACGACTTGTCGAACTTTCCGCCCAGGTCGAAGATCAGGGCCGGTTCTGCCAAGGCCGCACCTGCGGTCAGAGCGACGGCAGCGGCAGCGCCCATCAAGGATTTCATCAGGGTCATTTCATACTCCCGTTTGTTATTGTTGGTCGGGGACAGGATAGTCCCGATTACCCACTGTTAGCGAGCATAACTGTTGTGATGGCGGGTATTAAGGCCGTTTGCAACAGGTGTGGTCAACTGATTTTTGACCAAGCGGTCGAATAAATGCAAGGCAGTCGCTCAGGCCAAGTCTCGAGCCATGACAATTGCGTCAATTTTCTTAGTGTTTCCACGCTGATAGTAGCCCTTTCGCCGGGCACAGGGCGCGTATCCGCAGCGTTCGTACAACGCGATAGCCGGGAGGTTGTCTGCCGCAACGTCCAGAATAGCGCGGGTGGCGCCCAGTCGTTTGGCTTTGGCCTGCCAATCCTGCATGCAAATCCGCGCCAGCCCCTGCCGCTGGTGGTCAGGGTGGGTGGCGATGGTTAGCAGTTCAGCTTCGTCTGCGATCACCTGAAACAAGGCAAATGCTTCAGCGGTTCCAACAACATGCGTGAAGCGGTTGGCCAGCAGGTCGGCGAACTCCTGGGCTGTCCAAGGGCGGGACTGGGTAAAGGCTGCCGCGTGGGTTTGGGCAAGGTCCTGCGGTGTCATTCTTCCAGCAAAACAGGCGGCGCGTCTTTGGACGGAGCCGCATCTGCTGGGCGCACATAGAGCGGTGCCGGAGGCGTGGTCGTGCTCTGCCAGTTTTTTGCCGCCAGTCGGGCGATGGCTTGCACCTGTGCCTTGGCATCGTCGTTCAGGATCAAGGGGCCAAGTGATTCTGCCTGATCCTGCGCCATCAGCGCCGGTTCCTGGCCGGGCAATGCGACATAGACCTGTTCGCGTGGCGCGCGAATGGCGGGCAATCCATCTCCGATTTCAGCCAGCGCGTCAAAGCCCGATACGCCCACGGCGGGAATTCCCAGCCCCAGTGCCAGCCCTCGTGCAGCAGAAACCGAGATACGGATGCCAGTGAAATTCCCCGGTCCAATTCCGACGCCAATGGCTGTGAGATCGCGCCATGTGCAATCGGCCTCGGCCAGAACCTCTTCCAGCAAGGGCATTAACCGCTCGGCCTGACCACGTGACATGGGTTCCGCGCGCGACAGGAGGATAGTATCCCCCTGCAACAAAGCGGCCGCGCAATGCGCGGCCGATGTGTCAAAAGCCAGAATGATAGGGTCAGACGGCAACGGGGCGAACCTCGGTTACTTCGGGGATGTAGTGACGCAGCAGGTTCTCGATGCCCATTTTTAATGTCAGGGTCGAAGAGGGGCAGCCTGCGCAAGCCCCCTGCATGTGCAGGTACACAACACCACGGTCGAAGCCGTGAAACGTGATGTCGCCGCCATCCTGAGCCACCGCCGGACGAACACGTGTGTCCAGCAGGTCCTTGATCTGATTGACGACTTCGGCGTCTTCACCAGTATGCTCGGCGTGACCGGACGCCGCTGGAGCATCGTCACCCAATACAGGCTGACCGGACTGATAATGTTCCATAACGGCGCCCAGAACAGCAGGTTTGATGTGGTCCCACTGAACGTCGTCTGACTTGGTCACGGTGACAAAGTCATTGCCAAGGAAAACGCCGGTAACGCCGCTTACTCCGAAAATCCGTTTGGCCAGAGGCGATTTCTCACCAGCTTCCGCTGTTGGGAAGTCCGCAGTGCCTGCTTCCAGCACGGTTTGACCGGGCAGGAATTTCAGCGTTGCGGGGTTCGGCGTGGATTCAGTTTGAATGAACATGGCGCGGCTCCGTATCAGTTGTTCCTGATATGCGGGTGCGGGCTGAGGAAGTCAAGATTTGGAACGATTCTAAATTTCAGCCGCCAGTTGCATTGCATCATCCAGTCGGTCGTCACCCCAGAACAGTTCATCCCCGACCACAAAGCTGGGCGCGCCGAATATCCCTTTGGCCTCGGCGACCTTTGTTTGTTCCATCAACGCGGTCTTGACCCGTGGGTTGTCACACCGGTCAAGTGTTTGGGCGGGCAAGCTGGCTTGTGACAGGCAATCGACCAGAACGGCGTCATCCGAAATGTTCAGTCCATCGACAAATTCGGCAGCATAGACGGCGCGAACAAATGCGGCCCTTTGGGGATGGGAATCCATTGTCAGCACAAGCCGTGCAGCTTTCAGGCCATTCTGAGGGAATGGCTCAGGCCGTGCAAATTGAAGACCGCGCTGGGCAGACAACCTCTCCATATCTCGCCACATATAGCGTCCTTTGGCAGGGTAGATATTGAACGGAGAATTATCCCAGCCTTGTGCCGCAAAAATGGGGCCCAGCAAAAATGGATGCCATTCAACAGCGACGCCATGCTGCGTCGCGAGATCCTCGATTCGCATCGCGCTGAGATACGAGTATGTCGACGCGAATTCGAACCAGAACTGGATGTTTCGCGTCATAAGGCCCCCTCAGGTGATCTCTTCCAGCTTTTCCTTGCTCAGATCACCGGGAACGATGGTGATTGGGATCGGCAGGTTGCCAGAGTTTTTGGTCAGCTGCGTCACCAGCGGCCCGGGGCCCTTCTTTTCAACCCCCGCGCCCAATACAAGCACCCCAATTTCAGGGTCTGATTGAACATGTTCGATGATTTGTGGAACCGGGTCGCCTTCACGGATCGCCAGTTCCGGATCAATGCCCTGTTTGTCGCGCATCCATTTGGCGAAAACCTCGTAATGGGCATGAATCCGTTCACGGGCCTCTTCGCGCATCACTTCGGCCACGCCGATCCAGTGATTGAATTCATCCGGCGGGATAACCGACAGAATCGTTACGCCGCCACCAGTATTGGCTGCCCGCATGGCGGCAAAGCGCATCGCGTTCAGGCATTCGCGACTGTCATCCAGAATGACCAGAAATTTGCGCATGAAGTGTCCTCATTCATTTCGGGCGATCATGCCCCACCAAATGCGTGCTGGCAACCAAAGCCTAGCGTGTGCTCAGAGCCCAGTCCCAGTAAAGTTCGCGCGCGCGGCGGGCAACGGGGCCGACTTGGTATCGTGTGTCTTCCAGTGCCGTGACCGGTGTGATCTTGTTCATGTTGCCAGTCATGAAGACTTCGTCTGCTTTGTGGAAATCGTCAAAGCTGAGGATGGCTTCGTTTACAGTCACGCTGTCTGCGCGCAGGTTTTTGATGTGGCGCGCGCGCGTGATACCGGCTAGGAATGTTCCGTTGGGGGTCGGGGTAAAGACCTCTCCGTCGCGAACCATGAAAATATTGGCCGTTGCGGTCTCGGCCACATGACCAAGCGCATCGGCGACAAGCGCGTTTGAAAAGCCGTTCGATCGTACCTCCTGCAGCATTCGCGCATTGTTGGGATAGAGGCACCCGGCCTTTGCATTTACTACTGACGATTCCAGGACCGGACGGCGGAAGCGTGTATATCCCAGCGTCACCGAGGCAGTTTCGGGCGCCATCGGGATCTCTTCCAGACAAATCGCAAAGCCGGTGCTGTTCTCTTGCGGAATGATAGCTGTCGCATCGCCATCGATGCCCCAATACATCGGACGGATATAGACCGCTGAATCCGTGCCGTAGGCGGTTAGTCCTTCGCGGACGATCTCGACCATCTGTTCGGCTGTGACGAATGGCGTCAGCATCAACGCCTCGGCAGATCGGTTCACGCGGGCGCAATGCGCCTCCAAATCTGGGGCCATGCCGTCGAAATACCGGGCACCGTCAAAGACCGAAGAACCCAACCAAGACCCGTGGTCGGCCGCGCGCATGATAGGCGCGTCTCCGTCATGCCACTGTCCCTCAAAGTATGTGCGGATATTCTTGCCGACTGCCATGACGCCCTCCCAAGCTTTTGCGCAAACCTAGGAAGACGTCAGGGTAAGGTCCAGAGCAATCAGCCTTGTTTTGCTCCAACCATGCCGACGATTTCGTAGGTCTGCTGCAGGATCGGGGCCGCGATGGCGCGGGCCTTTTCCGCACCCTTGGCCAGAATCTGGTCAATCTCGGCCTCTTCGCCCATCAGGCGGGCCATCTCGGACGAAATAGGCGCCAGTTTCGAGACCGCAAGTTCCGCCAGAATCGGCTTAAACTCACCGAATTGCTTGCCGCCGACTTCAGCCAAAACTTGTTCAGCGGTCTGGTCGCTGAGCGCGGCATAGATGTTCACAAGATTGCGTGCTTCGGGGCGTTCGTCCAGACCATCCAGTTCCGAGGGCAGCGCCTCGGGATCGGTCTTGGCCTTGCGAATCTTCTTGGCGATTGTGTCGGCGTCATCGGTCATGTTGATGCGGCTCATGTCCGAGGGGTCGGACTTGGACATCTTTTTTGACCCGTCACGCAGGCTCATGACGCGGGTCGCGGCGCCTTCGATCACCGGTTCGGTGATCGGGAAGAAATCGACGCCGTAGTCATGATTGAACTTGATCGCGATGTCGCGGGTCAGCTCAAGGTGCTGTTTCTGGTCGTCGCCCACCGGTACGTGAGTCGCGTGATAGGTAAGAATGTCAGCGGCCATCAGCGAAGGGTACGCGAACAGGCCCAGCGAGGCATTCTGCTGGTTCTTACCCGCCTTGTCCTTCCACTGGGTCATCCGTTGCATCCAACCCATGCGGGCGACGCAGTTGAATATCCACGCCAGTTGCGCATGCTCGGGTACCTGACTTTGGTTGAACAAGATCGACTTTTCCGGATCGAGACCTGCCGCAATAAAGCCCGCGCACAGTTCACGTGTCGAATGAGCCAGTTCCTTGGGGTCTTGCCAGACGGTGATCGCGTGCAGATCAACCATGCAATAGATGGTCTCCATATCCGGTTGCTGCATATCCACGAACCGCTTGAGCGCACCCAGATAGTTGCCAAGGTGCAGGTTTCCCGACGGCTGGATGCCGGAAAACACACGCGGCGTGAACTGAGTTTCGGTCATCGAAGGGAACTCCCGTCTGGAAAAATAAGCCCCCGTCGCTTACCCATGAGGCCAAGGGACGTCAACAGCCGCGAAAGGCCAGCCCAATGAGCAGTGAGCATTATACACCCGCCGTGAACCCTCTGCCGCCTGTTGTGGTGGCTTTGACCCTGTTCATCATGGGAGTGGAGCTGGCCTTTACTTTGGGCACTCGCGGGTTGATCGGAGGCCCGTCGGCTGTGGGTTGGCGGCTGGACGCGTTGCAAAGCTATTCCTTCTCACCCGATATCTTTGACTGGATGATGCAGAACGGGCGCTGGCCAATCGAGCATGTGATCCGGTTCGTGACCTATCCATTCGTGTCGGGCACGTTCACGCAGGCCGTGTTTGTCTGCGTTTTCCTGCTGGCAATGGGCAAGATGGTGGCCGAAGTCTTTGGCGGGTTCCAGATGCTGCTGATCTTTGTACTGTCCGGTGTGGGCGGAGCGTTGGCTTACGCGCTGCTGCTGGACCCCAATTACCCGCTGGTCGGAGGTTTCCCCCCTGTTTATGGCCTGATCGGCGCTTTCACCTGGTTGCTATGGCGCAAGCTGTCGCTGGTGGGGGAAAACCAGTCACGGGCGTTCAGCCTGATTGCGATACTTATGGGCATCCAACTGGTGTTCGGTCTGCTGTTTGGTGGGACATCCGATTGGGTGGCCGATCTGGGCGGTTTTGCTACCGGGTTTGGCCTGTCCTTCTTTTTAGCTCCGGGGGGATGGGCTCGGATTGTCAGCCGCATTCGTCGTGACTGATCATGAGCGGCGCAGGGCGCGTTTGAACTCGGACAGCTTAAACGCACCCAATAGATGGCCCAGTGCGAAATAGCTAAGGGCGGCGACTGCGATCAACATCAGAAGTGCCAGATATCGCCACCCCGCCATTTCCAGCGCCCACCCGAACAGTTGGATGGCGGCAAACAGAACGACCCCCATCCCTAGCGAGGCTGCCACGATACGCCCGGCGCGTTGGCGGAACCGGGTATCGAACCGGGCCTCGTCGCCCATCCCGCGCGCGCCGACGGCCAGCAGCGCCACCATGGCCCAGCCTGCAGCTGAGGCGGCGATGGCTGGGGCGATCCAGCCCACCAGCGGATAAAGACCGAAGGCCAGACCTGCATTGATGACCATGGCCACCACCGCATAGTGGAACGGAGACCGCGTATCCTCGCGTGCGAAATAAAGCGGTTGCAGCAGTTTTTGCAGCATGAAGGCGGGCAGTCCAAGACCATAGACAGCGACAGCCAGTGCGGTGGCTGCAGTATCCTCAGCGCTGAACTGCCCACGTTCGAACAGGACCGAAACCAACGGGTTTGGAATGATCAGGAACGCCACAGTCGAGGGCAAGGTCAGCAACAGCATGAACTCTCCCGCGCGGGAAAAGGCGTTTCGGGCTCCTTCTTTGTCATCGGCGCGCAGGCGGCGCGACAAGTCGGGCAGCAGGACAATACCTATGGCGATCCCGACAACGCCTAGGGGCAGCTGATACAGGCGATCCGCCGCAAACAACCAGCTGACCGCCTTTTCAGTTTTCGAGGCAACAAGTTGCCCCACCACCAGATTGACTTGCGTCACCCCCATTGCCAGGGCGGCGGGCACAGCGATACGAACCATATTTCGCATTTCAGGCGTAAGGCGCGGCCAACCTACGCGGATGCGGATGCCAGCACGTTCGGTGGCCACCCAGACCAGCGCCAATTGAGCGACGCCGGCAATGGGAATAACGGTGATGAGCCAGCGAATGACCTCACCCCCAGACATCGCGCCTGCGATCAGGGCTGTGCAGGCGAAGATGTTCAACAGAACCGGTGCCGCCGCTGCCGCCGCAAAGCGACCTGTCGCGTTCAGAACCCCGGAAAAGAGGGCGGCCAGAGACATGAACAGGATGTAGGGAAAGACGACATAACCATAGTCCACGGCTAGATCGAAACGCTCGTCGCCGTAGAACCCCTCGGCCGTTAGCCACACGAGGCCGGGCATGAAAACCATCGCCAGACCTACCAAGGCCAATACGGCCGCGGCCAGCAGGTTGAAGGCATCCTGCGCAAAGCCTTGCGCGTTCTCGTCGCCTTCCAGACGTTTGGAAAACATCGGCACAAAGGCGGCATTGAACGCGCCCTCGGCAAAGAACCGGCGAAACATGTTGGGCAGACGGAAGGCGGCGACGAAAGCGTCCATCACCGGCCCCGGACCGATATAGGCTGTCAACAGGATTTCCCGCAGAAAACCAAGAATTCGGCTGGCCAGTGTCCAGAACCCAACTGTGAACAGGCCCGAAAATAGACGTATCTGCTTCATGAGGCCGCGCGCTCGGCGCCTTCGGTTATGGCCTTGCGCAGCTTGTCCTCGAGCGTGCGCTGCTTGCTGTCTGCATAGTATTTTAGTCCGAACATGTCTTTGACATAGAACGTGTCCACGACTTGCTCGCCATAGGTCGCGATCACCGCATTGGCGATATAGACATTGGCTGCAGCCAGCGTCCGGGTCAGATCATACAGCAGGCCGGGACGATCGCGGGTATCGACCTCGATGATCGTGTAAATCTCCGATCCGTCATTGTCGAAGGTGATATGGGTCGGGACATTGAAGGCGCGCTCGCGTTTCTTGATCTTGTCACGTGATTTTAGCGCATCGCGGGCCACCACCTCGCCCTTCAGCGTTTTGTGGATCATCTGAGTCAGGCGCGGCAGGCGGCTGGTCTCGAACGGGTGCCCCTCGGCATCCTGAATCCAGAACGCATCGGTTACATAGCCATCCTTGGTGGTATAGCTGCGCGCGTCCACCACGTTGGCCCCGATCAGTGCCAAAGCCCCCGCAATCCGCGCAAAGATACCGGGATGGTCGCCCATCGCGAAACAGGCGCGGGTGGCGTCGCGATCTTCGTCCGGATGCATGCGAATCTCCACCTCGCCCGGATCACCGCTGTTTTCCAGCGCCCGCAGCATTTCGGCAAACTCTACATGGGTCGACAGGTTCAGGCCCTGCCAATAGGGCGGATAGTGCCGACTGATTTCCACCTTGAGATCTGATTTGGACCAGCCTGACAGTTCGGCTCGCAATGCCTTTTTGGCTTCGGCACCGCGATTGCTGCGGTTTAGGTCTTCCATCCCGGTCTCAAGCGCGCGCTTGGTTTCGGCATGCAGGGCGCGCAGCAAGGTGGCTTTCCAGTTGTTCCAGGTGTTTGGACCCACCCCGCGTATGTCGCAGACTGTCAGCACTGTCAGCAGGTCCAGCCGTTTGACCGTTTTTACAGCCTTGGCGAAATCGCGCACGGTGCGCGGGTCAGAGATGTCTCGTTTCTGCGCCATATCCGACATCAACAGATGATAGCGCACCAGCCATTCCACCGTTTCCGAATCCGCCTTGCTCAACCCCAGACGGGGCGCAACCTTGCGGGCGATCTTCGCACCCAGGATCGAATGGTCTTCGGGGCGGCCCTTGGCAATGTCGTGCAGCAGTAACGCTACATACAGAACCTTGCGATTGACCTCTCCTTTTAGGATCGACGAGGCCAGCGGCAGCGACTCGACAAGTTCACCCCGTTCGATCTGTGCCAGATTGACGATGCACTGAATGGTATGCTCGTCCACGGTATAGCTGTGATACATGTTGAATTGCATCATCGCCACGATGTGCTCGAACTCCGGCAGGAAGGCCGACAGCACGCCAAGTTCATTCATCCGCCGCAGGGCGCGTTCGGGATTGCCGTGTTTCAGCATCAGATCAAGAAAGATACGCTGCGCCTCGCGGTTTTCACGCATATCTTCGTCGATCAGGTTCAGGTTGGCGGTCACCAGCCGCATGGCGTCCGGATGAATCAGCATGCCGGTGCGCAAACCTTCCTCGAACAGGCGCAGCAAGTTCAGCTTGTCTGACAGGAACGTGTCCGGGTCGGCCACGTTTAGCCGACCATGTACAACCTTGTAGCCTGCTTTGATCCGCCGACGTCGGCGAAAAATCCTTTCAAGCAGGGCCTCGCCCTTCACATGTTGGGCTTCTAGCTTGGTCAGGAAGATGCGGGTCAGCTCACCCACATAGGTTGCCTCGCGGAAATAGCGCTGCATGAACACCTCGACCGCGCGTCGGCCAGCCCGATCTTCATAACCCATCCGGTTGGCCACCTCGACCTGCAGATCAAAGGTCAACTGCTCAGTCGCACGCCCGGTGACCAGATGCAGATGCGACCGCACCGCCCACAGGAAATCTTCGGCTTTGACGAAAGTCTTGAATTCGTCGCGCGTGAACAGGCCCAGCGGAACAAGCTCGGCCACGTCCTGAACGCCATAGACGTATTTCGCAATCCAGTAGAGCGATTGCAGATCGCGTAGCCCGCCTTTGCCCTCTTTTACGTTGGGCTCGACCATATAGCGCTGGCCCTGCTTTTTGTGACGTTCGTCGCGTTCCTGCAGCTTGGCTTCGATGAATTGCCGCTCGCTCCCATTGAACAGATCGGATTTCAGGCGGCTTTCCAGATCGGCTGCAAGCGCCATATCCCCGGCCAGATAGCGCTGCTCCAGCATGGCGGTGCGGATGGTAAAGTCTTCGGTGCCTAACCGCAGGCAATCCTTGATCGTACGGGATGAGTGACCAACTTTCAGCCGCAAATCCCAGAGGATATAGAGCATGGATTCAATCACGCTCTCGGCCCAAGCGGTGATTTTGTAGGGGGTCAAGAACAACAGGTCGACGTCTGACGCAGGTGCCATTTCTCCGCGCCCGTATCCGCCCACGGCCAGCACTGCGATCTTTTCACCCTGCGTCGGCGTGGCCAGCGGGTGCAAATATTCACCTGCAACCTTCATGGCGGTGCAGACCAGCCCGTCGGTCAGGTAGGTGTAAGAGCGGGTCAGGGCGCGCGCCTCGAATGGGCGCTTGGCAAAGGCATCGGCAATGGCCTGACGCCCGGTCTTTTGGGTGGCACGCAAAATCCGCACGGTCTCATTTCGCCGCGCGGCATTGTCTGTTGTGGTGTCAAAAGCGTCCGACAGCTGCGCCAGAACAGCGGCACTGTCGAAAATTTCATCGGCTGGGCAGATCAACTCACCCCTTGGGGTGAGCGTCAGGCCCGTTTGATCAGAAACCAGCGCCTGAGAAGCTTTGTGGGGCAGGGTCAATAACTACTACCTGTTTATTCTGGATCGTGGCGACAGCCAGACCGCGTTCGTTGGTGCCGTTCGGATGCAGACGGAAGATACCGCCAACGCCCTGGAAACCGGCGTTCTGTGTCAGCGCCGCCGCTGTCAGCGCATTGGATTTGCCCTGGCTCACCAGCGCGGCGATTGCTGCAATACCGTCATAGGCCAGCCCGCTAATCGGATGAGGCGCCTCGCCATAGGTGTTGTTATATCGCTGGCGATAGGCTTGGGCCTTGGACGGGTCCGGCAGTGCGAACCAGCCACCCTGTACGCCCGGCAGTTCCAGTGTCTGCGCAGGAATATCCCAGCGCGTCAGGCCAATGAACTGAGTATTCGTCGGCGAGACGCCCGCTTCGGGCAGCAGTTGTGTGAACAGAGGCAGTGCGCCAGCCGTGGTCGATGTCAGGAACAGGGAATCCGCACCCGACGCGTCTACGGTTGCTTTGACTGAGGGAACCGAGTTGATGACGCCTTGTTGTGAACGGTCATAGCCCACCGATCCGGCATTGTTCACGCGGCTGTTGGCAAGCGCGTTGGCAATGGCTGATTGACCCAACTGACCCGCAGCATCGTTACTGTGAACGATAACCATGTTTGATTTGCCGCGCGATCCCGCATAGCTGACAAGACGGTTGGCTGTATTGTCGAAAGTCGGTCCAAGCACAAACACATTGCCGCCTGCAATGCTGGTGTTGTTCGAGAAGGACAATACGTTGACGTTGCTGCTCAGTGCCGCAATGCCAGCAGAATTTGCAGCCTGCGCATAGACCGGACCAAGTATGATTTTCGCGCCATCTGCCACCGCCTGCTGCGCAACCGCCGCCGCTGTATTCGAGCTGCCTCGCGTGTCATAGACCCGCAGGTCTATCTGAACATTCTGCAAATCTGACATGGCTAGCCGTGCTGCGTTTTCCAGACTGCGCGCCAATGCTTCATCCCCGGCCTGTCCTGAACCTGCAGGGACCAGCAGGGCAACTGGAACGGGGTCGGATGCATTGATCGACGGCCCTCCGCCGATGGTGCCGACATCACATGCTGCCAGAAATGCGGCGGTGGTCAAAACGGCGGCGGTGCGCGCCAGTTTGCGAACGGGCTTGCAAACGGTAAACATCTGAATGAAAACTCCCTGTCCCGGCGGTTTGAGAAGCCGCCAATGTATTGGGTCGCGATAATAAACGTCACGCTGTGAGGGTCCAGCTTTGAATTTCCAAAAAGTCAGATTGGGCGCTGGCCTGTATTTTGTTGCCACTCCGATCGGTACGGCGCGCGACATTACGCTTAGGGCGCTGGACGTGCTTGCCTCGGCAGATGTGATTGCTGCCGAGGACACCCGCAGCCTGCGCCGGTTGATGGAAATTCACGGTGTTCCTTTGGATGGGCGGCGTATCCTAGCCTATCACGATCACAGCGGTGCCGGGGCACGTGGGAAAATTTTGGATGCGCTGGCCGAAGGGAAATCTGTTGCCTATGCGTCTGAGGCGGGAATGCCGCTGATTGCCGATCCGGGCTATGATCTGGGGCGGCAGGCGGCTGAGGCCGGGTATGTCGTAACCTGCGCGCCGGGCCCTTCGGCGGCGTTGATGGCATTGACGCTGGCAGGCCTCCCCACCGATGCGTTCTTTTTTGCCGGGTTTCTACCCAACGCATCCGGTGCACGTCGGTCGCGGATCGAGACCCTGCGCGACATTCCCGGCACGCTGGTGTTTTACGAATCGCCCAAACGCGTGGCCGCGTGCCTTTATGATCTGGCCAAGGTGCTGGGCGAAGACCGTTCCGCCGCGCTGTGCCGCGAACTGACCAAGAAATTCGAAGAGGTTCGGCGCGGGTCTTTGGGTGACCTCGCCGCTGAATTGCAGGGTCAGACGATCAAAGGTGAGATCGTCCTGCTGGTGGATCGCGGCCATTCGGAAACTGTTAACGAATCTGACGTAGAAGAGGCTTTGAAACGGGCCTTGGAAACCCATTCGGTGCGGGACGCGGCGGATCTAGTGTCGCAGATGTATAAGCTGCCGCGCCGACCAATCTATCAGAAGGCTCTGAAACTGGGAAAGGGATGACATGACCGCAAGATCCGTTCGCAGTTCGGTTTCCTTTTACGCCGGACAGGCAGCGGAACAGCAGGTTGCGGCGGATTACGAAAGGCGTGGTTTCTTTATTGCGCACCGTCGCTGGCGCGGATCGGGCGGAGAGATCGACCTGATTGCCCGTAACGCGGATGGAATCGTTTTCATTGAGGTCAAGAAAAGCAGCAGTTTCGACATGGCGGCCGCTCGGATCTGCCAGCGTCAGATCGCCCGGATTTGCGCTTCGGCGGCGCAATTTCTGGAACACGAACCCGGCGGACAGCTGACAAATGTCCGGTTTGATGCGGCTTTGGTGGATGCGACCGGTGCCGTTCAAATCATCGAAAACGCGTTCGGTCAGGCTTGATCCCCATTGAACCCCCGGCCCCGCTGGGCCATGTATCTGGCGTGAAACTGAGGGACACGCCATGAAAATCGCCTTTCAGATGGACCCGATCGGGGCCGTGGATATCAATGCAGACAGCTCATTCCGTCTGGCCGAAGAGGCGCAGGCGCGTGGGCACACGTTGTTTTTCTACAGCCCGGATCAGCTGGCCTATCAACAAGGGCGGATCACCGCGCGCGGACACGACATGAAAGTGCAACGCGTCGCCGGCAACCCCGCTGAACTGGGTCCGGAACGCGAGGTTGATCTGACCGAGTTCGACGTGGTCTGGCTGCGTCAGGACCCTCCGTTCGACATGCACTACATCACGTCGACGCACCTGTTGGATCGCTTGAAAGGGCAGACATTGGTGGTCAACGATCCGTTCTGGGTGCGCAATTACCCCGAAAAGCTGCTGGTTCTGGATTTTCCCGACCTGACCCCGCCGACGACGATTGCGCGTGATCTGCAGACGATAAAGGCGTTTAAGGAAAAACATGGCGACGTGATCCTGAAACCGCTTTACGGCAATGGCGGCGCTGGGGTTTTCCGGTTGGATGCGAATGACCGCAATTTGACTTCGTTGCATGAGCTGTTCACCGGATTTTCGCGAGAGCCGCTAATCGTCCAGAAATTCCTGCCCGATGTCAGCAATGGCGACAAGCGGGTGATTCTGGTGGATGGCGAGGCCGTGGGCGCGATCAACCGGGTTCCTGCTGCTGGTGAGACGCGATCAAACATGCATGTGGGTGGTCGTCCTGAAAAGATCGACCTGTCCCAGCGGGATATTGAGATTTGTGCCGCGATTGGTCCTCTGTTGAAGGAAAAGGGGCAGGTGTTTGTCGGGATCGATGTGATTGGCGATTACCTGACTGAAATCAATGTCACCTCGCCAACCGGCATTCAGGAGTTGGAGCGGTTTGACGGCGTAAACATCGCCGAAAAAATCTGGCAGGCGATCGAGGCCAAGATTTAAGTCGCGACCTTGGCGCTGATTCGAAAACTCAGCGCCTCGGCCACATGCGGGCGGCGGACATCTGGTGCTCCGTCCAGGTCCGCAATCGTGCGCGCCACCCGCAGGATGCGGTGAAAGGCGCGCGCCGACAGGCCAAACCGTTCTGCAGCTTTTAGCAACAGTTCTTTGCCTTCAGCATCCGGCGCAGCGATTTCTTCCAAAACTGTACCCTCAACATCTGCATTCTGGCGTGTTCCCGGTGTGTGGGTGAACCGTTCGGCCTGAATAGCACGGGCCTGTTCGACGCGGGCCGCGACGGTGGCAGAACTATCCCCGGATGGCGGCAGATCAAGGTCGGTGAACCCAACGGGCGGCACCTCGATTCGCAGGTCAAACCGGTCCATCAACGGGCCTGATATACGGGACAGATAGTCCTCTCCGCAAACAGGTGCGCGGGAACAGGCGCGGGCCGGATCAGTGAGGTATCCGCATTTGCAAGGGTTGGCGGCAGCCACCAACATGAAGCGGCAGGGGTATTTCACGTGGGCATTGGCGCGGGCGACCATGACCTCTCCGGTCTCAATTGGCTGTCGCAGGGTTTCCAGCACCGTACGGGGGAATTCCGGGAACTCATCCATGAACAATACGCCATTATGGGCCAACGAGATTTCACCCGGTTTTGCCCCTTTCCCCCCGCCCACGATTGCAGCCATCGATGCCGTGTGGTGGGGTTCGCGAAACGGGCGGGTGCGACTGATGCCACCTTCGTCCAGCAATCCGCACAGCGATTGAATCATAGAAGTTTCCAGTGCCTCAGTCGGCGTCAGCGGTGGCAGAATACCGGGCAGGCGCGCCGCCAACATGGATTTGCCGGAACCGGGTGTCCCGATCATGATCAGGTGATGGCGTCCGGCCGCGGCGATCTCCAACGCGCGTTTGGCCCTTTCCTGCCCTTTTACATCGCGCAGATCGCGGGCGCTGGGCGCTAGGTTTACCTCGCCAGGCTGGGCAGCAGGTAAAGGTGACTGGCCCGAGAAATGCCGCACCACATCGCCCAATGAGCCGGCGCCAATTACCTGTGTGGCATCGACCCAGGCGGCCTCGGCGCTAGAGGCGCGCGGGCAGAGCAGTGATCGATCCTCGGCAGCGGCAGTCATCGCGGCGGGCAGGGCACCGACAACCGGTACCAGCGAGCCGTCCAATGACAGCTCACCCAGCGAAACAGCGCCTTCGGCAGCGTCGGATGGGATGATTTCCAGCGCGGATAACAGCGCGACGGCGATGGGCAGGTCGAAATGGCTGCCTTCTTTGGGCAGGTCGGCGGGCGAGAGGTTGATGGTGATCCGTTTCGAAGGCAGCGCAATGGCCATGGAACTTAGCGCGCTGCGGATACGGTCGCGGGCCTCGGACACTGCCTTGTCAGGCAGACCGACAATGGAAAAAGCGGGTAGGCCCGGCGAGACGGCGCATTGCACCTCGACCGGGCGGGCATCGACGCCTTGGAAGGCAACTGTGTGGGAGCGGGCGACCATGAACGACCTTTTTAGTTAACAGGTCGTTGCTGCCATGGGCGCGGTTTAAGAATGGTTAACAGCGCTGGCCATTTCGGTGAATTTCGGCCACGCAGCGGGGTCCGCGACAGTTTTGTCACGGCAGAATTGATTGCAAAAGCCCCAACGCTGCCCGTTCAGTTCCAGAAAATGTGAGACCGGTTTGCCGGAATAGGGGCATGCGTCGTTAACCGAAGATCCGCCTTCGATCGGGCGTGCGTCGGATTGGCCGCCAATTGGCCAAGTCTTAGATGGCAGATCCAGCGCATATGGGAATGGTTCATAGGTCACCGTCATCCCCATCGCGCGCCATTGGCGCACTGTTGGGTCGGATAGCAATTCCAGACAATAATCTTTATTGGCCTCGGACACCGGCAAGCCATAGCCAATAATCCGTGCGGCGACTGGCGTGAAAAACACGTCCGCCAGAGAATATTCGCCAAAGAGCGGGCCGGTTTCTGAACCGGATACGGCGCGAGCATGGGCCCAGAGCGTTTCGATCCGTTCCAGATCAGCCCGGGTCTCAGGTGACGGGGTAAACCCCTGCCAGCAATGCATCAACTGCATCGGGCATTCTGCACGTAGGGTGTTGAACCCGGCCACCATTTCGGCGCAAAGCCACCGAGCGGTTGCGCGGGCGGAGGGGTCTTGCGGCCACAACCCGGCCTCGGGGTGGTTTTCGGCCAGCGTCTCTGCCATGGCGAGGCTTTCGCCCACTACGGTGCCATCGGGCAGGCGCAGGGCGGGGACAAGGCGCGCCGGGGCGAGCGGCTTCATATCCTCGGCCATAGTGCCGGAATAGAGACCGATCATCTGGCTTCGATAGGGCAGGCCGAATTTTTCCAGCATCAGCCAGCCGCGCAAGGACCAACTGGAAAACAGGCGGTCTCCGATAAACAAATCATAAGTCATGTCACGAGGATGGCGTGGTGTGACCGTTCAGTAAATCAGTGATTTGTGCGGGATGTGATCACGGGCAGTGATTGATCCGCCCCACCGACCAGCGATCACCACGATGGGTTATGTCCGTGACCGAGAGGTTGTCGATGCGATGACTGAACGCCTCAAAGGCCGTAAGTCCAAGAGCACGCTGAACTTGGGTCAGGATCACGCCGAAATGGGCGACAACAATCAGATCGCGCCCGGAATGATCTGCGATTAATTGATCGATCACGGCATCGACGCGGCTGCGTACCTCATTCCAGCTTTCGCCGTTTGGGGCGCGCACGTCGCCGGGGTTGTCCCAATAAGCAAAGGTCAGCTCGGGGTCTTCGGCCTCGATCTCTTTGAAACCGCGCAACTCCCAAGTACCGAAATGGATTTCGCGCAGATCGCGATGATGCGGCAGGCGTTGGCGTTTACCCTGAATGGCCGTAGCAGTGTCGGCGGCGCGTGAAAGGTCGGATGAGATGACCAATGCCTTGGCAGGCAGGTGGTCGTACAGGCGTGCAATGGCGGCGTGATCGCTGAGGTCGGCCGGAATGTCGGACCATCCGATCATGGTCTTAGCATGTGTCGGCCCGTGCCGGACAAGATGCAGGCGGGTCATGGCAGTTGCCCTTTCAGCACCAATGGTAGCCCAGCGATGACTTGCACAGCCAGATCGGCCTGCGCTGCCAGTGCGATGTTCAACCTCCCCTGCGCGTCGCGGAACCTGCGGGACAAGGCGTTGTCTGGGACAATACCATGGCCGACCTCGTTCGAGACTATCACAATCGGCGCGCGGCATGATTTCAATGCCTGCAACAGGTTGGCTTGCTCCTGTTCCAGATCGTTTCCGGCCAGCAAGTGATTGGTCAGCCACATGGTGGCGCAGTCGATCAGGCAGATATCGTCGGGGGTTAGATTGCCCAAAGCCGGGCCAAGGTCCAATGGTGCCTCGATGGTTTCCCAGCCCTGCCCGCGCTGGGCAATGTGGCGTTGAACCTTTTCGCGCATCTCGTCATCAAACACTTGTGATGTGGCAAGGTAAATTCGATTTTTACCTGATGAAACAATCAATTGTTCGGCAAATGCCGACTTTCCCGAGGCCGCACCCCCCAACACAAAGGTTAAATCCGGATACACTATAATTACCTTTCTTATGATCCACCCGGTTTTGTTCTGCGTATCGACCATAGATCGGCAAGGCAAGCCCAGCCCGCGCCAGTGAAAAGGGGAGATTTCAATGGCACTCGACAATGCAAACGATTTCTCGATGTCGCGGCAAGCGATGAAGGCCGAATTGCTGGACGCGGAGACGGAATTGAAACTAGCTTATGCGTGGCGTGATGAGCGTGACGAAAAGGCATTGCATCGACTCATTACAGCTTACATGCGTTTGGCGATTTCCATGGCGGCCAAGTTCAAACGCTATGGCGCGCCGATGAATGACCTGATCCAAGAGGCTGGTCTGGGCTTGATGAAGGCGGCGGACAAGTTTGATCCCGATAGGGGCGTGCGCTTTTCGACCTATGCGGTCTGGTGGATCAAGGCGAGCATTCAGGATTATGTGATGCGCAATTGGTCAATGGTACGGACCGGGTCGACCTCATCCCAGAAATCGCTGTTTTTCAACATGCGTCGGGTTCAGGCGCGTTTGGAGCGCGAAGCCGCAAGCGATGGGATGGATCTGGATCGCTATCAGTTGCACCAGATGATTGCCGCCGAAATTGGCGTGCCGCTGCGCGATGTGGAAATGATGGAAGGACGCCTATCTGGTTCCGACTTTTCACTGAACGCCGTACAATCGGCCGACGAAGATGGGCGCGAATGGATTGATGCGCTGGAAGATGAGCGGGAGCAGGCCGCCGAGACAGTCGAAAATAGCCATGACACAGAACAGTTGCGCGAATGGTTGGTGACGGCGATGCAGGCGCTCAGCGACCGCGAAAGGTTTATCGTGCGCGAACGCAAGCTGCGTGAACCCATACGGACCCTTGAAAGTCTGGGGCAGGAGCTTGGCCTGTCCAAGGAGCGTGTGCGCCAGATAGAGGCAGCGGCATTTGTTAAAATGCGCAAGAGTCTTGAAGCTCAATCGCGTGAGGTGCAACACTTCATCGCATGAAACATCTTGCGATTCTGCTTTGCGCACTTGCGGTTATGGCCAGCCCCGGCCATGCCGATGATCTTATCCCCGATGATATTCTGTCCGCGATGACTTCGGCGGACGTGGTGATTCTGGGTGAGGTGCACGACAATCCTCAGCACCATGTTATTCAGGCCGAGGCGTTAAAGGCTGTGAAACCCTCTGCCGTCGTGTGGGAGATGGTGACCGAAGAAGGTGCGCAACGTCTTGCGGATAAGGCTGTATCCGACCCCGAGGAGCTTGCGCGGATTCTGGAATGGATCGAATCCGGCTGGCCGCCGCTCAGCATGTATTACCCGGTCTTTCAGGCTTCGGACGCGCCGGTATATGGCGCCATGGTTCCGCGCGCGGCCACCCGTGCCGCGATGGAGCGGGGCGCAGCCACCGCCTTGGGTGCGGATGCGGCGCGTTATGGTCTGACCGTTCCGCTACCAGCCGAGGAGCAAGCCGCGCGCGAGGCCGATCAACTGGCCGCGCATTGCAATGCGATGCCAGAAAGTGCGTTGCCGCAGCTGGTTGCTATTCAGCGTCTGCGCGATGCTGTGTTGACCCGAGCGATCCTTCGCGCGACCGATGAGACAGGCGGACCGGTTGCGGTGATAACCGGCAATGGTCACGCGCGAAAAGATCGGGGCATTCCGACATTTCTGTCCCGGCTGCGTCCAGGGCTGAAAGTGTTTGTGCTGGGCCAGTCCGAGGACGGTCTCATCGAGGGAGAATTCGATGCCGTGATCGACAGTCCGACTATCGAACGCGAAGATCCTTGCTTGGCGTTTCAGACATCCAATTAACCGCTGGAACTGTCCGCCCCCCTTGCCTAATGTCGGGGCCGACCGGGACAGGAAGGGTTCAACATGCTGGCATCGAAACGCATTCTGCTGATCATTGGCGGTGGGATCGCAGCCTATAAGTCGCTGGATATGATCCGGCGGCTGAGGGAACGCGGCGCGTCTGTGACGCCTGTTCTGACCCGCGCCGCCGAAGAATTCGTGACGCCCCTGTCGGTATCGGCGTTGGCTGGAGAAAAGGTCTATTGCGATCTGTTTGATCTGACGGATGAGGCAGAAATGGGCCATATCCAGCTGTCGCGCTCGGCCGATCTGATTGTCGTTGCCCCTGCGACCGCCGATCTGATGGGAAAGATGGCAGGGGGATTGGCTAACGATCTGGCCTCGACCCTGTTGATGGCCACGGATACGCCGGTTCTTTGTGCACCCGCGATGAACGTGCGGATGTGGGAACATCCTGCGACGCAGCGAAATCTAAAACAGCTGCAGGCGGATGGCGTTCGTTTTGTTGGCCCCAATGAAGGCGACATGGCGTGCGGTGAATACGGCCCCGGCCGCATGTCTGAATCGCTTGAGATCGTTGCGGCGATTGAAACAGAGCTGGGTGGCGGTCCGCTCAACGGCAAGCGCGTGCTTGTGACCTCGGGGCCGACGCATGAACCTATCGACCCGGTGCGCTATATCGCCAACCGCTCGTCTGGGGCGCAGGGAACAGCCGTGGCGCGGGCGTTGGCTACATTGGGCGCTGACGTGACCTTTGTGACCGGCCCGGCAGACGTTCCCCCGCCTGAGGGCGTCCGGGTTGTGCCGGTTGAAACCGCACAGCAAATGTCTGATGCGGTGGATGCTGCACTGCCGGTTGATGCGGGCGTGTTCGCCGCAGCCGTGGCGGATTGGCGGGTAGCCAGCGCCTCGGACAAGAAATTGAAGAAAAGCCGTGATGGGATGCCGACACTGGAATTTGCCGAGAACCCCGACATCTTGAAACGCATCTCGCATCTCGAAACCGGACGTCCCCAATTGGTCGTCGGCTTTGCCGCAGAAACAGACAATGTAGTTGAACATGCCACCGCGAAACGGGGGCGCAAAGGGTGCGATTGGATCGTGGCCAATGATGTCAGCCCGGCAACCGGGATAATGGGCGGCTCCGAAAACGCGGTGATCCTGATCTCGGACGAGGGTGCCGAGGAATGGCCGCGCATGGGTAAAGATCAAGTCGCCCAGCGTTTGGCGCAAAAGATCGCCGATGCGCTGACCAGCTAGACAAGAGGAACAATGATGGTTGCAATTCGTGTGATCCGCGAGGAGGGCGCTGATCCGTCGGTGCCTTTGCCGTCTTATGAAACAACCGGGGCAGCCGGCGCGGATGTGCGGGCGAACCTGCCAGATGGCGTGTCGATCACACTGGAACCTGGTCAGCGTGTCTTGGTGCCTACTGGTTTGCGGATCGAAATTCCTCAGGGGTTCGAAGTGCAGGTTCGTCCTCGTTCGGGTCTTGCGCTGAAACACGGCATCACATTGCCCAATACACCCGGCACCATCGACAGTGACTATCGTGGTCCGCTGGGGGTGATAGTCCTGAATGCGGGTCAAGAGGTGTTCGAAATCACCCATGGCGAACGCATCGCCCAACTGGTCGTGGCCCCTGTTGTACAGGCCTCGTTCCAAGCGGTTGAAGCGCTCAGTGAGACCACGCGCGGTGTGGGTGGTTTCGGCTCGACCGGGCGCGGCTGATGCTGCTGGTTTTGATCCTCGCCGCAGCCCTGTGGGGCGTCGGCTATTTGGCGGGCGTTTCCCGGTCGGCACGCGTAACATCGGTCGCTGTTCTGTTGCTGGGGGTGATAACGGCCCAATTGCTCCTTCCCGATGGGCATCCTTTGCGCGAGGCGACCGGCGGCTCTGCGGCGATGTGGCTGATACTGGGCGGCACTGCGCTACTGGTACTGCTTTACGGACATATGCTGAAAGCGTTGCGCAGTCGCGCCGCTCCAGCCTCAGCTCAGGAGCCCGCAATGCCATCCGAGAAATTCTCCGAAGCCGAACTGGAGCGCTACGCTCGCCACATCGTTCTGCGCGAATTGGGCGGTCCGGGTCAGAAAAAGTTGAAAAAGGCGCGGGTGCTGGTGATTGGTGCCGGAGGGCTCGGCGCGCCCGCGCTGCAATACCTGGCCGCTGCAGGCGTGGGCACAATTGGCGTGATCGACGATGACGAGGTCGAGAACGCAAACCTTCAACGGCAGGTGATCCACCGCGATGCGGATATTGGCATGCCCAAGGTGTTCTCGGCCCAGCAAGCCATGCAGGCGCAGAACCCCAATGTCACCGTCCTGCCCTATCACCGTCGTCTGACCGATGAGATCGCCTCCGACCTGTTCGCTGATTTCGATCTAATGCTCGACGGCACAGACAATTTCGACACCCGCTATCTGGCCAATCGTACGGCGGTAGCGCTGGGTAAACCGCTGATCTCAGGTGCACTGTCACAATGGGAAGGTCAGCTGAGCGTTTTCGATCCGGCCAACGGTGCACCCTGCTATCAGTGTATCTTCCCCGAAGCTCCGGCGCCGGGTCTGGCGCCGTCCTGTGCCGAGGCCGGGGTGATCGGCCCTTTGCCCGGTGTGGTCGGATCGATGATGGCGGTCGAAGCAATCAAGGTGATCACCGGAGCCGGTCAAGCCCTGCTTGGGGAAATGCTGATCTATGACGCGCTTTACGGTGAAAGCCGTAAGATCACTTTGTCCCGTCGCGCCGATTGTCCGGTTTGTGGCGCTGGGTCGTAGTCCCGCTCTGGATCATCCGGTCTACCGTTCCTAATTCTGTGGTCAAAGGAGACTTCTATGACCAATCCGATCTTGTCCGACTGGACCACACCGTTTGAAATTGCACCTTTTGCCGACATAGCCGACGAAGATTTTGCCCCCGCTCTGGATCAGGCAATGCTGGCCCATAATGCTCAGATCGATGGGATTGCAGGAAATCCGGACGCCCCCACTTTCGCAAATACGATCGAGGCACTTGAGGCCGCAGGCGAGCAGATGGACAAGGTTCTTTCGGTGTTTTTCACCGTTGCCGGGGCCGATAGTAACCCGGCCCGCGAAGCGCTGCAGCGCGACTTCTCGCCCAAATTGTCGACGCATTTTTCGGGCATCTCGTCGAACAAGGCGCTGTTTCAGCGCGTGGCCGACCTGTGGGGCCGCAAGGACAAGCTGAACCTGACAGATGAACGGGCCCGCGTATTGATGCTGACCCATCGCGGTTTTGTCCGCGCAGGTGCGGCGCTTGAAGGCGACGAAGACGCTAGGATGCAGGAGATCAAGGCGCGTTTGGCTTCGCTGGGGACGTCTTTTACCCAGAACCTTCTGGCGGATGAACGCGACTGGTCCATGGACCTGTCCGAGGATGATCTGGAAGGTCTGCCGGATTTCGTAGTGGATGCCGCCCGCGCCGCAGGAAAGGACAAGGGTGCAGATGGCCCGGTTGTGACCTTGTCACGTTCGTTAATTGTGCCGTTCCTGCAATTCTCGCCACGCAGAGACTTGCGCGAAAAGGCCTACCGAGCCTGGACCGCGCGTGGGGCCAATGGCGGCGAGACCGACAACCGCGAGATTGCATCCGAAATCCTGCAGCTGCGCGAAGAGCGGGCCAAGTTGCTGGGCTATGACAGCTTTGCTGCTTTCAAACTGGAAACCGAAATGGCGCGCACGCCTGACAAGGTGCGCGATCTGCTGATGCAAGTGTGGGAGCCTGCCAAATCACGGGCCGATGCGGACGCTGAAATTCTGGCTCAGTTGATGCAGACGGATGGCGTCAGCGGCCCATTGGAAGCGTGGGATTGGCGCTATTATGCTGAGAAACGGCGAAAGGCCGAGCACGATCTGGATGACGCAGTGCTGAAGCCCTACCTGCAGTTGGACCGGATGATTGAGGCTGCCTTTGCCTGCGCGCACCGTCTGTTCGGGCTAGAGTTTGCACCGTTGGATGTCCCACTCTATCACCCCGATTGCCGCGCGTGGGAGGTGACGCGTAATAGGCAGCATATCTCGGTGTTCATAGGGGACTATTTCGCGCGAAGCTCAAAACGGTCTGGTGCGTGGTGCAGTGCGATGCGGTCGCAGGCCAAGTTTCCCAAGGTGCAGGCGCCGGTCGTGATCAATGTCTGCAATTTCGCCAAAGGCGACCCGGCGTTGCTGTCTTATGACGACGCCCGGACCCTGTTCCACGAGTTCGGCCACGCCTTGCATCAGATGTTGTCCAATGTGACCTATGAAAGCATTTCAGGTACCAGCGTTGCGCGTGATTTCGTCGAACTGCCCAGCCAGCTCTACGAACATTGGCTGGAGGTCCCCGAGGTTCTGGCCGAATTCGCCACTCATGCCGATACCGGTGAGCCGATGCCGCAAGAGATGCTGGAGAAGGTGCTGATGGCGGCCAATTTCGATCAGGGGTTCCAGACGGTGGAATATGTCGCCTCGGCGCTGGTGGATCTGGCCTTCCATGATGGCGACGCGCCGGCCGATCCGATGGCGAAACAGGCCGAGGTTCTTACAAGCATCGGGATGCCAAATGCGATCGGCATGCGCCACGCGACCCCACATTTCGCGCATGTGTTCGCGGGTGACGGCTATAGCTCGGGCTATTACAGCTACATGTGGTCCGAGGTCATGGATGCCGACGCCTTTGCCGCCTTTGAAGAGGCGGGCGGCGCATTCGACCCCGAACGCGCCAAGGCGCTGGAAGAAAATATTCTGTCCACCGGTGGCTCGCGCGAAGCCGAGGAGTTGTACCTTGCTTTCCGTGGCCGGTTGCCGGGGGTTGAGGCGCTGCTGAAAGGGCGCGGCCTGATCGCGGCCTAGTATCCCAAATTGCGATCGACGAGGTGCAGGAACGGTTCACCTGCCTCACCTCGTCGGATGTTCTCGCAGATCACCTGTGCCGCTGTTTCTGGCCGGGTTTCTGATGCGATATGCGGGGTGACCGTTACGTTCGGATGCGTCCAATAGGGGTGATCCGCGGGCAGAGGTTCCACCCGGAAGACATCCAGCGTCGCGTGGCCGATCTGGCCAGAGTTCAGTGCCGCCAACAGGGCATCATCGTCAATTAGAGGGCCACGCCCGGGGTTGATGATGCGCGCGCCCTTGGGCATCAGCGCCAGTGTTTCGGCATTCAGTGTGTTTTCAGTGGCGGGCGTGCCCGGCAATAGCAGTACCACGATCTCGGCCTGTGACAGGGCGGCACGCAGCCCGTCTGCGCCATGCACACATGTGACGCCGGGAATATCTTTGGCCGAACGGCTCCAGCCCGTGACGTCAAAGTTCAGGGCGGCCAACGTGCGGGCGGCAGCCTTGCCAAGCGCTCCGAGACCCAGAATGCAAACCTTGCGCTCGGTCGCCAGCGGCGGAATTTCGGGGTTCCAGACACCATCCTGAACTTTAATGTGCTGATCCATCCCAAGGTGATAGCGCAACACGTGGCCGACAACCCATTCGGTCATGCCCTGCGTCAGGCCGTGGTCTACCATCCGCGCAAGTGGTACGGTCAGGGTCTCGTTGCCCGCGATTTTCTCAACCCCCGCCCAAAGGCTCAGTACGGCCTTGAGACGCGTATAGGGTGAGAAATCAAGCAGCCCTCCGTTTGGTGCATAGACGATATAGTCAACCTGATCGGGGTCGACGTCGGTGCCGAGTTGAAATTCCAGCCCCGCATCTGTCAGGTATTTGGTCAGCAGTGGTTCGTATACTGGCCACAGTGCAGGGCGCGCGGAAAACAGGATGTTTACGGTCATGGCGGACCTTTCAAATTAGCGGGGGCGATGGATATGGGCGCTTTGGACAATCCCGAAGGCTGCCATCAGAACCAGCATGGCTGAGCCGCCATAGCTGACCATCGGCAGAGGTACACCCACCACAGGGGCCAAGCCCATGACCATTGACATGTTGACCGCGAAGAACAGGAAAAAGTTCAGCGCGATGCCCAGCGTAACCAGCGACGAAAACCGATCTTTGGTCGAAAGCGCCGTAACCAGACAGAAGATCAGGATCAGGCCATAGAGGGTCAGCAGGGTAATACCGCCAACAAAGCCGAACTCTTCGGCCAGCGTTGTAAAGATGAAATCGGTGTGTTTCTCGGGTAGGAAGTTCAGCCGCGATTGTGTGCCCTGCATGAACCCACGCCCGTTCCAGCCGCCTGATCCCAGCGCGATCTTGGACTGCGTGATGTGGTAGCCCGCACCAAGAGGGTCCGTTGAAGGATCCAGAAACGTGTCGATCCGTCGGAACTGGTAATCCTTAAGCAACTGCCACTCGGTCCCGCGGCTGTTGAAAACAGTAGCGATCAGGCCAATCACGGCGGCGATCACAGCGGCGAAATAGGCCCAGTGGACACCGGCCAGGAACATCAGCCCTCCACCCGCTGCCAGCAGCAGGATCGAGGTGCCCAGATCAGGTTGTTTCAAAACCATGGCCGTGGGGATCAGGATCAGGGCCACCGGGATCAACACCCATAGCGGGCGGGACGTCTTGTGCGACGGCAGCCAGTCGTAATACGCGGCCAGCACCATCACCAGTGCAACCTTCATCACTTCGGACGGTTGCAGGCGCATGAACCCAAGGTCGATCCAGCGTTGGGCACCCATGCCGATGGTGCCGAATAACTCCACAAAAATCAGCAGAACGATTGATCCGAGATAGGCAACCACAGACATGTTGCGCCAGAACCAGATCGGCACCAGCGCGATGATGAACATGACCGTCAGGCCCAAACCAAAACGTTCCAGTTGCGGCTCGGCCCAAGGGGTCCATGATCCGCCCGCCACCGAATACAGCATCAGGAACCCGGCGCTGGCGACGCTGATCAGCAACAGGGTCAACGGCCAGTTCATATACAGGAACTTGCGAAACCCCGATGGCGTGGATTTGACGGCGTATTCAAGATAGCTCATGCGCGGTCTTTCTCGGTCGGACGCGCTTTGGGGCGGCGGTCACCCTCAAGCAGTTTTTGTTGTTCTTTGATGCGCTCTCGATCGGCGACGGGGTAGGCTTCAAGTGGAGGCGTGCCGTTGTACAGAGCCTGCAGCATGATATCGCGCGCGACCGGGGCTGCGGCCTTAGATCCGCCGCCGCCATGTTCCACCACCACCGCCACGGCGTATTTCGGGTTGTCATAGGGGGCAAAGCTGACGAACAGCGCGTGGTCGCGACGTTCCCATGGCAGGTCTTCATTGCGGATCACACCGGCGGCGCGTTCGGCCTTGGTGATGTTGCGCACCTGGCTGGTGCCGGTCTTGCCCGCCATGCGCAGGTCATCCGCAATGATGCGGCTGCGATAAGCCGTGCCGCCCCTGTCGTTTGAAACCGAGAACATCGCGTTGCGAATGTGTTCCAGGTTGTTCGGGTCGACGGCCAATGGCTCACCAGCGCCCGAAGGTTGCTCAACACCGTTCACGGACCGCACCAACCGTGGTTTAACAGCGCGCCCCGTGGCGATTCGCGCTGTCATGACAGCAAGTTGCAGGGGTGAGGCCAGCATGAAGCCCTGACCAATCGAAGCATTCGCTGTGTCGCCGACCAGCCAGCCTTCGCCGTGGACGCGTTCTTTCCATTCCTGGTTCGGGGCCAACCCGGCTGCAACGGCAGACATCGGGATGTCGTGTTTGACGCCCAGCCCAAAGGTGTTCGCCATTTCAGAAATCTTATCGATCCCAGTGCGCAGCGCCACGTCGTAATAGTAAACGTCGCAGCTGCGTTTGAGTGACAGATTAAGATCAACGGTCCCATGCCCGCCGCGTTTCCAGCAGTGAAAGCGGCGGCTGCCCACCTTTAGGTGGCCGGGGCAATACACCGTGTTGGACGGCCCGATCACCCCGGCCTCAAGCGCCGCCATGGCGGTGATCATCTTGAAGGTCGAGCCTGGGGGGTAGGTGCCCTGCACCGTCTTGTTGGCCAGCGGGCGGTAATTGTCCTGAGTCAGCGCCCGATAATCAGCGACCGAGATGCCGCGCACAAACAGGTTTGGATCGAAACTGGGGGCTGAACTGATGGCGCGAATATCGCCGGTTTCACAGTCGATCACAACCGCGGCGGCGCTTTCCCCGGCCAGTCGAGCCTGAGCGTATTGCTGCAGATCGGCGTCGACTGATAATTGCAGATCAGCACCGGCCTCGCCTTCTTGCCGGTCCAGTTCGCGCATCACCCTGCCGGTGGCGTTGACCTCGACCCGTTTGGCGCCAGCTTTGCCGCGCAGACTGATTTCCTGCTTTGCCTCAAGCCCGACCTTGCCGATCTGGAACCGCGGGATACGCAACACCGGTTCGGGGTCTTCGATCTGGCTGAGGTCATAATCGCTGACCGGGCCGACATAGCCGACCACATGGGCGAAATCCTCATACCTTGGATATTGGCGGGTTTGCCCCACTTCGGGGATCACGCCCGGAAGGGCAGGCGCGTTGACGGCAACTTTTGAGATATCCTCCCACGTGACCTGATCGGCCAGTGTGACCGGCAAGAACGGGGCCGAGCGGCGCATTTCCGTTTTGGCGCGCTCGATTTCATCCTCGGTTAGTGGGATCAGCTCTGAGAGTTTGGTGATGACCTCATCCACGTCACCCGCATCCTCGCGCACCATGACGATGCGATACGAGGGTGAGTTCTGGCCGATGATCTGCCCGTTCCGGTCATAGATTCGGCCTCGGGTCGGAGGGATCAGCCGAATGTTGATCCGGTTTTCTTCGGCCAGCAGGCGGTATTCGTCGGCCTGATCCACCTGCATGAATCGCATCCGGGCGGCAAGTCCGCCGATAAAGGCGGCTTGCAGGCCGCCCAGGATCAACGCCCTACGAGGCAAGCGCTTATAGGCGAGGCCTTGGGCTTTGGTTTTGCGCTGTTTCATCACTGCGCCCCCAATGCACCGGTATTTGCGGGGGATACACGGCGAACACCGAATCCCTTCTGACTGAGCAGAACGATCAAAGGATAAATCGCAATTGTCAGAAACACTTGTATCATTACCGGCCCCAGTGCCGCCTGTTGCACCGACAGAATAGCAAGAATGACGCGGTTCAACATGAAAACTGCTGTGATCACCACGGCAACAGTCGACCATTCTCCGATGAAGCCCGAATCCCGCAGCCCGAACGCCGAAGAACGCAGATAGGCTGTTGCGAGAACCACCAGCGCCGCCAATAGGCCGGGTGGGCGTTGCAGCAACAGGTCGGCCATCAGCATCACAACGGCCACCAGAAGGGTCGGCACAAATTCGGGTCGCCTAAGCACCCAGGCAAAGGTCAGGGCAATCAGCAGTTCGGGAAACGGCCAACGATCCGGTTTTGTATCGAGCGGCAGAAGGTGCAGGAACAGGATGAGAATAGCCAGAAACAGGTAAAGGCCACGCTTGGACCACAACTGTGAGGACTGACTACCCATCACCGACCTCCACCTGCGGAAGGGCGGCGGCGGGCTGTCTGGGCCCTACTATATCGCCGGGGTCCTGAATGCGGGGGGCCGACTGGTACCGCAGAACCCGCAGAAATTCGAGCCGCTCGAAATCCGCGGACAGACGCACCCGCAAACGGCCACCGGGGTCGGCGGTGATCTGGCCGATCAACAAGCCGCCGGGAAACACGCCACCATCACCCGAGGTTACGACTCGGTCGCCGGGGCGGACCAATTCGCGGTTCTCCAAAAACTCGACCGCTGGTGCGGGTGTATTGTCACCGGTGATCAGAGCGGTCTGGCCCGAGGGCTGGATGGTCGCAGGGATCGCGCTTGAGGCATCGGTCATCAGGATCACCCGTGCCGTATCCGGGCCCACACCCGAGATTCTTCCGACCACACCGATCCCGTCCATCGTGGCCCAGCCATCGGTGATGCCGTCACGTTCCCCCACATTCAGCAGAACCGACTGCCGGAATGGCGAGCCGCTATCGGCCATCACAACTCCGGTGATATAGGTCAAGCGTGGATCAAGGCGTACATTGTTGAGGTCCAGCAGTCGGGCGTTTTCCTGCTCCAACTGCAATGCGGCCTCTTTCCAGGCGCGCATCAGGCGCAGCTCGCTCCGCAATTCCTGATTCTGTTCGCTCAGGCGCTGATAGCTTTGGAAATCGCGCACCAGATTGACCACCGCGGTGACTGGCACCATCGCCCATTCCATCGACGGGACGACCGTATCCACCACTTGCGCGCGGAACCGTTCCACACGCGGGCTGTCGATACGCCAGACCAGAAAAATGCCAACCAGGAATAACACAACGATCCCCAATAGCAGGCGGCGTAATGGGGTGGTGTATTCGTCCCGCTGTGATCGGTCCTTTGCCACAGGTTACCTTCCCGTGCTGCTCGTGCCCGAGTGTTGACCCTTAGAGGGTGCGCGCCTTAGCTTTCGTAGTCAATCGCGTGGCGCAGCTGTTTTTCGTATTCCAGTGCCTTGCCGGTGCCCAAAGCCACACAGTTCAGGCTTTCATCGGCAATTGATACGGCCAGCCCGGTCTGTTCGCGCAGCGCCAGATCCAGATCACCCAGCAGCGCGCCACCACCTGTCAACATCACACCACGGTCGACGATGTCGGCGGCCAGATCGGGTGGCGTGGTCTCAAGCGCTGTCATGACTGCCTCGCAGATGGCCTGAACCGGCTCTGACAAGGCTTCGGCGACCTGAGCTTGGCTGATTTCGATTTCCTTGGGCACACCATTCAGCAGGTCGCGCCCACGAATATGCATCGACTGACCGCGGCCGTCGTCAGGCATCCGAGCGGTGCCGATGGTGGTCTTAATGCGTTCTGCGGTGGATTCACCAACCAGCAGGTTCTGTTGGCGACGCAGGTACGAGATGATGGCTTCATCCATACGGTCGCCACCTACGCGGACCGAGCGGGCGTAGACGATATCGCCCAGCGACAGGACGGCCACTTCGGTTGTGCCGCCGCCAATGTCGACAACCATGTTGCCGGTCGGGTCGGTAATCGGCATGCCCGCGCCAATGGCTGCAGCAATGGGTTCGGCAATCAGGCCAGCACGCCGCGCACCTGCGGACAGAACCGACTGACGGATCGCGCGCTTTTCGACAGGTGTCGCTCCGTGAGGAACACAGACGATGATCTTCGGCTTCGAGAAGGTCGAGCGTTTGTGCACCTTGCGGATGAAATGCTTGATCATTTCCTCGGCGGTGTCGAAGTCCGCAATCACGCCTTCGCGCATCGGGCGGATCGCTTCGATGGAACCGGGGGTCCGGCCCAGCATCAGCTTGGCATCCTCACCCACGGCCAGAACTTTTTTCACGCCGTCCTTGACGTGGTAGGCCACCACAGACGGCTCAGACAGGATCACACCGCGCCCTTTGACATAAACCAGCGTGTTCGCTGTCCCAAGGTCGATGGCCATGTCCGCTGTGAACAGGCCGCCCAGATTGCCAAAGATCCCCATGTTTCCCCTGATCCTGTATGTCGGTTTTTCTACTGCCCGCGACTCGACGGTTCCGGGACGGATGACTTATAGGGTGCCAGCACGTCCGGTAAAAGGGCTGATTCCGCGACAATCAGCACCTTTCCGCCTTTATGACAGGGACTTTAGAAGGCAAAATGCTCTCTTATCAACATATTTACCACGCCGGTAATCTGGCGGATGTGCAAAAGCACGCATTGTTGGCTTGGGTGCTGGATTATCTGACCCGCAAAGATAAACCGCTGACCTATCTGGAAACGCATTCAGGGCGCGGCCTGTACCAGTTGGACGCGGCAGAGGCGGTGCGCACCGGTGAGGCCGCCGCAGGCATTGAACGCGTATTGCGCGAAAAATGGTTTCCGGCAGACCATCCTTTATCCAGAGCGCTTGAGAATGTGCGGGCACAGTACGGAGAACACAGCTATGCAGGGTCGCCAATGATTGCGGCCAACCTGCTGCGCGATCAGGATAGCCTGCATTTTGCCGAGCTGCATCCGCAGGAACATGCGGCCCTGTCCATGACTATGTCGCCTTTTGGCGCAAAGGTTTACAAGCAGGACGGATATGAATTGGCGCATTCCCTGCTGCCGCCGACCCCCCGACGCGGAATGCTTTTGATTGATCCCAGCTATGAGGTCAAATCGGAATACGACCGGCTGCCCGGAGCAATTGCTAAATTGCATCGTAAGTGGAACGTGGGCGTATTGGCTTTGTGGTATCCCATACTTTCTGATGGGCGGCACGAACCCATGATTGAAGCGTTGAAAAAGCAGGATCTTCCCAAGTCAGAATGCCACGAAGTGCGATTTCCTGCTGCGCGAGAAGGCCATCGTATGATCGGGTCAGGCATGTTTGTCGTGAACGCTCCGTATGGTTTCATCGAAGAAACCAGTAGGTTAGATGCGATGTTCTTAAGATTAGCGAGCCTGTGAGCACAAGTTAGGGGCGTATTCAGATGAGCTGATTGCGCGCATCGGATGTGGTTGCAAAATTCCTTGTTAGAAGTGACCGCCCAGCCCTAGAATTGTGGCAAGGAGGGGCGCCATGAATCGCCGACTTGCTACGGTTCTGGCCGCCGACATGGTGGGCTACAGCCGCTTGATGGAAATTGACGAGCAAGGCACGCTGGCGCGGCTGCGCACGCACCGGATCGAGTTGATCGACCCTTCGATCGAAAAAAACCGTGGCACGATTATCAAAACAACTGGCGACGGGATGCTGGTCGAATTTCCCAGCGCCAGCGACGCCGTGACGTGTGCGGTCGAAGTTCAAAACCGAATGCTGCGCAGGAATGCGGACGTTCCGCACGAACAGCGCATTCAGTTCCGCATGGGTATAAATCTGGACGAAATCATATTTGAAGACGGAGACATTTTTGGCAGCGGTGTGAACATTGCAGCCCGACTGGAACAATCGGCCGAGGCAGGCGATGTGCTGATTTCCGGAGCCGTCCACGAACAGGTTTTCAGCCGGTTGGAATTGCAGTTTCAGGATTTGGGGGATCTGAAGCTCAAGAATCTGTCGCAACCCGTTCATACCTACCGGGTCGAGTTGGAGCGGCCAGCCGGTGAGCTTGAACAGAACACAACCGGGCAGGAGGCGACAAGGGTTGTGAAGCCTTCGATCGCTGTTCTGCCTTTTGAAAACATGAGTGGGGACACGGAGCAGGAGTTCTTTGCCGATGGGCTGACCGAAGACCTTCTGACCGAACTCAGCCGCAGGCATGAGCTGTTCGTGATTTCCCGCAACTCTTGCTTTGTCTACAAGGGGCAGGCTGTAAATGTTCGTGACGTGGGTGAAAAACTGGGCGCGCGGTACATTGTGGAAGGCAGCGTGCGCAAGGCGGGAAACCGGGTGCGCGTGACCGTTCAATTGATCGACAGCGAAAGCGACGGCCATATATGGGCCGAGAAATATGACCGCGATCTGGACGATATTTTCACAATTCAGGACGAGGTGATATCAGCAGTGGTTGCCACTCTGCCCGGCCGGATCGAGGCGTCGCAGCAAGAAGGGCTGACACGCAAGAAGCCTTCGAGTTTTGCCGCCTATGAGTGCGTTCTAGCCGCAAAGGTTTTGCACCATCGCAGCACTCGGGAAGATAATATCGAGGCGACGAAACTCATTGATCGGGCCTTAGAACTTGATCCCGACTACGCCCATGCTCATGCTTGGAGCGGCTGTATCCGGGGTCAGGCCTGGGGTTACAGCTGGTGTGACGATCGTGATGCAATGCTGGCTTCTTGCGAAGAGGCGATCCTTAAGGCGGCCTCGATGGATGACAACGACGCGGATGTTCATCGTTTGATGGCCGCGGTCGAGATAATGCGGAACAACCTGGCGCGCGCGCGTTATCATCAGGAGCGCGCGTTTTCTCTGAACCCGAACTACGATCTGGTTGTTGTACAGATGGGTGAACTGCTGACGTGGACCGGTCGTCCCGATGAAGGAGCAGAGTGGATACAGAAAGCCATGCGCCTGAATCCGCATCATCCCGCTCGGTTCTGGAGCCATCTGGGAAAGGCACGGTTTGGTGGCAAGCATTATGAGCAGGCGATTGACGACTTCGCCCGCTTGCCAACGCTGGATCTTGTACAAAACGCTTTTGTCGCCGCAAGCCACGCTTGGCTGGGGAATGAGGCCCGCGCCCGGTCGCACGTGGATGCTATTCGCGCAGAGCAGGCGGATATCGGGATCAATGACCTTGTCGCCACGCTGCATTACGCGCGGGACGAAGACCTGAAGCATTTCGTGCAGGGTGTGGAAAAGGCCGGTTTGTCCTGACCCATTGAGTAAAAATGGCGGCCTGCAATCACAGGCCGCCACATTTGTCAGGTCAGGTCTTTGTAGCTGATCTCACGCGCATCGGCACCAGGGCCGGTTTTCTCGCGTCGCATGATCAGGCGGTTCAACGCATGAATATACGCCTTCGCAGACGCCACGACTGTATCTGTATTGGCGGATTGGCCAGTTGCGATCATGCCGTCCTCTTCCAAGCGCACCGAGACTGTGGCCTGTGCATCCGTGCCCTCGGTCACCGCATGCACCTGATAGAGCTGCAGGTGCGCCTGGTTCGGATAGATTGCCCGGATGGCCTTGAAGGTTGCATCCACCGGGCCGTCGCCGTGCTCGGTCGCTATGATGTCCTTGCCATCCATTTCAAGCTCGACCGTGGATTCGGCCTGACCGCCGGTGCCGCACGTGACTTTCATTGACACCAGTTGCAAGTAATCATCGCTATCGTCCAACGTCATCAGCGCTATCAGATCGTCGTCGAATACTTCTTTCTTGCGGTCGGCCAAATCCTTGAACCGCACAAAGATATCCTTGAGTTGATTGTCTCCGACCTCATAGCCCAACGTTTCGAGCTTGTCGCGCAAGGCTGCTCGGCCCGAGTGCTTGCCCAGCGGCAAGGATGTGCCGGACAGGCCAATGTCTTCGGGGCGCATGATTTCAAAGTTTTCGCGGTTCTTCAGCATGCCGTCCTGATGGATGCCGCTTTCATGCGCGAAGGCATTCTTGCCGACGATGGCCTTGTTGAACTGAACGTTGAAGCCCGACACCGTCGCAACGCGGCGCGAGATATGCATGATCTTGGTGGTGTCGATGCCCGTGTGCCACGGCATGATATCGTTGCGGGTGCGCAGGGCCATGACGACTTCTTCCAAAGCCGTGTTGCCCGCGCGTTCGCCCAAGCCGTTGATGGTGCATTCAATCTGACGCGCGCCCCCGGCGACAGCGGCCAGAGAGTTCGCGGTCGCCATCCCCAAGTCATTGTGGCAATGCGTGGCGAAAACGACCTCATCGGCGCCAGGCACGGTTTCAATCAGGCGCTTGATCAGGTCAGCGCTTTCCACCGGTGCCGTATAGCCCACCGTGTCGGGGATGTTGATGGTCGTAGCACCCGCCTTGATCGCAATTTCGATCACGCGGCACAGGTAGTCCCACTCGGTTCGGGTTGCGTCCATTGGTGACCACTGCACGTTTTCACAAAGATTGCGCGCATGGCTGACCGTTTCGTGGATTTTGTCGGCCATCTCATCCATTGTCAGGTTCGGAATGGCGCGGTGCAACGGAGAGGTGCCGATGAACGTGTGAATCCGGTTTTGCTCGGCGTGTTTCACTGCTTCCCAGCAGCGGTCGATATCCGCAAAATTGGCACGGGCCAGCCCACAGATGCGGCTGTTCTTGGACCGTTGGGCAATCTCTGAGACTGCCTTGAAGTCACCCTCCGATGCAATCGGAAAGCCAGCTTCGATGATGTCTACACCCATCTCGTCCAGCAGCTCGGCAATCTCGAGCTTTTCGTTATGGGTCATGGTTGCGCCAGGGCTCTGCTCGCCGTCGCGCAAAGTGGTATCGAAGATCAAGACGCGGTCTTGGTCGGTCACGTTGGTCATGGGAATCTCTTTCTTCTTCTGTCCTAAAGCCTCTTGGCGCGCGGGCGTCCTCCTCTGAGCGGGCGCGCCGGATGGCACGCTCAGAGGCGGATTAGGATCAGTAGGCCACGCAGAGACGCACCGCGAATGGCGGTGTCGGCAACAAGGATATCTGCGCGGTTGATCATGGCGGAATTTATACATCGCTCGCGCGGAATGAAAAGACCCATTTGCGATGTAACCGCAGAAGCGGTGTTTTCTTTTCGGTAAGGCATTGATGCGAACGCGCCAACAGCTAGGTGAAACGCCATGGAAAAAGCATTGATCATTGGCGCGTCGGGGGGAATCGGGCAGGCGGTTTGTAAGTACTTAAAAGGACAGGGGGCGGATGTAACCACCTTGTCGCGCTCAACCGACGGGTTTGATCTTACCGACCCTGACGGCGTTTACCGCACGCTAGATAAGATCTCGGGACCATACGATCTGATCTTCGTTGCGTCTGGTGCGCTTGAGATCAACGGGGTGGAGCCTGAAAAGACCCTCCGAACCCTCGCGGCACAGGCGATGATGGACCAATTTGCGTTAAACGCTGTTGGCCCCGCGTTGATCCTGAGTCACGCTTCGCGCCTGTTGCCCCGTGATAGGCGCGCTGTTTTTGCGGTGCTGTCGGCTCGGGTCGGATCGATCGGAGACAATCGTCTGGGCGGATGGGTCAGTTATCGCGCGTCCAAGGCGGCTGTGAACCAGATTGTCCACACAGGTGCAATTGAACTTGCCCGAACGCACAAGCAGGCGATCTGCGTAGCCTTACATCCAGGCACGGTCAAAACCGAGTTCACCCGGAAATACTTTGGCCGTCACCCTGCCGTCTCGTCGAGCACCGCTGCTGAGAATCTAACGTCTGTGATTCAAAGGCTGACCCCAGAGGATACCGGTGGCTTTTATGATTGGGCAGGAAAACCCGTGCCATGGTAGCAAACAGGGTTCAGCCGTCGGAAATGCTGGTTTCCGCAGGGGCGGTTTCGGGGGCTGGGTCGGTCTCTGCCTCGCTGGGTGTCGCGAGCGCATCGTTTTCCCAGACGCCGGATTCTTCTTCGCCATTGGCATAGCGCATCGTGCCGTCACCGTGGCGTTTGTTGTCAAGGAAACCGCCTTCATAGACGTCACCGGTCGCAAAGGTTGCAATGCCGTTTCCGCTGATCTTACCTTCGGCCCAATCGCCGGTGTAAGTGTATCCGCTTGGCATGGTGATGGTTCCCTGACCGTGACGCTGTCCGTTCACAAAGTCCCCGTCATAGACGGTGCCGTCGGGAAAAGTGGCTTTGCCCTTGCCCTGCCTGACGCCTTCCGACCATTCACCTTCATAGCGGTATCCATTGGCAAATGTCAGAACGCCTGTGCCATGACTCAGGCCGTTTTGGAACTGCCCAGTATAGACGACTCCATTCGGGTATGTAGCCTTGCCGGTGCCTTCGAATACTCCGGCAATCCATTCCCCATCGTAGATGATACCACCCGAGAAAGTGTGCATACCCTTGCCATGCGGCAAGTCAGCGCTGAAATCGCCGATATAGGTGGACCCGTCGGGATATGTCAGTTCGCCGAATCCCTCGATCTGGCCGTCGGCCCATTCGCCGGTGTAGTCAAACCCGTCTGTTCCCAGAAAGCGGCCTTTGCCGTGGCGGCGGTCGTCAGAATAATCCCCTTCGTATGTCGCGCCATTAGCGTAGGTTGCCTTGCCTCGCCCTTGGCGGCGCCAGTTTACCAGGTCGCCTTCGTACAAATCCCCGTTTGCCTGCAGCAACCGGCCTTTCCCGGTGGCCTGATCATTGACCCATGCGCCTGTATATACTTGGCCGTCCGGTGATGTATGGGTTCCCTGACCTTGGCGTTGGCCATCCTGAATCTCACCTTCGTAAACACCGCCCTTGGCATAGGTGATCTTGCCTATGCCTTGCTTGACACCATCCTCCCAATCCCCGTCATAGCTGTACCCGCTGGGATCAGTCAGTACACCTTTGCCGTGATGGAGTGCGTTCCGAAAGCCACCTTCATAGCGCGCGCCGTTGGCATAGCTGACCATGCCTTCGCCGTTTATGGTGCCGTTGGACCATTCGCCGTCATAGGTACCGCCATCGGGATAGATGATTTTGCCACGCCCTTCGGGCTGGCCTTTGACGAAATCGCCTTCGTAGACCGAGCCATTGGCATAACGTGCAGTGCCCTTGCCCTGAATTTCGCCCTCTACCCATTCGCCTTGGTACTCAAACCCGTCGGGCAGGCGGTAGGTGCCGGTTCCGTGGCGAAGTCCGTTTTCGAACGTACCCTCGTAGACGCCACCGACATCGTCATCAGCGACGATCACATCACCGCTTTGTGCGGTGACGCCTGCGGCGATCAGTGCCATCGCTGAAGCGGCTAGGGAAATGCGGAAAGCGTTCATGTTCGGTCCTGTCTGCCCGGAATTCATCTTTCCGCGCAAAACTAAGGTACCCTTAGGGGCAGAGCAACGGGTTTTGCCGCATTTGCCTTTCACTCGCGCAATGATCTGTTAAATGGCAATAGAACTGACGAGGGTATGAGGGCACAATGGCCGACCGTTTCCGCATCACGCTTGCGCAACTCAACCCCACTGTGGGGGATATCGAAGGTAATGCTTCCAAGGCTTTGGCCGCATGGGAGCAGGGGCGCGCGGCCGGGGCTGATCTGGTGGCGTTCCCCGAGATGTTCGTGACCGGCTACAATACGCAGGATCTTGTGATGAAGCCCGCCTTTCATCAGGCTGCGATGGCTAAGGTCGAAGAACTGGCTGTGCAATGCGCCGACGGTCCGGCGATTGCGATCGGCGGGCCTTGGGTCGAAGGCGATAGCCTGTTCAACGCCTATCTGATCCTCAAAGGCGGCCGGATCAGCAGCAAGGCATTGAAACACCACTTGCCCAATGAGACCGTATTTGACGAGGTGCGGCTTTATGATGCCGGACCTTTGGGCGGGCCTTACTCGGTTGGCAATACGCGTATCGGCAGCCCTATTTGCGAAGACAGCTGGCACCCGGATGTGGCCGAAACACTTGAGGAGACTGGGGCCGAGTTCCTGCTGATCCCCAACGGCTCGCCTTACTTCCGCAACAAATACGATGTGCGCCTGAACCACATGGTGGCACGTGTTGTCGAGACGGGGCTGCCGCTGATCTATCTGAACATGGTGGGCGGTCAGGACGATCAGGTGTTTGACGGAGCCACGTTCGGTTTGAACCCCGGCGGCGAACTGGCGTTCCGAATGCCCGTTTTTGATGAGACCGTGGCCCATGTAGATCTTGAGCGTAGCGATGAAGGTTGGCGTATCACACCAGCCGAGATTGTGCCTCAACCTGATGAGTGGGAGCAGGATTATCGCGCAATGGTGCAATCCCTGCGTGATTACATGGGAAAGACAGGCTTCAAAAAGGCATTGTTGGGTCTGTCGGGCGGGGTTGATTCCGCGCTGGTTGCGGCGATTGCCGTAGACGCCATCGGGGCAGAAAATGTGCGCTGCGTGATGCTGCCGTCCGAATACACCAGTCAGGCATCACTGGGTGATGCCGAGGCGGTCGCCAAAGCGTTGGGCGTTCACTACGACTATATGCCTATTTCGGACAGTCGGGCGGCGGTGACGGATACTTTGGCGCCGCTGTTTGCCGGACGCGAAGCCGATTTGACCGAAGAGAACATTCAATCCCGCCTACGTGGTCTGTTGCTGATGGCGATCTCGAACAAGTTTGGCGAAATGTTGTTGACCACCGGTAATAAATCTGAGGTCGCGGTGGGCTATGCCACCATCTATGGCGATATGAATGGCGGCTATAACCCGATCAAGGATCTCTATAAGACGCGGGTGTTCGAGACTTGCCGCTGGCGGAATGCCAATCACCGCGAATGGATGATGGGCCCCGAAGGCGAGGTGATCCGCCCGTCTGTCATCGACAAGCCCCCCAGCGCGGAGCTGCGCGAAGATCAGAAGGACAGCGACAGCCTGCCGGACTATCCGGTTCTGGACGCGTTGCTGGATATTCTGGTCGACCAAGATGGCTCGGTCGCCGATTGCGTGGCAGCCGGATTCGAAGAGGCTGATGCGCGCCGGGTTGAGCACCTTATATATATCAGCGAATACAAACGCTTTCAGTCCGCTCCCGGAACTCGGCTGACCAGCCGGGCGTTCTGGTTGGATCGCAGATATCCGATTGTGAATCGCTGGCGCGACCGTAGCTGACTTGTCCACGGCGCCTTGGTTCAAATTCTCTGTTTCCAACTGGGGTTCAGTTGCAGCGCAAGCTGTTCGATAGTTTCCCAATAATGAACACTATATTAACTTTTAAGAGCGCCAGGCGACTGGCGCCTTGAAATTGCGACATTTTTTCGTCACATTTTTGCTTAATTGGCGCCTCACATGGGGCGCCGCGACACATTTCAGTTGGGTCATTGGCAGGTGGTTTGGTGCCGAATACCAACTAGTGGCGCAAATGGTGTTGGATGTCTGAGTTAATGATTTGGTGTTGCTATGTACGAGGAATATGACAAGTCTCTCCACCCTCCGCTGAAATACAAATCAATGGAGTCGGAGGCGCGGGTTCTGGACGAAACTACGCTGGATACTGCGATTGCCGATCTTCTTCAGAAAGACGACAGCGAAGCTTTGAATCCAGTTAAGGTCCAAGCTACCTTTCCTGAACTGCCCGATCAGTCGCAGTTCGATAGCCAAGCCTCGCCGCAGGAGGCTGGCCTGACGGCCGTTTTGCTTCAGAAATGGGCAGAGCTGCGCGGCGCGGCTTAACAATCAGGATATTTCAATCGAAGCAGCGCGAGTTGTTCGCGCTGCTTTTACGTTTTGGCCTTGGCCACAGGCGCCAGCCTTGCGGTGTTACGGTTGCCTTGCGCCTCTCACGGTTCGCAGGTGGCTAATTAGTTTGGTCCGACCCAGGATTTTGAACTATCCCATCATCTGATAGCTGACGGGCACAAAGCGGAACCCGTCACCACGGGTTTCAACAAATCCTGCTGCGGGGAACGGCATGTGATAGCCGATCATCGGCACCTTATCTGCCGCCAGCATTCCCAGAACGTTCCGGCGCGATGCTGTGGCTGCTGCTTTGTCCATGTCAAAGCGAACCTCCCATTCCGGATGGGCAAAGGACCAGACATAGTGATTGGCCAAGTCCGCCGTTAGCACCAGCCGCTGGCCGTTGCTTTCCAGATGGTACACCGTGTGGCCGGGCGTATGACCGTAAGCAGCCACTGCGGTGATGCCCGACGTCACCTCACCACCATCCTCAAGGAAAGACATCTTTTCGGCCAAGGGCGTCACCTTGGCTGCGACCAGGTCGCCAACGCGATTGCCTGCGTCCTGTGCAGCCCAGAAATTATACTCGGGCGATGCGGTGACATAGCGCGCATTGGGGAAGGTTGGCGCGTCATTCGTGGTCATGCCGCCGATATGATCGGGGTGCATGTGGGTGATGACAACAACGTCGATCTGGTCTGGCGTAACACCAGCATCCGCGAGCGCGGCCTGAATGCCACCCTGGCCGAGGCCCGTGTCGAACAGAACCAGCTCGGTTCCAGTATTGACTAGTGTGGGGGTGAAGAAGAACTGTGCCACCTCGGGTGATATGAAGTTGTCGGCTGACACCTTGGTGAAATCCTCATCCGAGGCACCTCCGCCGAAGATTTCCTTGGCACCGTCACGGGGCAGGCTGCCGTCCAGCAATGTGGTGACGGTAAAATCGCCCAGCGTAAAGGACTTGGCGATGGTCGAGTTGGTTTTGGTCTCAGCCCCTGCAGCCAAAACCGGGGTCGTGGCGGCGGCAAAGGGCAAGGCTGCCGCTGATCCCAGTGCCGCGCGGCGTGTGAGTTTAATGGTCATTTTGGTTCTCCCTGTCAGAACACCATTGGATGAAATAGCCCGGTGCGAGTCTCCTGCAAGTGTATACCCTGGGGATATGGTCTGCGTGGATGAACATTGCGTGTGAGTTTTTGTTAAGTTCACAATCTTCTGGCATAGGGCAGAGCAGCTTGGGTTTGCGTTTCGGTCAGAAACCCCTGCTGGACAAAAACGCGCTCATATGACATGAGCCGCGCCAACAGGAGAACTCCATGACCACGACCCGTTTTGCTCCGTCGCCCACCGGTTATATCCATGTGGGCAACCTGCGCACCGCCTTGATGAATTATCTGATCGCCCGCAAGGCCGGCGGTACGTTCATCCTGCGTATTGATGATACCGACCCCGAGCGGTCGAAAGAAGAATATGTCGATGCCATCAAGCAGGACATGGAATGGCTGGGCCTGCATTGGGATCGGATCGAGCGGCAGTCGGAGCGTCTGGATCGCTATGCCGATGCTGCCGATAAGCTGCGTGAAATGGGCCGGTTCTATGAGGCGTTCGAAACACCCACCGAGCTGGATCTGAAGCGCAAGAAGCAGCTGAACATGGGTAAGCCGCCGGTCTATGATCGTGCCGCTCTGAACCTTTCGGATGCCGAGAAAGAGAAGCTGCGGGCCGAGCGTGGCAATGGCGTCTGGCGCTTTAAGCTGGATCATGAGCGGATCGATTGGACTGACGGAATTCTGGGCGACATCTCAATCGATGCGGCCTCGGTTTCCGATCCGGTTCTGATCCGTGGTGACGGTCAGGTTCTCTATACGATTGCGTCAGTTGTCGACGATACCGAGATGGGTGTGACCGACGTGGTGCGGGGCTCGGACCACGTGACCAATACCGCGACGCAGATTCAGATCATCGAAGCGCTGGGCGGTCAGTGCCCACGTTTTGCCCATCATTCGCTGTTGACCGGCCCACAGGGCGAGGCGCTGTCGAAACGTCTGGGCACTCTGGCCCTGCGCGATCTGCGCGAACAGGGCGTGCAGCCGATGGCGCTGCTGAGCCTGATGGCGCGTCTGGGGTCTTCTGATCCGGTCGAGCTGCGCTCGGATATGGCCGAACTGATCGAAGGCTTCGATGTGAACCGTTTTGGCGCGGCGCCAACCAAGTTCGACGTGCAGGATCTGTTCCCGCTGACTGCGAAGCACCTCCAGTCGCTGCCGCTTGCCGATGTTGCTGATGCGGTGGCTGACGCGGGCGTTCCGGCAGAGCTAGCGGAATCCTTCTGGGAGATGGCGCGCGAGAACATCACCACTTTGGGTGATCTCAAAGGTTGGTGGGAGCTTTGCCGGGATGGGGCAGAGCCACTGATCGCTGATGAGGATCGTGAGTTTATCGCAGAGGCGGTCGCTCTGCTGCCCGAAGGCCCGTTTGATGGTGAAACCTGGGGCACCTGGACCAAAGCCGTAAAGGAAGCCACGGGGCGTAAAGGCAAGGGCCTGTTCATGCCATTGCGTAAGGCGCTGACCGGCATGGAGCGTGGTCCGGAAATGGCGACCCTGCTGCCGCTGCTTCAGGTGATCCGCGCGCGCGGCTGATCGCAGGAATACCAATTCATTGAGGCGGGGTCAGGTGGCCCCGCCTTTTTCATGCGGTCTGAACGATTGGCGCGGACAGGCGCTTCAGGCGGTCATCCACGAACTGGGTCTCGGTGGGTTTCAGCTGTTGGTGGCGGGGGTATCGTGGCTCGGCCCGGTCGTTCAGGATTGGTGCATCCCATCCGTCTGTTGTGGCAAAAAAACGATCCGCACCGTCCTCTCCGAAGGCGCGCAGATAGCCCTGCACAACCACGTCGATATAGCTGAGCAGCAAGGGATGGCGGTTGGTCGGGTCGTTCTGGCGATCGCGCGGCACAGCATAGACAGCAATTTCGACATCATGGGTCAGGGGATGTGTGATCGATTGCGTGGTTGGAACCCGATCATAGGCCCATTCCCGTTCATCCAGCGCCGCCCAGTCGTTTTTGGGAACGTGGGCGATCATCCCTTCGATCTCGCAATCCGGGTCCGGCACCGCGGTCAGAAAAGCCACCGGGCGTAGGTCGGTGTGTCGCCAGGCGCGGCGCCAACCTTTCAGCCGGGCCGGATGAGGATCGGGAAAATCGTGGGTCGCAAGGTTCACGAGGCTGCCATAGCCAAAGAAATAGGGGTCAGCCATGGGGTTCAAATCCTTTGAGAGCGATTGATGTATGTCAAACCGCTTTTTTGCCGGACATGCAATAAGGTCGCGTGTTCAAGTTAGGGAGGTCACTATGCGGATTACCAAACGGACAAACATAGCGGTGCGCCTGTTGATGTACTGCGCCGCCCATCAGGATCGGTTGGTGACAAAAGCCGAGATTGCGGATGTATGCAATATTTCGGAGAACCATCTGGCGCAGGTGATCAACCAGTTGAGCCAGTTGAACTATCTGAGCACTCAGCGGGGCCGTAACGGCGGCATGACTTTGGCACGCGCGGCGGATCAGATCCGTATCGGATCGGTATTCCGCCATGTCGAGGGCAACCTGCCAATAGCTGAATGTTTTGCTGATGCTGACAACACTTGCCCCCTGACGGATGCTTGCCGGTTGCGGCTGGCCCTTCAGGACGCGGCTGAGGTGTTCTATGCCTCGCTGGACGAGATTACGCTAGACGCGCTGGTTTGCGACAATGATCGGCTTTTGCAAATCCTGCAACCCGTGGCCTGCGTCCGCTAGTCGGCGGCGCGCAGGATGCGGGCCGGACGGGCGGCCAGTGCACGCAGGGCAAAGACAAGACCCGCGCCCAGTGTCACAAGGATTCCGGCCAGAATGATGCTCAGGGCCGAGGTCCAGATAACCGTGAACCCGATATCGAATATGTAAGTGGCTACGGCCCAACCTCCTAATATGCCAGCCAGCAAGGCAACGCTACCTGCTGCCGCGCCCAAAAAGACCGAGCGCAGGGCGAAGCTGAGCAATATCCGTTGACGGTCCGCGCTCAATGTCTTGAGGATCGCGGATTCATAGTTGCGTGAGGCTTCCCCTGCTGCGGCTGCCCCTATCAAAACCAGAAATCCGGTCAGCAGGGACACGCCTGCGCCATAGGACGTTGCTGCTGCCAGCCCGGCCAGCAGACCTGAGACTCGGTCGATTGCATCGCGCACCCGGATTGCGGTGATGTTGGGAAACTGGCCTGCAAGATCGCGCAAAATGGCGGCCTCGGCCTGTTCCTCGGCATAGACCGTGGCGATAAAGCTATGTGGGGCTCCGGCCAGAGCAGAAGGGTTCATCGACATGACAAAGCCCATACCAGCGGTCGAAAAGTCGACTTCGCGCAGTGACGTGATCTCGGCAGTGATATCGCGGCCCAGGATATTCACTGTCAGATGGTCGCCTAAGGTTAGGCCCATTTCCTCTGCCTCTTCCGCGGCAAAGCTGACTTGTGGTGTGCCCGTGTAATCTTTGGCCCACCATTCCCCGGCGGTGATACGAGCGTTTTTTGGGGGGATGATGGAATAGGTGACACCTCGATCGCCATCCAACACCCAGTGGTCACCGGCCACCTCTCGCGCGGCCTGTCCGTTGATCTGGGTGATGATCCCGCGCAGCATCGGCGCGCTTTCGACGCGGGTGACGGCAGGATCGGAGTCCAGCCGGTCGGTGAACCCGGCCATTTGATCTTTTTGGATGTCGACAAAGAAATAGGATGGGGCCACGTCCGGCAAATTCACCGAGATTGCACTGCGCAAGGTACCGTCGATCTGGCCGACGGCGGCCAGGACGGACAGGCCCAGCCCTAATGACAGCACCACTGAAGCCGCTCCTTCACGAGGGTCAGAGATGGCCGACAACGCCCATCGCAAGGCCGGACGGCCACGAGCCATAGTGGTGCCGACACGGGCCAGTTTTCGGATTGCCAGCGCGGATAGGGATAAAAGGAGCAGCGCGCCCACCAACCCGCCGCTGGTCCACAGCGTCAGGCGGCTTGAACCGCTGAACCAAGCCGCCGCTGCAATCAACAATGCCAGCCCGATAGCTGTCGCCACGATGAACACCGGACGGGGCAGGGCGCGTGTCGAAGTTAGCGCGTCGCGGAAAAGGGTCGCTGCACGGACTTCCTCGGTCCGGGCCAGGGGCCAGAGCGTGAACAGAAAGGCGGTGAGCACGCCATACAGCATGGCCTCGGCCAGTGGGCGAAGGTACAGCGTGAAAACCGCCGGAACGGGAAGGCGAGCCTCGATCACTGGGGCGAGCAAAAGGGGCAACACTCTGCCCAGTGCAAGGCCCAGAATGATGCCGATGCCGGACAGAACGCCAATCTGGATCATATAAGTCTGAAAGATCGTCGCGCGATCCGCGCCCAACGTGCGCAGAGTGGCGACTGTTTCGGTTTTCTGCGCCAGATAAGCGCGAACAGCAGCCGATACGCCAATGCCGCCAACGGCCAGCCCTGACAGCCCGACCAGAACCAGAAAGGCGCTGAGGCGAGCGACGAATTCGGCAATACCCGGCGCACCGTTACGGGCATCAGTCCAGCGCATTCCTGTGCCGTCGAAACTCTGCCGGGCTACGGCTGACAGGGTAGAGAGGTCGGTTTCGGGTGGTAAATTCAGCCGGTACTTGGTTGCAAACAACGTGCCCGCCGCCAGCAGGCCCGAAGCCCGCAGGTCTTCGGTGCGGACCAGCGTACGTGGCCCCAGCCCAAACCCATCAGCGGCCCCGTCCGGTTCGTGGACGAGTGCTGCGGTCAGGATAAATTCCTGGGTGCCGAGGGCGAACCGATCTCCGACAGACAGGCCCAGCCGGTCAATCAATACAGGGTCCATGACCGCACCGGGCAGGCCTTGTTTGCCACCCAGAGCCGTCGACAGGGGTTGGTCCGGCTCCAAAACGGGGGTGCCCAGCAACGGGTAGACCGCGTCAACAGACTTTACCTGCGTTAGCGCGCGTTGCGCTTCCTCCCCCTGCCGAACAACGGCCATAGATCGGAAATCGACCACTTCGGATACGTCTGTCGCGGCTTGTTCCATCCATTGTCTTTCGCCCTCACTAGCGAAGCGATAGGTGAATTCCATCTGCGCATCGCCACCCAGCATCGTCGCGCCTTCCTGCGCCAGCCCGGCCTCAATCGCGGATCGTACAGACCCAACGGCTGCAATGGCGGCAACACCTAACGCCAGACAGGCGATGAACACGCGAAATCCACGCACCCCGCCGCGCAGTTCTCGACGCGCCAGACGAGCGGCCAGCCGCAAGCTCATTCCGCGGCCTCTTGCTGAACGTCTTCGGCGATGGTTCCGTCCCTCAGGCGCACCACCCGATCGCATTTTCGGGCCAAGCTGTGGCTATGGGTCACCAGAACCAGCGTTGCACCGTGCCTGTCGCGCAGGCCGAACAGCAGGTCGACAATGGCCGCCCCGTTTGTTTCGTCCAGATTGCCGGTAGGTTCGTCCGCCAACAGGATCTGTGGTCGCGGAGCAGAAGCCCGCGCCAGCGCTACCCGCTGTTGCTCGCCGCCCGACAACTGTGCCGGATAGTGATCGCGACGATGCGAGAGGCCAACCGCATCCAGTTCCGCCTCGGCCCGGTCAAACGCATCGCGGTGCCCGGCTAATTCCAGCGGTGTCGCCACGTTCTCCAGTGCGGTCATGGTAGGAATTAAGTGGAAGTTCTGAAACACCACCCCCATCGTATCGCGCCGGAAGCGGGCCAATGCATCTTCGCCCATGTCGGTCAGATCGTGGCCAAGGGCAGTGATCTTGCCAGCCGTTGCCTGCTCTAGACCGCCCATAAGCATCAACAGTGAGGATTTGCCAGATCCGGAAGGTCCAATCAGCCCCAACGTTTCCCCCCGCGCGACGGACAGAGTGATGTCACGCAGGATATTCACCCGCCCGGCATTGCCATCCAGCGACAAAGCGGCATTTTGGAGCGCAAGGACAGGTGTCGTCATAGGTCTTTCCAAGTGGGATCAGTCTATTCGGATATGGAGCAGTTCGGATGTTGCGCAAGGTTTTGATGCTGGTGGTGTTTGTCTGCTGCGGCTTTGCGGCCACAGCTGAGCAGGTGGTGATTGCCGCATTGGGGGATTCTCTGACCCAAGGTTACGGGCTGCCCGAGCAGGATGGTTTCGTGCCTCAGCTGGATCGGTGGCTGCGGGCACAAGGTGCTGAGGTGCGCCTGATCAATGCGGGTGTGTCCGGTGATACCACGGCAGGTGGCGCTGCGCGGGTGGATTGGACGCTGACGCCGGATGTGGACGCGATGATCGTGGCGCTGGGTGGAAACGACCTGTTGCGGGGGATCGACCCGGCTGTGTCGCGCACCAACCTTGAGGCGATTGTTCAGGCGGCAGAGGCCTCGGGTGTCGACGTGCTGTTGGTAGGGATGCGGGCGCCTGGGAATTACGGGGCTGAATACAAAGCAGCTTTCGACGCGATCTATCCCGATTTGGCCGCGGCGTATGGCACGGCATATGCCCCCAGTTTCTTCACCGGTCTGACCGCCGAAAGCGACCCGGATGCCGCCCGCCGCTATATGCAGCCGGACGGCATTCACCCGAATGCCGAGGGCGTCACTTTGATCGTTGAAAGCCTCGGCCCGTATGTTCTGGAGTTGGTTAACGCCACCCAGAAGTGATTAGACGACGGTGACGACGGTTCCGATCGGCACACGCTCATACAGGTCGATCACATGCTCGTTCAGCATGCGGATGCACCCGTTTGAAACCGCGTGACCAATGGTCTGCGGCTGCGTGGTGCCGTGAATGCGGAAATAGGTATCGACGCCGTTCTGAAACAAGTACAGCGCCCGCGCACCCAGCGGATTGTCGCCGCCGCCGGGTTGGACATAGTCATTGTCCTTGAACCGGGCGTAAGTGATGGGCTCGCGCTCGATCATCTCGTCGGTCGGGCGCCAGGTCGGCCACTCTTTCTTGACGTCGATGGTGGCGGTGCCTGTAAACTCCAATCCGGCCTTGCCGACCCCGACGCCATAGCGGATCGCCTTACGTGGCTCGGTCACGTAGTACAGGTAGAAAGACCGAGGCGCGACCAGCAGTTGACCGGGTTGGAACTGTTTCTTGATCCGAACGAATTGCGGCGTGGGATCGTATTCAACAGCTTTTTTCTTAGCCATTGCAACGCCGGGCACTAGGCTAGCGGCGGCAGTTGATGTCAGGAATATACGGCGCGTGAACATGGCAGCTCTCTTCAACAAAACAGTAAAAACTTAACTCTAATGTCGGAATGATAGCTGATTTGGTCAATCGCCGGGCAAAAATAACGAAAGTTTGATGTCATCGCCGGGCCACACTATCGGGCCGGACATGGGCGCCCTTCTGAGGCGTGGGAAAGGAAAGGGCCAAGGAATGCTTGGCCCTTTCAAAAGCTTAGGCCAGCTCGATATTGTCGGCGCTTTCGCGGCCGTCACGACCCGAGCGCAGCTCGTACGTGACTTTCTGGTTGTCGGCCAGGCCGGTCAGGCCCGAACGCTCGACAGCCGAGATGTGTACGAAGATGTCTTTGCCGCCATCTTCGGGCGCGATAAAGCCGTAGCCTTTGGTGGTGTTAAACCATTTTACGGTGCCTGCGGGCATATCCGTTGTCTCCTGTTTAGTGCTGCCCACGTAGATGCGGCAGCCCGGCGTCGTTGTCTGGATCGATAGACTGAGCGCCGTAGAAGGAGACAGTAGGTCGAAATAGAAAAACGTTAGCGCTGTAGATATGGCATTGGGGTGGGGATGTGGCAAGGGGCAGTGTGTGATCCGGCAGCACATCCAATGGTGTTGTAAATGAATTGGTAACCGTACCTGCGGATTATTGCTCACATGACAAACTATCTTCGTGTTCGAATTCCGGGTGCCAAGTACTTCTTCACGGTTTCATTGGCCGACCGCTCGTCAGATCTGTTGATACGAGAAGTCGCGCACCTGCGCTCTGCCTTTGCGGCGACACAGCGGGAGCGGCCATTTTGGTGCGATGCTTTCGTTGTGTTACCTGACCACCTGCACGCGGTTTGGACTATGCCACCGGGGGACGCGGATTATTCGACTCGTTGGCGATTGATCAAAAGCCGATTTGTACGGATCACGGGAGAGATTGGTCCGCGAAGCGGGTCGAAGATTGTCAAACGGGAGCGCGGGATTTGGCAACGCAGGTTTTGGGAGCATTGCATTCGGGACGAACGGGATTACCGCAATCACATGGCATATTGTTGGGGTAATCCGGTTAAACATGGGTTGGTGGAGCATCCTACCGATTGGCCGTATTCGTCAATCCACCGCGATATCCGCGCGGGTCGAGTTGATCCGGAGTGGAGTGGTGGTGTCACCGTAGGGAAATTCGGAGAGCCGTAGGATGGGTGATTCCACCCATCATTTGGACGGTTGGATGTTGGAGAATTGAGGGGTGATGGGTGCGAGCACCCATCCTACGCTTGCTACTCGGAGATTCCTAAGTCCTTTCGCATAACATGCAGTACATTTTGCACGGCGGCCGTGCGTTCAGGTGATCCGGGGTCTGTGCCAACCAGCGTGCTAACCGCTAGGCGTACCGGATGTGGAGCCACGAGTTCGCATCGAGCAACCCAGTGCCCCACATGTAGAGCGGCTTCTTCGGTGCGCTCAATCTCGGACCGATGCATCGCCTGCCACAAGCCTACATACGCATCCTTGCGTTCCTGAAACCTTAACTTCCTACGACTATCCGTACGAGTGAGAATCCATTGAGTAATCACTGTTGCCAGTGATCCAAGGCCTAGTGCACCGATAATGGTGACCCAATCACTCACCGCGCAAACTTCTTATGCTTTAACCGCTTGGGCTCCAGCGCGTCTGGTCCCAGACGGCGCTTTTTGTCCTCTTCGTAATCCTCGAAGTTGCCCTCGAACCACTCCACATGCGCGTCGCCTTCGAAGGCCAGAATATGCGTGCAAATCCGGTCTAGGAAGAAGCGGTCGTGTGAGATGACGACGGCGCAGCCGGCGAAATCGACCAGGGCGTCTTCCAGCGCGCGCAGGGTTTCGACGTCCAGATCGTTGGTTGGTTCGTCGAGCAGCAGGACGTTGCCGCCCTCTTTCAGCAGGCGGGCCATGTGGACGCGGTTGCGCTCACCACCTGACAGCAGCGAGACCTTCTTCTGCTGGTCGCCGCCCTTGAAGTTGAAGGAGGAGCAATAGGCGCGGGAATTGACCTGAGCGTCGCCCAGCTGGATGATCTCAGCGCCGCCGGTGATCGCCTCCCACACGGTGTCGTTGTCTTTGAGGTCGTCGCGGGACTGGTCGACATAGGACAGCTCGACCGTGTCGCCCAGCGTGATGGTGCCGCTGTCGGGCTGTTCCTGACCGGTCAGCATCTTGAACAGGGTCGATTTACCGGCACCGTTGGGACCGATGACACCGACAATGCCGCCGGGGGGCAGGGCGAAATCCAGCCCTTCGATCAGTTGCTTGTCGCCCATGTGTTTCGACAGGCCCTCGACCTCGATCACCTTGCCGCCGAGGCGCTGGCCGTTGGGGATGACGATCTGGGCGCGGGTCAGCTTTTCGCGCTCGGACTGCTCGGCCAGCTCGTTATAGGCGTTGATCCGGGCCTTGGATTTGGCCTGACGGGCCTTCTGACCCTGACGCATCCATTCCAGTTCGCGCTGCAGGGTCTTCTGCTTGGACTTGTCCTCGCGCGCTTCCTGCTCAAGCCGTTTGGCTTTTTGTTCCAGCCATGCGGAATAGTTGCCTTCGTAAGGAATGCCGCGGCCCCGGTCGAGTTCGAGGATCCAGCCAGTGATGTCATCCAGGAAATACCGGTCGTGGGTGACGATCAGGATGGTGCCCTTGTAGTCGATCAGGTGCTGTTGCAGCCAAGCGATGGTCTCGGCGTCAAGGTGGTTGGTCGGTTCGTCGAGCAGCAGCATGTCGGGCGCTTCGAGCAGCAGTTTGCAGAGCGCCACGCGGCGTTTCTCACCCCCCGAGAGGTTGGCGATGTTGGCATCGTCCGGCGGGCAGCGCAGCGCCTCCATCGAGACATCGATCTGGCTGTCGAGGTCCCACAGGTTTTCGGCATCGATCGCGTCCTGCAGGGTGGTCATCTCCTCCATCAACTCGTCGGAGTAGTTCTCGGCGATCTCCATGGCGATTTCGTTGAACCGGTCGACCTTGGCCTTTTTCGCGGCCACGCCCAGCATGACGTTCTCACGGACGGTCAGCGATTCATCTAACTGCGGCTCCTGTGGCAGATAGCCGACTTTGGCACCTTCGGCTGCCCATGCCTCACCAGTGAAGTCAGTGTCGAGGCCCGCCATGATCTTCATCAGCGTCGATTTACCCGCGCCGTTGACGCCTACGACACCGATTTTCACGCCGGGCAGAAAGCTCAGGTGGATGTTTTCAAAGCATTTCTTGCCACCGGGATAGGTCTTGGAGACACCCTGCATGTGGTAGACATATTGATAGGCGGCCATGTCGCGTCCTCTGGGTCGGGAAATTGGGTTGAAACGCTGGATATCCGAGCGGGACGGTCGGGGCAAGCTGGTGGATTTGTGATTTTTACAGGCGGCCCGCACGGGGTAAATTGTATGTGTCGGATAAGGGGGACGGTTTGCCCACATTGTCAGAGTTGATTGCAGGCTGGGCGCAGCCCGGGCGGGTAGCGTGGATCGGCTTGCGGCCGGACCGGCGGGCTGGGATTGAGGTTACAGAGGAAGCCATGATCTCCGCAGACGGCCTTGAAGGCGACCGTAGTCGTGCGGGCAAGCGGGCGGTGACTTTGATTCAGCAGGAGCATTTGACCGCGATTGGGAGCTATCTGGGGCGGGGACCGGTCGCGCCTGAAATCCTGCGGCGTAACTTGGTGGTTTCGGGGATCAATCTGGCAGCGCTCAAAGGACGCGAGGTGCAGGTGGGCGAAGCTATTTTGCGTTTTACCGTCATTTGTGCGCCCTGCAGCCGGATGGAGGAGGCGCTGGGCAAGGGAGGGTATTCCGCCGTGCGTGGACATGGCGGATGGTGCGCTGAAGTCGTCAGGCCGGGGCGCGTTCGATTGCGCGATGCGGTCCGTCCTATTGATCGATAACGACGCTCGGTTCCGCAAGTCAGAATTGGACAGAGAGTTGCAACACCCCATGAGCACTGCCTGGGTAAGTCATCGGGCTGTTACGCTGATCTTCTGATCAGCTACATCAGGGCACGTGTCTGAGATGCTTTAGAATATGAAGGGGCCAGGGTCGCCGCAAGCTGCAGACAAACAAAGTAGTGCTTTTAACTCTTGGTGATATACTTGGCCAAAGTCCGCTTGGTATTTTGAGACTTTTGGAGTTCGGTTTTGTTCAAGGAGTAATGAGTGAAGCGTATCCTACAATCGTCGTTAATTGGAATTCCTGTGTTGTTAATGTTGGCAGCGATCCTGTCAAAGCAGGGCTTGCCTTTATTAAATTTCTCCCCAAGGACTTGGCTGTATGTGTCGATTTCGGCTGTGTGCGTCGTCTTTTTCTGGCGCCTGGTCGAACGGGATTTCGTTCCGAATGAAGTCGTAGAGCCTAGCAGAAATGCACATCCACGATGGTTGATTGCGTGCCTCGCCACAATCGCGTTTGGGCTGCCTCTCGTCGTGATGATTGCAACCGTCGCGCAGCCATGGTGGGAGCCGGGTGATCTTTTGCGCGACCCGCTCAATATTGTAACTCGGAGGATAAACAGGACCGGTAGTATCGCCGATTGTTGCGGTTCTGAAGTCGGCGCAGTGTCGTTATTGGGTAATTTGATAACTATGGCCGCCGCTGCAATCTTTGGTTTTGCAGCCATTCAACGTGCTTTGACCGTTGGGAAACTGGATGGCGGCGTGCTTTTGTGTTTGCTTGGATTCTGCTTTGCAACTGTCATAACGCTGGACGATCTGTTCCGATTGCATGAGTCCCATCAAAGGAAGTTTGTCGTCTTCTATGCGACCAGCCTAGGCGCGATCGCATGCCTCAGTTGGTATTGGCAGCGTTGGTTCGAAAATAATTTCTTGGCGGCAACGGCCCTGTTCTTTGTTGGCTCCATCGTGATTGATACAGTTTTTGAGCACCATTTTGGCGAGTATCGCGTAGTTATCGAGGACGGGCTGAAATTGTTCGGTTTTTGCTGCCTTTTGGCCTATTCGTTGACCTCGGGGTTGAGATTGGCCTTGGGGCCCCCAAACGGAACCGATTGAACCAGGCGGGATGTACTGTGAGAAGTGTCTGATCAGTTAAACATGTTACCTGCTGTGGCGTGATCACCGTTCCTATGTGATTGACAAGCGTTAATTTCTTTGAACATCAGCAAAGGATGTTTCGAAGCGCGATCCCTTATGCAAGACCTGGACAAGTCATTGGTTTGTTCGGCGGGTCATTTGACCCACCGCATCAGGGGCACGTGCATGTCACGTCGGAAGCGATGAAGGCATTTGGGCTGGATCAGGTTTGGTGGCTGGTGTCACCGGGAAACCCGCTCAAGGTGAAGGGGCCTGCTCCGTTGGCGAAGCGTCTGCGTGCGGCAGGTGAAGTGATGCGTCATCCTCGGGTCGAAATTACGGATATCGAGAGGCAGACGGGAACGCGTGCAACGGCGGATACGTTGGCAATCTTACAGCGGTTGTACCCGCAGGTGCGGTTTGTCTGGTTGATGGGGGCCGACAATCTGGCACAATTTCACAAGTGGAAAGACTGGCGGTTGATCATGGACAGCGTGCCGGTAGGCGTGGTGGCGCGGCCGGGGGACCGGATTTCGGCGCGGATGTCGCCTGCGGCGCGGTTATACGGCAAATACCGCATCGATGGACATGCACGGCATCTGCTTGGGCGGGCGCATGCTCCGGCCTGGTGTTTTGTGAATGTACCGATGGTTGATGTCAGCTCGACCGAGATCAGGACGCGCGGCGGATGGGGCGATGAGGTGTTGCCTGAATAGCCCCCATGGGCGCATAATCCCATTCGATGGTTGTTTGCCTGTGATCTCTGGGATTTTAATTGACCCATGGTTGATCTTGTTTCGCGTCGTTTGTTTCTTGCAGGTCTTGGGGCTTCGGTTGTGTCACGCGCGGCCTTGGCAGATGCACCGTTGCAATCGTTGCGTCCGCAGCTGCGTGGGGATATTCCAAGCGGGGCCGAGCGCTTAATCCACGCAGCAGGATTACGAGGCGAGGTTGCCTTTGCGGTCGCAGATGTGAAATCCGGTGCTCAGCTTGAGGCATTTGGCGGTGATCAAGGCCTGCCGCCTGCAAGTGTGGCAAAGGCGCTGACCGCGCTTTATGCGCTGGATGTTCTTGGGGCGGATTATCGGTTCGAAACCGCGTTGATGGCGGATGGTCCGATTGTGAACGGTATTCTGGAGGGTGATCTGATCCTTGTGGGGGGCGGAGACCCTCTACTGGACACCGATGATCTGGCGACGATGGCCGCCAACTTGCGCGAGGCGGGCATTACCGAGGTACGCGGGTCGTTCAAGGTTTATGACGGGGCGTTGCCATATGTATTCAGCATTGATCCGGGGCAACCGGATCATCTGGGTTACAGCCCGGCCATCAGCGGCATCGCGTTGAATTTCAATCGCGTGCATTTCGAATGGAAACGTGCGGGAACCGATTACAACGTTTCTATGGATGCTCGTACTGCCCGATACACACCGTCGGTCGATATGGCGTCTATGCGGGTCGAAAAACGGAGTTTGCCAATCTACACATACCAGCGGAGCGCGCGGCAGGATCGTTGGACAGTGGCGAGGGGTGCGTTGGGCAAGGGCGGCGCACGATGGTTGCCGGTGCGCAAGCCCGCGCTTTATGCGGGTGATGTTTTCCGGACTTTGGCCCGGTCTAACGGTATCGTACTGGGCCGCGTGCAGATCACGCGGGAAGCGCCGCAGGGGACTGTTCTGGTGGTGCACCAAAGCGACCCACTTGAGAGCATCCTCCGCGGAATGCTGAAATACTCGACGAATGTGACGGCGGAAATGGTCGGGATGATGGCGTCGAAAGTGCGTGCTGCGGACATTCAGAACCTTTCAGAGTCCGCAGCGGAAATGAACCGTTGGGCGAGTGAGACCTATGGGGCGACCGGAATTGCGATGGTGGACCACTCGGGGCTCGGGGATGCTTCGCGTGTGGCTCCGGAGGATTTTGTGACTGTGCTGGTTGCAGCGCGGAAGGATGGGGCATTGCGGCCGCTGCTGAAAAAATTCACTCTGGTTGATAGTCAGGGCCGCCCGGTCAAAGATCATCCTATAAAGGTGGACGCCAAGACCGGGACGCTGAATTTCGTGTCGGGACTTGGCGGATTCATAACCGCGCCTGATGGCTCGGAATTGGCCTTTGCCATCTTTACCGCCGATGTGGATCATCGCGCGACCATCCCCCGCGCACTGCGCGAACGTCCGGAGGGCGCGCGCAGTTGGAACAGTAGGTCGCGCAAGCTGCAACGCGCGTTGATCGAACGCTGGGGAACGTTACAGGGTAGCTAGGATTAGGTCGTGTGACGTGCCCGAGCGCCGCGTTCAATAGCTGCGGCGTGCAGGCGGTCGATGTTCAGTTCATAGCGGATTTCTTCCAGCAGACGCAGTTCAGTTTCTGCTAGGGAACCGTCTGCGGCCGCCACGTCGCAAGCCAATGCGTAGGCGGTCTCGTTCAACCGTTCGGGCAGGTTATCACGGATCAGGCCGAACAGGGCGTCCAGCCCGTCCTCTTGCTCGAATAGGTCAAACACAGTCTGCGACACTCGACGTGTGCGGTCGATGTCGTATTCGGCAAAGACCGGCAGCATGTTGACCGCGCCTTCGATCTTGACCAGTTCGGCCGTGCGGATGGTTTCATCCGACGCAGAAACCGCAACCATGATCGCGACAAGGCAATCCTGTGGGGACATCGGGTGGGGTACTTGTTCGGTCATGGTTTTGTCCTGATTGGGCTTTTCTGCACCGGCACGATAGGAGGGCTGGCGGGCAGGTTCAACGGATTTTCCAGATGCCTGGTCATAGAATCGGCAACGGCCCGCGCGTTTTGGTCTGACGCAGCACAAAATTGCTGCGCGTGTCGCGAACAAGCCCCGATTTGAGCAACCGCTGCATAATGAAATGTTCCAGGTCTTCGGGCGTTTTGGCGTAGACCTTCAGGATGAAGTCGTGATCTCCGGTGATCGAGGCACATTCGACGATCTGTGGTTCGGTCTCAACCAAGCGCAGGAATGAGGTGATGCTGTCCTCTTGATGGTCGCGTAGCGCCACGTGGACGTATGCGATAGCGTCCAACCCCACGGATTTGGCGCGAACCTGCGCAATGTAGCCGGACACCACTCCGGACGCTTCCAAATCGCGCACACGCCGCCAGCATTGCGATGCTGACAGGCCGGTGCGGTCTGCAAGCTCTTGCATCGACAAGCGGCCATCTGTCTGAAGTTCCTGAAGGATGGAGATGTCAGCGGGTTGAAGAGTTTGTTTCACAAAAGATGATCCTGCGAGATATATTTGCCAAATTACTCTAAAAGCGATGATGATCCAAAGCAAAATCATCAGGAGACGCGGGCTATACTTTTCTCTAAGGAGGAATGGATATGCCAAAGTCGACCAAATATGTCGCCAAATTGGCGGATGAACGCGGCCATATTGCCTATACACCTGAAGAGGATGCAGTTTGGGCTGATCTCTATGCTGCCCAAGAGAAAAATGTACAGCGTTACATGGCACGGGACTATCTGGCCGGATTGGAGCGCTTGGAATTGCCGAAAACCTGCGTGCCCTCCTGTGCGGATATTTCCGAGCGGCTGATGGACATGACCGGCTGGCGTGTGCAGCCGGTGCCTGCGCTGATCGGGTTCAAAACTTTCTTTGGCATGTTGGCCGACCGGGTATTTCCAGCTGCATCCTTCATCCGATCGCGCGAGGATTTCGATTACATTGAGGAGCCCGACATCTTTCATGAAATCTTCGGCCACACGCCCTTGCTGAGCGATCCGCGTTTTGCAGCCTTCAGCCATGCCATTGGCAAGGCCGGGGTACAGGCGGGCGACAAGGATTATTCCTGGCTGATCCGTCTCTATTGGTTCTCGATCGAGTTCGGGCTGCGTCGGCAGGACGGAAAGATCAAGGCGCTGGGGTCCGGGCTTGCATCTTCGCCAACCGAACTTGTCTATGCGGTGGAAAGCGACATTCCTGACCGTGATCCGTTCGATATCCTGACGATCCTGCGTACGCCCTATCGGATCGATATGCAACAGATGGGCTATTTCGTGCTAAACTCGCCCGAGGAACTGTTTGCAGCTGCGGATCGTGATCTGCTGGCGGATGTGCGCCAAGCACAGTCCCTTGGGTTGCTGCCAAACAAGTTCCCCGAAAAAGCAACTGCAGCGGAGTGAGCGGATCATGACCACATCAGGAGAAACCTGCAGCCTTTCAGACCGCACCTGCGTGCCCTGTTCCGGAGGAGTGCCGGCCTTGACCCGGGACGAGGCAAACACCCACATGGCCGAGCTTTCGTCCGACTGGAAGCTGGACGCAGGGGCTAAAGAACTCAGCCGTCACTACAAGTTCAAAGGGTTCGCCAAGGCAACCTATCTGGCCAATCTCTGCGCCTGGCTGGCCGATCAGCAGGGGCATCATCCGGATGTGTCGTTCGGCTGGGGTTATGTGGACGTTAAACTGACCACCCATGAAATCGGCGGCCTCAGCGAGAATGACTTCATCTGGGCCGCCAAACTGGACCAGTTGACCGCGTAAATCGGCCTTCCCATAAGGAAAAACCCCGCAGTTTATTGACTCATGCTGCACCGGCACAATAGGAGGGGCCGGTCGGCTGCAAAGGGCGGCCGGCGCTGTTTTTCCCGATGGAGCAAATCTGATGTCTGAACTGCGTGAAACCGCGATGTCGTCCAAGGCCTGGCCTTTTGAAGAGGCGCGCCGGTTGCTCAAACGCTATCAAAAGGGCGCTCCGGAGAAAGGCTATGTGCTGTTCGAAACCGGCTATGGCCCCTCGGGCTTGCCGCATATCGGCACCTTTGGCGAAGTTGCTCGCACCACGATGGTCAAGCGTGCGTTTGAGGCGCTGTCGGATATTCCGACCAAGCTGATCTGTTTCTCGGACGATCTGGACGGTATGCGGAAAGTACCGACCAACGTGCCGAACCCGGAAATTCTGGAGCAGCATTTGCAACGCCCGCTGACATCGGTGCCTGATCCGTTTGGTGAATACGACAGCTTCGGTGAGCACAACAACGCGATGCTGCGGCGGTTTCTAGACACGTTTGGGTTTGAGTATGAGTTCTACTCGGCCAAAGAATTTTATGAGTCCGGGCAGTTTGATGAGGTTCTAAAACGTGCGGTCGAACGCTATGAAGAGATCATGGCGATCATGCTCAAAAGCCTGCGGGAAGAGCGCCAGCAGACTTATTCGATCTTCCTGCCGCTGCACCCCGAAAGCGGACGGGTGATGTATGTACCGATGAAAAAGGTCTGTGCCGAGACCTACACCGTGACCTTTGACGATGAGACGGGCAAGGAGTGGACCGTTCCCGTCACCGGCGGCAACGTCAAGCTGCAGTGGAAGCCGGATTTCGGGGCTCGCTGGGCGGCGCTGGGTGTTGATTTCGAGATGTACGGCAAAGAACACGCCACCAACGAAAAGATCTATGATGCGATCTGCCGGGCCTTGGGTGGCCGAGCGCCCGAGCATTTCTCGTACGAGTTGTTTCTGGATGAGAACGGGCAAAAGATCTCGAAGTCGTCGGGCAATGGCGTCTCGATCGACGAATGGCTGACCTATGCTCCGACCGAGAGCCTGTCCTATTTCATGTATCAAAAGCCTAAGACGGCCAAGCGGATGCATTTCGACGTGATCCCCAAAGCGTATGATGAGTACCATCAGCAGTTGCGTGCCTATCCGGGGCAGGAATTGAAGGCCCAGTTGAACAATCCGGTCTGGCACATCCATGGCGGCAAAGTACCCGAGTCCACGCTGATGGTGCCATTTGCGATGTTGCTGAACCTGGCCTCGGTTTCGGGTGCCGAGGACAAAGAGGCGCTGTGGGGCTTCATCCGCCGTTACGCCCCAGAGGCCACGGCTGAGACGCATCCAGATCTGGATCAGGCTGCGGGATTCGCTGTGCGTTACTTCAACGATTTCGTCAAACCGACCCGTCAGCATCGCGCTCCGACCGACCAAGAGCGCGAGGCGCTGGAGGCACTGAAAGCCGCGCTTGAGGCCTATGACGGCCCGGTCGAGGATGAGGCGCTACAATCGGTGGTCTACTCCATTGGACGCGAGCGGTTCGACCCGATGCGCGGCTGGTTCACTGCTCTTTACGAGGTGCTGCTGGGCGCTTCGCAAGGCCCGCGGTTCGGTGGTTTCATCGCGCTCTATGGCGTGCCTGAGACCATCGCATTGATCGACAAGGCACTGGCCGGAGAACTGGTCTGATTTGATCTGATGCCGCGTGGGGCTACTCTTTCAACAGGAGGTAGCCCCATGCGTCGTTTATTGCTTGCTTTATCCCTGAGCGTCGGTTTGGCCTCGGGCGCGTTTGCCCAGAGTGATGAGATTGAGGCGAATATTTCGGCGCAGATACAAGCCTTCAAGGTGGATGATTTTGACACCGCTTTCACCTTTGCCAGCCCCAATATCCAACGCCTTTTCCAGACGCCCGAGACCTTTGGGGTGATGGTCAAACGCGGCTATCCGATGGTCTGGCGGCCCGCAGATGTGCGGTTTCTGGAACTGCGTGAAGTGGCGGGCTCGCTGTGGCAGAAGGTCATGATCACCGACGGTACGGGCCGGGTGCATATACTCGACTATCAGATGGTGCCGTTGGAAAACGGATGGAAAATCAACGGAGTGCAGCTGCTGGGCAACTCTGATCCGACCGCCTGATGCAACACCACCGTCACGGTGACATGAGCGGCGGTTAATTCCTTTTCGGTACTCAGGCTTTTGCGTTTGGGGCGGCGTCTCTGGGCACTGCGTTTATGCGCGCTGATGCGGCGCGATTGGGAAAGGGATTTTACATGAACAAGGCAATCACCGACGGCATCGTTTTCATGCCGCCTGCTTTTGCAAATGGCCTGAATGTGTGGTCCAGCAGCGACGGGACACCGGGCTCGCCCACCTATGACGGATCGGGTACTGGCGCTTTCGTTCCGGCCGATGCGGATTTCGGTGGGTGCCTTGAAATCCTGAAGGTCGAAGCCACCCAACATCTTCGCTATATGGGGCAGACGCCGCTGCTGCCGGGGTGCTATTTGCAGATCAAGGCGCGGGTGAAAGCCATCAGCGGTCCGTTGCCCGAAGTACGCATTGCCGGTTGGGCTGGCGGCGCCGGAGACGTGCAGGTCGTGGGTGTGGTCGAACAGGGCCCTGCAACGCAACTTTCCGGTTATGGCACGGTGCATGAGATCACGGCCATTGTGGGTACTGGTCAGCGCCCCGGCGTGGATATGCCATGGGGTGTCGACGCACTGTATGGGCATTTTGGTCTGGATGTCGACGGCGCGAACGGGGCGGTGATCCGGGTCGACGATATCGAGATCACAGACGTCACCGGAGTATTCCTGCGCAACTTGATCAGTTTGGTCGATGTACGTGATTTCGGAGCTGTTGGCGACGGCGTCACAGATGACTCGACCGCGTTTGAGGCAGCGGATCAGGCCGCGAATGGACGACGCGTCTTTGTGCCGTATGGCACATATTTTCTGGCGGAAAACACGTCGATGACATCCGAGATGGATTTTGAGGGCACCGTTACAATGCCCGACGACAAGATGTTGCTGCTGACCAAGAATTTTGACCTACCAACCTATATCAACGCCTTCGGTGATGAAATGCTGGCGTTCAAAAAGGCGTTTCAGGCGCTGCTGAATAACTCGGACCACGAGTCGTTGGACATGGGCGGACGCAAAGTGTCGGTCTCAGAGCCTATCGACATGGCCGCGGCCGCCCCAAACCGACAAAGCGGCTTTTCCACTCGGCGCGTGATCCGCAATGGACAGTTCGACGTCAAAAGTAGCCCAGCCTGGGATACCGAGACATTCACTTCGGTCGCAACCTATAACCCGTCCGATCCAACCCGTTTGACCAACGTAGCCAACGTAGCCAACATTCCGGTTGGTGCGCTGGTGCAGGGTAGCGGGGTTGGACGCGAGATCTATGTCCTCTCCAAAAACGAAGGCGCGGGTGAGATCACGCTGAATGCGCCGATCTATGATGCCTCTGGTACACAGACCTTCACCTTTCAGTCCTTCAAATACCTGCTGGATTTCAGCGGTTTCAGCACGCTGCGAAAATTCGGGATGGAAGAGATCGAGTTTCAGTGCAATGGCCGAAGCAGCGGTATCCGGTTGGCCCCGTCAGGCAGCACCTTTGCGATTTCGAATTGTTTCATCAGCCGCCCCAAGGACCGCGGGATCACCTCGATCGGGACAGGCTGTCAGGGTATGTTGATCGACAATTGCCAATTCCTGTCGACAGAAGAAAGTTTCAACGTTTCGGATCGTAAGTCCATTGCTCTGAACACCACGGCCAATGACGTAAAGCTGCGCCACAATCGAGCGGTCCGGTTCCTGCACTTTGCTGTTCTGGGCGGGACGAACAATATGATCCTGGGCAATCACTTTTTCCAAGGTGACAGCATCCCGCAAGGTGTTCGCAGCGCTGGCCTGATCATGATCGGGACGTACAACAGCTCGACCATCTCTGAGAATTACGTCGATAACTGTTTTGTGGAATGGACCAATGAACGGGATGCTGACCCAGTTTACACTGCCGGGTTCTCGTTCAGCTCAATGGCTATCACCGACAATATCTTCTACTCGAGCGAGGTTGCCCCTTGGTTTAGCTGTCTCGTCATCCGTCCGCACGGGGCTGGGCATTTCCTGAACGGCGTCGTGGTGACCGGGAACAAGTTCCGCTCAACGAGCGGAAATATTGATCGTGCGGAACGGGTGGACACCACTTTTGCTGATCTTAACCAACTTGCACACCGGGACGTGACGTTTGAGAACAACACCTTCCACGGGGTCACAACGAAGGTTGCCAACCCATTGCGCGTTCGGCACACGCAAAGCTCGGCCTCCAGTGTTTGGGCGGTTCAGACTGCTGGTGGATTACCCTTCAACGGCTTTGCGCGCAGTTGCGATGCGGTCTCCGTTTTAGGACCTTTGAAAACGGTCTTTGGTTCGACCACATTTGGCACCCCTTACGCAGAGTTGGAAAAGGGTGCGGAAAAGGATGCCATCAACCTACGCTGGCCCGAGTCTGTAAGCGGCGAAGTCTCAGCAATAATCCGAATGGAGCGCTAACCAAATGTTGGCGAGCCGTACTTGACGTAATTGGTTCGCTTTGTTCAGAATTCACTCCACAGCGCAAGTTTCAGGCCCGTATCAGTGCGGGCCTGATTGCGTTCAAGGCCCAGAACCCATGTGATCCTACTGTCTTGTGGGCGGATCATGATTGAAGGGCGTGCTTTCCAAAATAGCGGTCTGTCAGGAGTATAAGCTGTTTCGACTTGAATCAGAGGATTCAGCAGCCGATCTGCAGACAAACCCGCCGTGAAGTCCAGCTTGCGAAACACCGCATCATGTGTGCGATTTTCAACGGCAGTATCTACTGCCACCCAGCCATTTCCCCAGCCGGTCTGGAACCCTTTGCCATAAGATAGGGTCACCTTGTACAGCGCCCAGGCGTTTCGATACCTGTGATGAGCACCAGCCCCGAACTCAACGGTAAAACGCCCCCTGTTGCCGAAATCGGCGACAGGGAGGCGGGCAAACATAAGCGCATGGCCATAGAGGTCTCGGTTCTCCTCGATATCCAGCCCAATTGTCAGGCCGGGCCTGTACCCAAATTCTGCATAGAAGGCAGTTTTGTAATCATACATGCCATTGGGGTCTTTAAACGCGGTTACCGAGGCTGCGGTGAATGCCTGATCCTTCTCGCGCAGCCAAGCGCCCGGCCAAACCGGGGACGCGGCGAGCAGCAGAATAAAAAGACAGATGACCCGGTTCATGCGCGCAGCATCAACCAGCATGGTTAACCAATGGTTAGTTTTCTGCTCACTATTTAAAGCCCAATAAAAGATCCCGAATGCGGAAAGGAAACGCGAGACCTTTGCAAATCCTGTGTTAGGCTTGCAGAAAATAAGGGAGAATCCAGATGCCGAAAATTTCCAAGAATGCGAGTGTCCAGACTGTCATCACCACATTCGAAATGACTCCGGGCACTTGCCACGATCTTTTAGAGGCGCTGACCGATGCCTATGCCGAGTTTATCTCAAAACAGCCTGGCTTCATTTCAGCCGGGTTGCATGTGAATGACGCGCAGACGCGGATTGCCAACTACTCGCAATGGGAGCGTCGCGAGGACTTTTTGGCCATGCTGCGCACCCCCGAGATGCGCGACCGTAACCGCAAGATCAACGAGTTGTGCAAGAGCTTTGAGCCGGTGATGTACGACGTGGCAGAAACTTTCGGCAGTTCCTGACCTGGATCAAGGCCACGCTGCGCGGGTCCGCCGATGATTGTCCGGCTAAACAGAGGTGCGTGTCATGTATCACAACATACTTGTTCCAATTTCTTTTGATGCTGAACGGGATATTTCCGGCCCGCTGAAACTGGCCGAGATTCTGGCAACACCAGACGCTCAGGTGACCCTGTTGCATGTGGTTGAGCATATTCCGAACTATGCGATTTCCTATATGCCACCTGAATACCTGACCGAAGCCCGCAAGGCACTACAGGCCGAGTTGGATGATCTGGCGTCCAAGCTGCCAAATGCCACCGGTGTGGTGATCGAAGGGCATTCCGGGCGTACGATTCTGGATTGGGCTGACACCCACAAGCCTGATCTGATCATCATGGCGTCGCACCGACCCGGTATGCAGGATCTTCTGCTGGGATCGACTACGAACCATGTGGTCCGTCACGCGGCCTGCGCGGTTCATGTGGTACGCTGATCAGCCTGCAAGCCACTGCGCGGACGGAAACGGCCGGGAATGGCATTGATATGTGTGGAACCGGGTAAATTGGCTTTCATAGAGAAAGCCCTATCCCGCGCTTCGAACAAGCTGTGTTGTCGCGTAGCCTCGTGTTCGCCAAAGATTTGGGGTAATATGGCTGTATGTCGTCCCGGAAGCCTTCTCTGAGCCCCCTTTTTAAAGACTTTAGCGCTTCAGACCGCCATAAACGGGCCGAGGTCGTGCGCAAACGCGCCCTGTCACCGCTGCGTATTATTTTGATGATCATGATGCTGCCGGTAACAACTGCGGTCATTGCCATGGGCGTGTTCATTCGTACCTCTGAGTTTGAGCGGGAAGAGGCCGTGATTCATCTGATTGCGCTGGCAGGGTGCGAGGCCATTGCCCCCATCGCCCCAGGCCCTTTTTTGGTCGGAGAGCCCGGCTATCACCCGCGCAATGATCCAGATGGTGATGGGGTAGCCTGTGGTACGGTCGCTGCGCCGCTTCAATCAAATACGACAGAACAACAGCCGGAAACCTCGCGGTCCCGATCGGTGGGTGGCGCCAAGTTCGTGCGCCCCTGACCTGTTTCTAAGAGAATCCACATGACTGTGATACACTGCGCCCGACGCGCCGTTTTGGCCGTCTTTGGGGGGACATCGCCCAGATAGCGAGGAAAATTATGTTTGCACGCGTTACCCAATATAAAATGAAGCCTGGCACGCGCGACGAGGCCACGGCAAAGCTGAATGACCTGAAAGCCGAGATTATGGGCATGCCGGGCATGCATTGCTTTACCAATGTGATGAACGAGGATGGCAGTGGCTTTGTAGTCTCCGTGGTGGAAAGTGAAGAAACCTCGAATGCAAACGCGCCCAAAGTGGCAGAGATTTGGGGACAATTTGCAGAGTATTTGGAGGGCCCGCCATCGCCTGTCGGGTATGACGTGGTAGCGCATTGGCACACGGGTTAAGGTCTTGAGATTTGGGCAACCGTAACAGGTTGCCCTGGCTAGGATTGAAAGCCAAAATCGGAGCATGACCCGAGAAGAATTCAACGCATTTTGTGGAAGCCTCAAGGCCACCAGCCATGTGGTGCAATGGGGCAATGCGGATGTGTGGAAAGTCGGCGGTAAGGTCTTTGCGATCTGTGGCTGGAACGACGGGCGCGATGCCTTCACCTTTAAAGCCACCGATCTGGCCTTTGAGGTGCTGAGCGATGAGCCCGGCATCCGCCCCGCGCCTTATCTGGCCTCGCGGGGGATGAAATGGCTGCAGGTCTATGAGGAACGCGGGATGAGCGACGCCTCACTGCGGGATCATATTGTTACGTCTTATGATCTGGTTGTGGCCAAGCTGACCAAGAAGATACGGGCGGAGTTGGGGGTTTAGCCCCTCAGGCCTGATTGAAGGCGCTGACGGATTTTCCATAGAACTGCGCCAGATCTTCGGCCAGCACCACGCGGGTGCCGCGCACCTTGTGATTGGCGCTCTGGACCTCATGCGTGCTGGGCAGGGTGTTCGGGTTCGTCATGGCAACCGTTTGGAATCACAATTTGTGATTTTAAACGTGGCGGAGTGCGCGCTGGACTGCAAGGTTGAAGTGTGCGTGCATTGTTCGAGAGTGAACGGCGGTTGCAATAAGCTCCCAGCCGCCCTTACAGTTTCTAACTAACATTGGACAGACGCCAGACCAATTGGTAGCCTAATTCGAAGAATTTCACGAGAAGAAGAATTGTTTGACGATATTCGTAGCTTCGTTGAGTTCGTGAAAACCGAACCGTGGTCCGCACTAATAGTTGGGTTGGTTGCGGTCGTAATATGGTTTTTAATGAGCTTCTTTTCTACAATGGCAGAAGTGCTAGCAAAGAAACTAGTCTCGCCTAGCACATCACGCGACCAAAATCTCAATCATACTGTTGAGGTAGCCCAAGAGGAGTCTGATGAATTTAGTTCGGTTGTTCATCCTGAAGATGAGAAACCAACTGAACGGCTTGCTCCCGAGAATTTTGGCTCAAAGGAACAAGTGAGAACCAGTTCCAACTACCTTAACGTGTTTTTTAAGACCTCTCGAAAGAACCTTCATAACTTTAAATTCGTAAGCGTGATGGCAATAATATCTTTGGGAATGGCTATCGTTGCTGCTTCAAAAGAGACTGATTGGTTCTTAGTGACATACTGCAAGCTTGTTGAAAAAGCCGGAATTGGCTCGTCATACTGTGAGTATTTCGAAGGGATAGGAGGATTTTAGATGAAATATGTTTTTGCAGCCTTATTAATTTACTTCGTAGCGCCACTAGCTAACGCTCAAACTCTAAACAGCATGTGCAGTGACGACATAGTTAATGGCGACACTAGCGAGGCACGTAGAGACGCGTTGATTAGTTGTCTTGAGCAGTTATCGAGGCAGGTTGAGGCACTCGGAAGTGTCACGCAACAGTCAATTTCTGAGATGGAAAACCTCAGCATCGCGGCACCTTGGAACAATGCAATTCCGCCTGGAAGCATTATAGCATGGCATGGCTCTGGAAAAGTTCCCGATGGTTGGGCCATTTGCAATGGTGACAATGGTACACCCGATCTACGAGGCATGTTCATTCGCGGTGTCGGGACAGTTTCTGAAGTGGGGGTCGACCCAAATGGAACAGATACTCATACGCACAGTGCGAGTGTTGCCAAAACAAGCTCCAAACATGCGGACGGAGGATTGTTACAAGGAACACACCAAGGCCCAGATGACGCTACTTTCACCACTAATTTGCATGTGCATCCTGTGGCTGTGCAAAGGGCGCCAAATATCCCTCCGAATTATAAGCTACTGTATTTAATGAAGTTGTAGACGAACGTCAGGCATTTTATCTCTTTCTTCTCTTCACATTCCCACCCCGCTGCCCCGGCCTTCCAGCCGTTGACCGTCCGCGAGATTTCACCGCGTCTTCCGAGGCTTTCTCGACCGCCCATTGGCGTGCCATGGGGTCGTCGGCGACGGCGAGATCAACCGCTTCCAGACGTTTGATCTCATCCCGGATGTTGGCGGCCTCTTCGAATTCCAGGTTCTCGGCAGCTTTGCGCATTTGGTCGCGCAACCCGTCCAGATGGGCCTCCAAATTTGCGCCGTGCATCGGTTTGTCGATGGTGGCGGTGACGCGGTTCATGTCGACGTCGCCTTCGTAGAGACCGGCCAGAACGTCCTCGACATTCTTTTTCACCGTCTCAGGCGTGATGCCGTGTTCCTCGTTATAGGCAAGTTGCCTTGAGCGGCGGCGGTTGGTTTCGTTCAGGGCGCGTTCCATGCTGCCGGTGATCTTGTCGGCATACATGATCACCCGGCCATCAGCATTCCGCGCGGCGCGGCCGATGGTTTGGATCAGCGAGGTTTCCGAGCGCAGGAAGCCTTCTTTATCCGCGTCCAGAATGGCGACCAGCCCGCATTCGGGGATATCGAGGCCTTCGCGCAGCAGGTTGATCCCGACCAGCACGTCGAACGCCCCCAGCCGCAGGTCGCGCAGGATTTCGATACGTTCCAGTGTGTCGATGTCGGAATGCATGTAGCGGACTTTGATGCCCTGTTCGTGCAGGTATTCGGTCAGGTCCTCGGCCATGCGTTTGGTCAATGTCGTGACCAGCGTGCGGTAGCCATCGGCGGCAACCTTGCGCACCTCGTCCAGTAGATCGTCCACCTGCATGGATACGGGGCGGATTTCGACCTCGGGATCCAGCAGGCCAGTGGGACGGATCACCTGTTCGGTGAAGACGCCGCCGGTCTGTTCGATTTCCCACTTGGCAGGTGTGGCCGAGACAAAGACGGATTGCGGGCGCATGGCGTCCCATTCCTCGAACTTGAGGGGGCGGTTGTCCATGCAGGACGGCAGGCGGAACCCGTGTTCGGCCAGCGTGAACTTGCGCCGGTAGTCGCCCCGATACATGCCGCCGATCTGCGGGACGGAGACGTGGGATTCATCGGCGAAGACAATGGCGTTGTCGGGGATGAATTCGAACAGGGTTGGGGGCGGTTCGCCCGGTGCGCGGCCCGTGAGGTAGCGCGAATAGTTCTCGATCCCGTTGCAGACGCCGGTGGCCTCAAGCATTTCCAGATCGAAATTCGTGCGCTGTTCCAGACGTTGGGCTTCCAGCAGTTTGCCTTCACCGACCAACTGGTCCAGCCGGATGCGCAGTTCCTTTTTGATGCCGATGATCGCCTGTTGCATGGTCGGTTTCGGCGTCACGTAGTGCGAGTTCGCGTAGACCCGGATCTGCTCCATCGTGTCGGTCTTTTCGCCCGTCAGCGGGTCGAATTCGGTGATCTGTTCCAGTTCCTCACCGAAGAAGGACAGTTTCCACGCGCGATCCTCAAGGTGGGCGGGCCAGATTTCAAGGGAATCTCCGCGCACCCGGAACGAGCCGCGCTGAAACGCCTGATCATTGCGGCGGTATTGCTGGGCCACCAGATCGGCCATCACCTGCCGTTGGTCATAGTCCTTGCCGACCTTCAGGTCCTGCGTCATCGCTCCGTAAGTTTCCACGGAACCGATACCGTAGATGCAGGAGACCGAGGCGACGATGATCACATCGTCCCGCTCCAGCAGCGCCCGCGTGGCCGAGTGGCGCATCCGGTCGATCTGTTCGTTGATCTGCGATTCCTTTTCTATGTAGGTATCGCTGCGCGGCACATAGGCCTCGGGCTGGTAATAGTCGTAGTAGGAGACGAAATACTCGACCGAGTTTTCGGGGAAGAAGCCCTTGAACTCGCCATAAAGCTGCGCCGCCAGTGTCTTGTTGGGCGCAAGGATGATGGCGGGGCGCTGCGTTTCCTCGATCACCTTGGCCATGGTGAAGGTCTTACCTGTACCCGTCGCGCCCAGCAGAACCTGATCGCGTTCACCGTCCAGAACACCGCCTGCCAGTTCCTTGATCGCGGTTGGCTGGTCGCCCGCGGGGGAGAACTCGGTGTGCATGACGAATGCCTTTCCGCCCTCAAGTTTCAGGCGGGCGCGGACATCTTCGGCGGTCAGCTGGGTCTTGTCGGAATGAGCGTAAGCCATCAGGGGAGATTCCTTTCGCACCTGATTTTGATCTGTTTTTGTTCTTGTTCAAGGGGGCATTTCCAAAGCCTTTAATTGCGACAATTGTGGACTTGTCCACGCCGTGCGTCTGGCGCATAAACATGCCCAGCCAAGTGAGTACGGAGAGGCGACATGCGCGCACGGATTTACCAGCCTTCGCGAAACGCGATGACCTCGGGGATGGCCAAGACCCGCAAGTGGGTTCTGGAATACGCCCCTGCATCTGCGCGTGAGGTTGATCCGCTGATGGGCTGGACGTCGTCCAGCGACACGCAAACCCAGGTGCGCCTGAAGTTCGACACCAAGGAAGAGGCGCTGGACTACGCCAAAGACAACGGGATCGACGCGCAGGTCAGCGAACCGCACAAGCGCAAGCCCAACCTGCGTGCCCGTGGCTATGGCGAAAACTTCGCCACCGACCGGCGCGCGCCTTGGACCCACTGAATTGATCGACATCCGCGAGGCCGATCCGACCTCGGACGCGCTGCGCCCGGTGGTCGAGGCGCATTTTGCCCATAGCGAAACCGCGGGTCCTGCGGAAAGCAATCACACCATGGATGCCAAGGCGCTGGCGTGGCCGGAGATTCGGTTCTGGGCCATGTATGAAGCCGATCAGCCAATCGGGTGTGGTGCTCTCAAAACGCTGCCGGATGGCACGGCAGAAGTTAAATCGGTGCATATCTTGTCTCAGGCCCGCGGGCGTGGCCTAGCACGGGCGATGATGGGGTATCTGGCCGATCTGGCGCGATCCGAAGGGATTTCCGCCTTGGTTTTGGAAACAGGCGCCGCGCATCTGCCAGAGTATGACGCGGCGCGCAAACTCTATGAGACGCTTGGATATTCCTATTGCGGGCCGATCTGCGGATACGAGGCCGATCTAAACAGCGCCTTCATGCGCTTGGGTCTTGAACCCCGCCCGTAAAAACCGCAAGAAGGGCGCAGCGGTCCCGTAGCTCAACTGGATAGAGCAGCTGACTTCTAATCAGCAGGTTGAGGGTTCGAGTCCTTCCGGGATCGCCACTTATTGATTCTCGCATCGCTGAGCCCTAGCTTGCGGCAAAACTTTTCGCGCCAAACCCGGCCTGATGCTATTTTCAGGCCCTTAACCGGACATCACTCGTCCAGAACTGTGCATTCAAAGAAAATGTCCGTGATTTTACGTCGGTCTGTGAACCGCTTCCATTCGGCCTCGGTGACATGGGCTGGCCTTTCAACATCGTTGATGTCAGATTGAAACACCTTGCCACGCGCCTTGTGGTCCAGCGCTTCGCGAATGGCTTTTAACGGGTGTTTCCACGGCCACGGTCGCCGTTTCATGGCCCAATCCTCATTTGCCGGAATCATTGCGATGAACTCATCAGCAAAGGATCCCTGAGCCATCCAATCCAGGTTTGGATGATCGTCCTGAGGTGTTCCCTTTAGCGTGGCATTGTGACTGCCATGATGGCCGACTTTGTACAGAACAGTGCGGGCCAACAATTCGCGTGACGTCACATGCTGTCCGGACCCGAGGTCCCACGTCAGATTGGCCCAAGAAACCCAGCTTCCGCGCTGTGCATCACCGGTGAGCAACAGAACTTTGCCGCTGTTGATCAATTCGATCGCGACCACAAGGCTGGTGTTGTTAACTTCGCTGTTCAGCCGAAGAGCCAGTTCCTGACCCTGTCCCAACCAGTCTCCGTCTATGCGGCGCCAATCATTTGATTGTTCGGGTGAGTCCCCATAAGTCTGCTCAAAGAATTCCCAGATTTCCGGGCTACCGCCCGGATAACAACCCGGGTTTCCGGACGCGTCTAGCTGGATGCCATGCCGCCCGGGGAACGGGTTACCGTTCATGTCGCCTGCACCTGTCGCCGTCGCCGCAAAGAGGCATCGTGCGGCACCGTCCAGACCCGCCGCCATCTTAAATTCTTCGTGGCTTTTGGGGTCCAGAGACATCAACAACGCCTCAGAACGCGGCGGGCCGAAGCAAAACACGCGTACGCCATCTACATCTTTCAGGGTGTATGGTCCCTTGTCAGGCCGTAGAAACTCAATGCGCCCACCGGCCTTGTCGCGCATGGCGCGAATTGCTTCCTTATTTTTTCGCCCACGCAAGGCAAGGCGCATGGCCTGATCGCGACTAAGTTCGGGGCGGCCGGCCTGCAACTTATCTGCGGCGGCCTTCAAAAACCCCCTTGGATCTTCCTCGGCAATTTCAAAGCCAAGCAACCCGTCAATTTCGCCTACCGATTTCTCAAAACCCTGCTGGCCGGTCAGCTTTTCGGTCAAACCGACAAGACCCAAAAGAGTATCGTCGAACCTGTCGCGCAATTCATTGGCAAAATCGTCGTCACCATCTTCGGTCCACGCCAACCAAAGGATGTCGACGTCGACATCGCTCCAATACGTGCGTGTTCTGGCCCTGGGTGGCTTTGCCAAAAACCCATTCACGTGATCCTCATGTTCATGAGTGATCAGCACGATGTCGAGCTTCCCACCGGTTGCGGTCTCGATATCCTTAATGATGACATCTATGGTGTTCGCTGGCTTTATCTCGGATTTCTTTTTCATCCCACAGTCGATCAGCATGTAGAACGGATCGCCGTTGGCTTTTGGGGTGCACAGAAGAAAACAGTCGCCGTGTCCATGTCGATACATACGAACTGTCATTCCAGAGGCGGGGGGATTCATACGTGGCATATCTCAATACTCCCCACATTGCTGATGCAGCTTCGCGAATGTTTCCCGCCCATCCGAGCGTGTGTCTCCTGCGAAAGCGTTGCGCGGAGTTTCATCGCGTTCTACAAGAAAGACCCTCATACGCTCCAAAGCCTCAGAGTCAGAGATATTGCCTTCGGTACGGATCACCCTCCGAATCCGGTAGGGCCCCGCATCTATCAGCAATGTGCAGCCCCGACGGAAAGTGAAATCACCACGTTCCGAGGCGGGCAAATTGGTTCGGGCATCCATCTCCCGCTGTTTCTCGGGGTCGAAATAACCCCGCCGACGTTGCATGACTTCGACCACATATTCTCGTTCAACCTGACCTCGGGCATCACGGCGATTGGCCATACGTACCGAGTGGACCTCAAAGGAGGGCAATTCCGTCAATTCACTGCGATAGACCGTTCCCGGTGCATTCTTCGAACAATCCAAACCCAGATATTCCAGAAGTCGTCCATTCTGGGGGTCGCTCAAAAGGCCCCAGAACAAACGGCAATAAAAGTTCTGCGCGTTCCATACGATTTCACGATCAATCCCCAGACCCTTGGTCAAAAGGTCCAATGCCAATACGTTCTCCAGGGTAAAGCGGCTTTGGCGAGCTTCCAGTTTGAATTTCGAATTCAGTTTGCTTAGCGACCTCTGCCGACGTGCGCTTTGTTGTGCAGACATCTTGTGAATATCGTGTTTCTCGTTCCACAGATCCATTATGCGATAGGCGTGTCGGTCCAGCGCGTCGGTTATGTCGGTGCTGACATCAGCCCGATCCACCAGAACTTTGCGAACACTTTGGGGGTCCATAACCAGAATGCCAAATGCCGTTTCCAACTCATCCTTGATGTCTTGCATGCCGTCATCAATTTGGTCGGCGACAAGCTCGGATAATGTGGGCCAAACCAGTGATCTGGGCGAGTATGTTTTGGCCTCGGGCACAAGACCCCAGGCGATGAATGCCTCAAGGATGGCAACGCGATAGCCGCGTTCATCGTCGGGGTACAGGTCATGGTCTGCAGTGATTATGGCCTTGAGGTACTGGCCGAAGGTGACATCCACGGGCGGGCAGTAGTCCAGTGCCCGGATACATATTTGCAGGATGTGTTTAGCGGCCTTTGCGGCCTCATTTGCAAGGCGGTTGATCATATCCGGGTGCAGTGCGCCGGGTGGCATGATACCCGTTCCGTTAGAAGCGATCCGGAACATATCGGCCGTGCGAGTCTTGTAGATGTTCACAAAGGCCTGAAAAACGGCGGCAACCAAAATTGCACCCCGCGCATGCGGTCCTTTTGCCCGGTTGATGGCGTTGCGGTCTGGAATTCGCAGTCGCCAATTGCCCGCCACATCACTTTCCCCCAACGCGTCACGCAACGCGCCGCCGCGCCCGAGGGCCAATCCAAATTCCTGTGCCAACTGTCCCAGCAAGGTTTCTGTCTCCAGATCACCGCGGGCTCTGGCGATCTGGTCCCGCAACACCTCAGGATGTGAAAAATGCTGGAACAGCGCGACGATGTCGGCGAACGCCTCGTGCAGCGCCAGCATGTCCGGGTTGCTGCCCTGCGAAAATCTGGGATGCAGACCATCCAGCAAGGCATGGGTCACTTCGTGGGCAATGACATCGTAAGAAAGGCACGTAAAAATGATAGAGCCCGGAACGATCAGCGGATGCTGGTCATCGGCCTCAAAATACCCAAACAGCAACGCTTTTTTGGCCGGGCTGTAAAAGGCGTTAGCCTCACGCAGCGCATGTGGATATATCCGCAGCCGCTGCACGTATTCTTCAGTTATCCGCCCATGTTCAAAATGAATCCTTGGTGCCCACAAAGCGACGCGGCCCAGGGCTTTCTCGAAGTGCGCGATCGTGGTCATGGCGACGGCATAGACCATCTGCTGGTGAAAATTTGGGTTGGCTTCATCCGGGCGAAGCCCGTCCCGCGCCAATAGCATCGAGTCGTTCAGATCGATGGGCGGGTATGCCAAATTGCTGGCGGGGTCGATGTCGACGACTTCCAGATACTCTCCAACCGGGCCCGGACCGGTATCTTCCAACCGTTTTCCATCCATTTCTACTGGAATGGTCAGGCTGATTTCATTGATTTTCAGGGTTTCCAGCCTGCGCCCCAAACTGGGATCAAACGCGAAGACACGAATTCGTCGGTTGGTGTTGGTTAAAATTTCATTCATCGCATCAATCCGTTCTTTGAAATGCTGTACTAGTCATTCAACGGCCCGATTTCAGGGTCTTCGTAAGGCCCTTTAATTGCATCGCCCAAAACTTCCTTTGCCAGGGACAGACCCTGCGGCGTCAGTCGCATCGCAAACTGCCCGCGTTCAGGGTTGATAAGGGCTAGGCCAAACCTTTGATCTATGTGTTCTGGCGAAAGATTTAGAGTTGCGGCAACGCTATCAATGGTCGGGTTCAACCCGAGTTCGCGCGGCAGAAAGACTTGAACCAAAACGAACCTGTCTTGGGCTTCACCCATCGCCTCAGAACCTCCGCTCAGACCAATCCCATGCCGGCTGCGGCTGCAACCGGGTTGATGATTCCAAAGCCGTAGTCGGCATTCCAACCCGTTCCCTGAACCTGCTTTGCCGATAGCTGCAGTTGCGAGAACAACGACGTTGGCGGGATAGCCGTAGGATCCGCCGACGTGCGCAGCGCTGCAACACATCCTGCGACAACCGGGCAGGCGGCTGATGTCCCGCCGTCGGGTTGGCCAGCCCCGGACGCCTCAGACCCTAAAAAATGCGTGTAACCGGTTATGTTCGGCTTATTGGCGGCCATTCCACTAATAGCTGGCCCCTGCGAAGAATATCCGACCCGGTCGTCATCGATGTCGCACCCGGCGACCGTAAAGACCTCTTGCAACGCATTGGCGCCGTTTATCACGTCGGTCGACAGGCCCTGACAACGCCCGTCAGGACAGTCTGCGCCGCAGTTACCTGCCGCAAAAATGATGTCAGCATTGGAACGCGCCAAAGTCGATACCACGACATTGAACGGGTGGTTGGGGTTGTCCGAATAACGGCCCGCATGCCCAGGAGGGAAATCCCAACTAGGATGAAACATGCCCCAACTGTTGTTTACCACAAGCGCCTTGTAGCGGCCTGCCCCACTGGGGGCAAAAGCGATCGCCCAGAAAGCAAGAAGTTGGGAAAACCCAAGCAAAGCTATGCTCAATCTACGCCCCATTGCCGAGGCTCCAGGGGCCGTTCCCAACAAGATGGGGAAATCAAGCAAGGTTGCCTTTGGCGCCGCTATTAGCGTGTCATAGGCACACATGGTGCCATGTCCAACTGTGTGTTGAAACGGCTGCACAGTCATGCCGGGGGGTGTCCACGAGTTTGCCGGATCGACCCGCGCGGGTGCTCCAAACTGAGTATTCAGATGACTTAGGTTGATCCCGGTATCTAGGATTGCGACCGCAACACCATCCCCATCCAAGCCGTCGCTGTGCAATGAGGCAACGTTGAGCTTGGTGGCAACGTCGCTTGCCGTCCCGACCGGCGGATTGCCGATACAGGTCAGGAACGGAGCGATCTCGGGATCGGCGAACAGCGGAACACCTTCTGCCGTCTCGGGGACATCTTTGATATTGTCGACCTGAACCGTCCCGCGCACAGCAAAATTCTCGGAGCTTTCTGGCGTCAAGCTGTCCATGGTCTCGATATCAAACTGGCCTGAGCCGACGGGTATTGCCGAAAATTGTCGGTCCACTTCGACGCCGGATGGGGATCTGGTTCCGTCAAGGATTCCAAGCGGATTGCCAGCTCGGGCGCTTGCAGCCGAAGCTTCAAGTGCCTCCTGACGGGGCAAATACATGATTACGGGAACTTGCATGTTTTCACTCCTTTCAATTCTTAACCAGCCGCAAGGTTGAAAAGGTTATGGACCCCAATTTTTCGGCTCGGTCGGTGGCAAGCGAAGGGTCAACGCCAGCTGCTGGGTTCGCAGATGGGACCAAAAGATCAAAAGGCAGCACGATCAGGCTTGCCCGCGATGGGTCGGGAAGAGCCGCCAATGCGCGCGTGGCATCGAATTTTTGAGACCCCGCGCCATCATGCGCCTCGTCTCCATGATCCAATCCAAACAGGGCCAAAGCCCCCAAATACCCTGGAGCCGATCGATCAGGGCCAGCAAACAAATCCGGATCGGTAAGGTACAGATCATACCCCATTAACGGTGTATCGTTGATGTGCAGTCCACTAATTTCAATCGAGAAACTTTCTGTAGAAGCCGTAGGAGATTCGAAGACCGAGAGGTCGAGATCTTCGGCGATCGCTATCTCAAAAGCGTCTTGTGCCACTGTGGTTGACCCATCGATCTGGATCAATGTCTCTGGTTCTGTTGTGGCAGTGTCGGCTGAAGTCCCCGCCGTGAGTATCGGAGAAACAGGCAATTGCAAGGGCGTACACGTGGGATCATCGCTGTCATATGCGTAGCCAAGGGCACGGTGATCCATCAAGCTACGGCGTGTGTCTTCAACTACCGCACCACTGGCGTCGTGGAAGGCCCAAGGCTGGGCGTCAAACCACGCATCATCCGGCAGCGCGCCCCAATCTCGACCCGCCAAGCACATCCAGTCTGCCCACAGCTTGTCGATCATCGCATGATGTATCCAGAAAATCGGATCGAATGCTGCAGTTCGAACGCTGCCCATCGCCCCGGCTGCTGATCCAGTGCTGCCACCGACGGCAAAGTGAATCATATTGTGCGGGCTGCGCTCGATCAGGCCCTGAGTTCCGGGCTCGGTATCAGCGTTTCCACCGGCGAAGCCTTGATTGTCCTGCACCCCGAAAAAGCTTGTTTCTGAAAGAGCTGTCTGCGCGTCAACTGCACCCTGGCTGAGTTCGAACAATCCGAAAGCAAATGGCAGGTCACGTTCTTCATGATGTAAGGGATTGGGAATAGTTTGCGCGGCGTCTAGAAATGGTGCGGCAAATGGCTGAGGGAACATTCGCTGCCCCGGATCTGTGTAATCCCAGTAAGGGAGAGCCAGCGATGGGTCGCCGGCGGCCTGCGCCAATATCTGCTCAAAATAATGCAGATAAGCCCGATGCCAGATTAAGAAATTCGCGGACGTCTGGCCGAAATGCGGGCATTGGTTCCAAAACCGTCCCTGATCAACAGTGGCCACATTCGAATCCATAGCCAGCGCCTGCTGAACTGCGTCAGTGGTCACTCCATGTACCGCAGCCTGGAAGAACCAGCTTGTCGGGTCAGAGGGCGGTCGCTGCTTCATGACTGCGATGCCTTGCATAAGGCTATTCATGCGACCTGTATCTTGCATAAACGCAGCCAGTGAGATTCTGGTTTTCGAAATGGGCTGGGCCGTGGTGGCGACCGGAATAGTTGCAGTCAGTGGCAAAACGAGAGCCCCGGCTAGCACCCCTAATGAGGTGCGGCGGTCAACGTGGCCTATGTTCGATTTTGTCATTGTTGCCTCCGATTTCCAGGGTTGTTCCTTTCCGCCCGTCAGCTCAGTGCATCCCCCCAGACAGCACAGGTTTCCGCAAGCGTCGGGCGCAACACTCGACGGATCAGGAAGGCTGCAAGCACGGTTGCGACTGCCGGAGCCAACCCAAACGCGCCAACCAGTAGTTGTACCAACGCGCCAGCAAGGGCCGATCCTCCGATTCCCAATGCATCTAGGATTTTCTTACGTTCCCCCTCGTCATCCGGATTGTCGCCACAGATCAAGCCGTGCAATTCACGAGACAAACGGCGCAGGATGCGCCGCCCCAGTGTTTTGAAACCTGGTTCAACACCGGATGCTGCCACGGAAATCGCCGCCTCAGATCCGACCAGGTTCAGCTCGGGTTCAGCAGACAACAGCATTGACCGCCGACCGATTTCGGCAATTAGCGCGTCGTCGCTCAGGGCGGATGCCAGCAATACGACTTCGTCTGCTGCCTCGGTGGCTCCGGATGGTAGGCTCAGGAGCGGGGACGCGGTCATTGCGTGACCGCCTGTCAGGTTGTTGGACAAGGCCTCACGGAACAGATTACCGACTCGTTTAAACCCCGCATTCTTGGGGTGCAGTTCATCGAACCAATCTCCTTGGACGGAACTGCGGCAATCCACAAGATGAACCGAGCCACCAAGCGCAGGCTCGGCAACCAAAGCCGTCATTGCGGCGTGAAATCTGTTCACCAAATGCGCGACAAGGTCCCGCTGCAATTCAGGGTCACGGATTTCCAGTTTTTCCATTGGTTTGCCCAACCAGCGTCCCTTGTCGGGGATCGCGTGATCATATGAATGGCAAAAGACCGGCATGCCCGGAAAGCCCCGCACCAGTCGGGTCAGAAGGGTTCTGTAGTTCTGAATTGTTTCATTCAGTGTATTCTCAAAATCCTGTGTTACATAATCTTGCACAGTTAAGGTCGGGTCAAAATGCTTCAGCGCCCGCACCAGGCGGCCCTCACCCAAGAGGTCGTTCCCTCCCCCTGAAAGCAAAACACCGTCAGGCTTTTCTGCCATTACCGTTGCAATAAGTTCGTTCTGGGTCACCATGTCGGACACCAGATCGCCCGCCGCCCCAAGGCTACGGATCGCGTAGTCCGGTTCCAGTTGATCGATCACATCTTTCAACAAGATGGGATACTGAAACCAGCTGTCCCCTTCGCTGACCAGCCTGGGACCGTCCCAATTTTTTATTCGGGTTTTGTAGCGTTGATTACGCCGCCACCGGGCCAAGGAGTTGGCATTGCTTAGAAGGACCGCACCTTGCTCGAGGCTTGGTTCGACTGTAGCAGGATTAGGCTGGATCACCGGCGCAAACGGCGTGCTCGCATGGGAGTTTTCGGTTAAATAGGGCGCAATTTCTTCGTCAGGAAATTCGGGATCCCGCAGCATTTCGTATAATTGCGCTTCAGAAATAGATGGAATTTGAATAGAATTATCCGCCATCACGATCTCTAATGTTGGTTTGAAAACAATGCGTTTGTAAGAACGAATTGTTGGGCATTAAGCGTAAAAGTAGAAAAATACAGTCTATTCTTATCATACTTTTGGGGATTTGTCACCGACGCGGAAACTTGCCCACACCATCCGATAGGCAGCGATGTGCTTTTCTGTGGTTAGAGTATCGCGGAATGCCGACGTTATTCGTAACGGAGAGCCAAGAAAGGTCTACAAGATCAAGCTTAAGCAGATGAGGATCGGTTGATTGCCGATGTGATCGAGCCGCTGTGGAGGCGAGAGGGCCGAAAGTTCCGCAGAAGTAACCTAAGAGCCTGCGATTCTGGCTGAACGATGGATTATGCGTGGGAATGGGAAACGTAAACAGCAGAAAGCGAGAGGACCTCCAAATCTCACTGAAATGTGGCCTCGCACACAACTCAAAGTTAAATAAATGACTGATAATTCAATGCCAAATTGTTGACGCATTTCTTTGCAAGTCAATCTCCAAGGATTTTGATTCAAGGAGTTATATGATGCCCAAACCAAACAAAGGTGGCGGTGACAGCAACGTCATTTCCGGAAACAAGCGGGATAACACATTGGTCGGTACAAGCGCCGATGAAATCCTGGACGGGAAAGGCGGAAATGACAGGCTGATTGGTGGCGGCGGCAATGACACGATTTACGGCGGAAGTGGTGTCGACACTGCTGTGTTTGCCTATGCTCGTGACGACTATGACGTTGTTGTATTGAGCGACGGGCAAATCCAAGTTTCTGGCCCCGAAGGTACAGACACCATTTCTGGCGTCGAACTGTTCGAATTTGCGGATATGACGCAGACTGCGGCTGAAGTCGTTATGCCCCGCTTCGCCAATCTGATGGCGGAAACCATTCAGGTGGACGATATCAGCCTCTCCCCCGGCGAGACGACCAATGTTAACGTAAGTATCGCATCCAATGGCGTGATCGACGCAGCTGACTCGACGGTAGCGCTATTGATTGCATCTGCGCCAGATGAAACCGCGGTCATGAATGCCGTTGGCACTACAAGTCTTACCGCGACGGCAACCGGTACATCTGGTTCAGCAACATTTACGTTTGATCCGGCAACGCTTGAGCCTGGAACATATTGGATTGCCGCACGTGTCGACAGCAATGACGTCCTTAACGAGGAGAATGAAGCGGACAATTTAACCGAATGGGTTCAGATCACGGTTGAGGCTCCATCCGCTGATTTGCAGTTGGTATCCGCTACAATCGGAGGCAATTCCGATCTTGACCTTGAAGGCGGCGGTAAGATCGAGATGGACTACGTCATTCATGATGCATCCAATATGGACGTGTCTTGGTTTTCCGTAGCGACTTATATTTCAACGGATTCTGTGATTTCCGCCGAAGATCATCGTATTGCCGGTGTGACCGGCGGAACCAACCCTGGCATGACATCAAGCTTCACTGCCACGCACTGGC